>JBAUIB010000277.1:0-2197 GCA_049680585.1 Phormidesmis sp.
GACGGGGTCTTAGGGATAGCAAATCAATCTGGGCTGACATTGAACGCTGGAATCAGGAGGAATTGCAGGCTTGCGTGGAGGCAGGACTTGAGACCTGTAACTTTCATATTGAGGTGCCGAAGGCAAAAAATGAATGAATGGCCGATAAAATCAGGCGTACTAAAGAAGCACTGTTAGATGCGCCGAGACTCGATTTTCTACTATTTGTTTCGACAAGCCCCTGCGCTTCTGTCCGAACTCGTCCCCGATCCGCCTGCCAATGCAGATGCTTACCGATTTGACTCGGTAGCCGTCAAGGAACCCAGGTTTGAGATCGATGGTGTGTTTCTACCGCCTGAAGGAGAGCCAGGAGCCGTCTTCTTTGTGGAGGTACAGTTCCAAAAGGATGAACGGCTCTACGAGCGCATTTTTGCGGAAGCAGCGCTCTACTTTTACCGCATGCGGGAGCGTTTTACCGACTGGCAGGTCGTAATTATCTATCCATCTCGTAGCACGGAGCAAAGCGACCTGTTTCCGCATCGCAGCTTTCTGAACGGCGGGCAGACACATCGGATATACCTCGACGAGCTAGGTGATATTCGGCAGTTACCGCTGTGGGTCGGCCTGATGGTGCTAACGACCGTAGATGAAGAGCAAGCTCCCGAAGAAGCTAGGGCATTACTGAGTCGGGCGCAAGCCATATCGCCTGCTGAAGGCCGTGTCATCATAGACATGGTCGTGACCATTATTTCGTATCGTTTCGGGCAAATCACCCGCCAGGAAGTGGAAAGGATGCTGGATATTACTTTTGAAGAAACCGGGGTCTACCAGGAAGTTAGAGAAGATGCCATGCGAGAGGGGCTGCAAGCAGGACGGCAAGAAGAAGCCGCTAGCCTCATTGTCCGCCAACTCGGGAAGCGCTTTGGTAAACTACCGGAAGATATGAGAGCGTCAATTTCAGCACTGCCATTGACGGTGTTAGAAGAACTAGGTGAGGCACTGCTTGATTTTTCAGATGTTTCTGAAGTGCAAAGCTGGCTGACGAACCATTCCCGCTAACCGGCAGGAGCGCAAAGCATATGAGCATTGAAGATACTCTGAGACCTGAATATTCAGCCGACCTGATTAGATCGGGTGTACGTGGGAAATACACAAGCCGCTACCGAGAAGGCACGAATATAGTAGTGATAGAACCCGACTTACACAAGATCTTTCCAGACTCAGAATCTGTCAACCGTGCGCTCCGCCAGTATGCTGAGGAGCATCGGATCTCGCAGACTTAGTATAGAGACATCTCCTGCAGTAGAGCCTTTCGAGGAGAACTCGCCGTCTTAATATCTAGGCAATCACGCTTGCTTCTATAGAGTGATCTGGAATGGTTTCAGCAAGGAACCGAACAACCGATTTGGTGGCGGCATCACGACCACTTCTTTTACACAACTCTGCTAGTACCCCATTCCATTGTCTTTAGCCTTGGCTCTTTTGGATGAGTTCCGACTCTGGGTCTGAGTGCGTTTTTTCGAGGGGGGATAAGTCGCCTTCTCTGTACGGCTAGCCATCTGCCTGACTACGTTCTTAGCGTAGGCATCTGGCTGACCATTCCTCTGAGCCTCGGGGCTATGTTGGGCGATCGCCTGTTGAATCGCTTCTATGGGGTGTCCATCGGCGATCGCGCTTTCGACCACCGCACTGTCCAACCGCTGTTGAAGCTGCGGATTACCGGCTGCCACCGTCGATAGAACACCGCTATTCTGACTGCTGTAGCGTTCGTACAGCTGAAGAGAAGCGGGCTTTGCTGGCGGTACCTGGTTGACGCTGGCTGGCGCGGGCTCGGCCTGATGCGCGACCATTTGCTGACTCTGTTCAGTTGCTGGAAAAGGCGTAATCTGCCCTTTGGTGTAAGTTCCTAATGGCTCAACATTCAGGCCCCATAGCTGCTTGCCTTCGCTATGAGCTGCGGCCAGCTGCTCAAAGAGTACAGCGGGCGAAGACCTCTCCACCTCCGCCCAGCGCTGAGCAACCCCTGCCTTTGCCGCTAGCTGGGCATCAATCCGGTGCTGTCCGCCGACGCGCAACGCTACTGACCCGCTGTCTTGCCCTTGAGTCACAAAAATATCGCCCTCACGAATACCGTAGGCATCATGAGGTTCATAGTCGAACGTCAGATGAGATCGCCCCTCTGAGAACGCCGCTACCTCGGCTTGGGTCTGTTCTACGA
>JBAUIB010000278.1:0-5509 GCA_049680585.1 Phormidesmis sp.
CCGGAGACAATAGCCAGTCCCTGTTGTTTTGTCTGTTGTTTTGCGATCATCTGTTTCATGATTGTAGCTATCCAATGAGCAGGACGTGACGGGTAACAAAAACGGTAATGAAGCCAGTAGCTAGAAACGTGAGTACCGCTGCCAAAGAGCGAACCGACAACCTGCCTAATCCGCAAACGCCATGACCGCTGGTACAGCCATTGCCTAAGCGAGTGCCTATGCCCACTAAGAACCCTCCGATAATCATGACCAAAGGTGATAGCGCAGAAACTGGCGTAGGCTGAGCGGCGACAACACTTTCATAGAGCCATCCACCGACCAAAAGTCCTGCGATAAAAAGTCTCTTCCATGTACCATCGTTTCCAAACCCAATCGCTCCGCTAACAATGCCACTAATGCCCGCTATTCGACCATTAAATAGCAACAGCAGCGTTGTGCTCAATCCAATGAGCGAGCCTCCTAAAAGAGCGGTTATAAGATTGAAATCGGCCATCTTTATCTATCCTATCCAAAGACTAAAAAAGCGAGTGATATAGAACCCTATCGACTAGAAACTTTATTCGCGCAGGCGTCTAGTATGGGTTGCAGATTGATATGAGCATCAAAATCGAACCCGAGTACTCGACCTTTCTCCTTTGCCGCCTCAACGGTACTGCCCTGATAAGTTATCTCGTAAAAGAGAGAGAGCATAATTGCCCGCAGCGAGCTTTTGCAGTAGAGCAGCAGTGGCTTGGGAAGGCTGTGTACCTGCTGAATAGCTGAGTCAATCACTGCGGGCGTTAGCTCAGAGTACGCGAGCGGCAGGTGAATATAAGGCAACCCCAAAGCCTCTACCTGATGCCGATCTTCAGCAGTCGCTCCAGGTTCGGTGTAGGGACGTAGATTTGCGACTGATTGAAACCCTTGTGAGGGTAACTGATCAAACTGGCTAGCTTCAAGCTGGCCTGCAACACTGAGGCGATCGCTAACGTTCCGAACAAAAAGACTCAAAGTTTTCCTTCCTCTTTCAATAGAGCTGTTGCGATATAAGAAAAATAATGGCTGAAACCACTGCTACATAAAGCATTCAGCGATTTTACTCAAAAAACGTCTGAATTCGCTGCTATATAAGGGTTACAGCGATTTTTGAGTCTTATTACGCAACACGTCTAATTAATATTATATAACCATATAGTAGTTTATTGTCATGCTAATGTCATCTGCGCGTAGTTAACTTTTCCTGTAAGTATCTCTGCTTTAACTGCTCGGGGAAGCAGCGACTAGCTCTTCAATCTGCTTGTTTTGCTCGTTGAGCTGAATAGAGAGCGTCTCGCAGACGATTTCACAGAGTTGGAAAAAGGACTGGTTTGATATTTTGTAGTAAGCCGAAACACCGCGCGGCTCTCGTGAAACGATACCCGCTTGAGCCAGTAGCTTCAGATGCTTCGATACGTTCGCCTGTCCAAGCCCTGTTTCCTCAATGATTTCAGTAACGTTGTGAGGCCCCGCTTTTAGAACGCAGACAATCTGCAAACGACTCGGCTCGGATAGAACCTTAAAGAAGTTGGCAACTAGCTCCAAAGACTCCAGTGAGAGCTGAGCTACTTTGGAGTTTGCTGATTTGGAACGAGCGTCCTTACTTTTCGCGGCGGCTTTTCGTGGCATGGGTTACTTTTTCAGGAAGATAATCTAGATTCCTCTATCAAAACTATATTACCATAGAAGAATCTAATGGTAGGGTTGTGCCACTTCTATCTTTGAACAGATGTACTTCTATATAGCTGCAAAATACTGTTAAGCCTTTTTCCGTGCGATGAATTGAACGACGGAAGCAGTCCCAGTATGGCCCTTGCCTTCAGAGACGTCTCGCTCGATTTCTCTCAGTAGCACTGTCTCCAGGTGGGAGAATTCTCTTTTAAGTTTTTCAATCGTCATGAGCATGTCTATATCTTTTGGCCCGCCTGTGTCCTTAGACAATTGATTTTCAGAGTACGCTTCTAGCAGTAGGATTCCATCAGCTTTGAGTGCGTACTCTATTAACGGATAGAGATGATTGCGAACCGTGCTCGGCAGGTGCGCTGAGATAGATATGACTGACCCATAGTGATTTTCTTTGGGTCTGAAGTGAGCTAAATCAGCAAGTTCTGTTTCGATAGTAACATCCCTTAATTTAGCTAATTTCTTTGCCTTATCTAAGCCGATTTCTGAGCAATCTACGCCCAGCACGCTTAAACCGCGAGATGCCAAAAAAACCGCATTGCGACCTTCGCCTTCAGATAGCGACAGTATAGGGCTGCTCAGCATATCTGCGTTCTGCGCGAGGAATGAGTTGGGTTCAGTGCCATACAAATAATCGCTGTCGTCGTAGCGTTCATTCCAAAACGTTTTCTCAGTCATAATGCGATCTCCTAAAGATATCTCGTAGATGAATTATAGGTTCCATGCCATCATTGACAAATAGTCACGAAGACAAACTAATGGTCATTTGAAGCTTGATTACTCAAAGTTGATAATTTCCATGTATATCTTGAGAACTGTATTCTGTAACACTGTAATCGCTCTACTCGGTCGCTAGCCTTTTGGGTGGCTGCTCTGGTATGGCCTGCACAGCTCAATAGTATCGATAAAAATGCCTGCAAATCTCTCTTTGATAGCTATCTCTAAAACATAGTTTTTCTACTCTCTTTTCAATGATTAGGAGCATTGTATAGATTATGACAAATATTGTTTCTCAGCATTCCGATTTTAGTGTATCGCTAGACCATACACCCCCTTCTGAAGAAGAGCTACGCAAAATAGATGCTTACTGGCGAGCTTGCCATTACTTGGCGGTAGGGATGATTTATCTGCGTGACAATCCTTTGCTCCAAGAAGAGCTGAAGGAAGAGCAGGTGAAACACCGTTTGCTCGGCCACTGGGGCGCGTCTCCGGCGTTGAGTTTTACTTACGTTCACTGCAATCGCCTGATTAAAAAGTACGATCTAGACATGATCTTTATGGCGGGGCCAGGGCATGGTGCGCCTGGAGTCCTGGCACCTGTTTATTTAGAAGGCACCTACACCGAGCTATATCCTGACAAAACGCAAGATGCGGAGGGAATGCAAAAATTCTTCAAGCAGTTCTCTTTCCCAGGTGATATCGGGAGCCATGTGACGCCTGAGACACCAGGCTCTATTCATGAAGGGGGCGAGCTAGGATACAGCGTTTCTCACGCCTACGGTTCTGTACTCGACAATCCCGATCTCATCACCTGTGTTGTTGTGGGCGATGGTGAAGCAGAAACAGGCCCACTAGCCACCGCCTGGCACTCTAACAAATTCATCAATCCGGCTCGCGATGGTGCAGTGCTGCCGGTGCTGAACCTCAATGGCTACAAAATTGCCAACCCGACTATTCTGGCTCGCATCTCTCACGAAGAGTTAGAGTATCTGTTCCGAGGCTATGGCTATACGCCTTATTTTGTAGAGGGTAAAGACCCGGCAGAGATGCATCAGAGGATGGCTGAGGTGATGGAAGCGTGCATCCTCAAGATCAAAGAAGTGCAGCGAGATGCGCGGGTTAATGGCAATATTGAGCGGCCTCGCTGGCCGATGATTGTGCTGCGGACGCCTAAAGGCTGGACTGGCCCGAAGGAGGTGGATGGGAAGAAGGTGGAGGACTTTTGGCGATCGCACCAAGTCCCTATGGGCGGTATGCATGATAACCCAGACCATCTGCAAAAGCTCGGTGAGTGGATGCGCGGCTACAAGCCCGAAGAACTCTTTGATGAGAACGGCACCCTGGTTCCTGAGCTTCAAGAACTCGCGCCAGTGGGCGATCGCCGCATGAGTGCCAACCCTCACGCAAACGGCGGTCTGCTGCGTAAGGCGCTGAAGATGCCTGACTTCCGCGACCTTGCCATTGAGATGGATAAGCACGGCACCGAAGAATTTGAAAATACGAAAGTGTTGGGATTTCTCATGCGAGAGATATTTCGTAAGAACCCGAACAACTTCCGCCTGATGGGGCCAGACGAAACGGCGTCTAACCGCTTGCAGGATGTGTACGAAGTCACGAAGAAAGTATGGATGGCAGACCTTTATCCTGAAGACGAGCAGGGCGGCGAACTCTCACGCGATGGCCGGGTAATGGAAATGCTGAGCGAGCATACGCTGCAAGGCTGGCTAGAAGGCTACTTGCTTAGCGGTCGCCATGGTCTATTCCATACCTACGAAGCCTTTGCCCATGTGGTGGACTCTATGTTCAACCAGCACGCTAAGTGGCTGGATATTTGTAAAAACCACGTGCCCTGGCGGCGCTCTGTTTCTTCGCTCAATATTCTGTTGTCTTCGCTGGTATGGCGGCAAGATCATAACGGCTTTAGCCATCAAGACCCTGGCTATATAGACTTGATTACGAACAAAAGTCCTGACGTGGTGCGAGCCTATTTCCCGCCCGATGCGAACTGCTTGCTATCCGTTGCAGACCACTGTTTCCGCAGCGTGGACTATATCAACGTGATCGTTTCGGATAAGCAAAAGCACTTGCAGTATTTGCCGATGGATGAGGCAATACAGCACTGTACGAAAGGCATCGGTATTTGGGACTGGGCGAGCAATGATGACTGTGGGGTATCGCCCGATAAGCCAGATGTGGTGATGGCCTGCTGTGGCGATATTCCGACTCACGAGTCGCTAGCGGCAACGGCGATTCTGCGAGAGGAATTTCCTGAGCTGAAGGTGCGGTTCGTTAACGTGGTGGACTTATTCAAGCTGATGAGTGAAGGGGAGCATCCCCACGGCCTAAATGACTGGGACTTTGATTCTCTCTTTACGCCCGATAAGCCCGTTATCTTTAACTTTCACGGCTATCCCTGGCTAATTCACAAGCTGGTGTATCGCCGTTCCAATCAGGATCGCATTCATGTGCGAGGCTACAAGGAACAAGGTAATATCAATACACCTTTGGAACTAGCGATCAACAACCAAATTGACCGCTTTAACCTGGTGATTGATGTAATTAACAGAGTGCCTAAGCTAGGATCTGCGGCGGCCCATGTAAAAGAGAAGATGAAGAATAAGATTATCGAGAGTGTGGCCTATGCTCACGAGCATGGTAAAGACCAAGAAGAGAACTCAAACTGGAAGTGGCCATTTTAGGCGATGAATATTCTGGTACTCAATGCGGGTTCGAGTAGTCAAAAGAGCTGTCTGTATCGCTTTGAAAAGGACGCTAGCGCAGATAGCTCAGGAGAAGGCGCTGGGCAGCTACCAGAGCCGGTTTGGGAAGCGCAGATTGACTGGCTTCCAGCGGAAAGCGCTGCCCGGTTAGCGGTACATACCCGAGCTGGGAAAGTGCTTGAGGAGACTGTCGAGTCGCCTTCTCGCTCAGATACGATTGCTTACCTGCTGAGTCTTTTGTGTGCACGTAGATCTAAAATTAGTGCCTTAGCGCCAGTGCCCAGCAATTGCTCTACACTTGAGCATCCCTCGCAAAGCGCAAAAGTCATGGGCACAGGCCGTCAGAACCAGAATCGCACCGCCATCGTCTA
>JBAUIB010000279.1:0-3245 GCA_049680585.1 Phormidesmis sp.
GTTATTATCGGTGCAGGGCTAGCCGGACTCCCGGCAGCCTACGAGCTGCGCCATCTATTGCCGAAGTCGCATACGGTCACGCTGATCTCTAGCGAGCCGAATTTTACCTTTATTCCTGGACTGGTTCAAGTCGCGCTCAATCTGAAGCCGCTGTCGCATGTTCAATTAGACTTAGCGCGGCTGGCAAAACGCCATCACCTTAACTGGGTGCCCGGTAGAGTAGTCAAGCTCGACCCGGAAGCGCGATGTTTGACGGTTGTGGGGGAGCCGGTTAAAGGCAAGGCGGGAACTGACACCGAGATTGAGTATGACTATTTAGTGATCGCCACTGGCGCATCTCTCGCCCTAGACCTCATCCCAGGGCTTGGCCCGCACGGTGGCTACACCCAGTCTATCTGTACGCCAGACCACGCCCTTGCGGCTCGTCAAGCTTGGCTAGACTTGCTCGAAAATCCTGGCCCGATTGTAATTGGCGCAGCGCCTGGCGCAGGGTGTTTTGGCCCTGCTTATGAATTTGCGCTCATGGCCGATCGCGAACTGCGACGTAAGGGACTGCGCGATCAAGTCTCTATTACTTACCTCACGCCTGAGCCTTATGTGGGACATTTAGGCGTTTCTAACGTGAAACATGCTCGCAAGCTCACGGCTGATTTGATGCAGGAGAGAGGCATTACTGTCGTTGAAAATGCGGCCCTTACTGCTGTTGACGAACAGACGGTGCATCTGAGTGATGGACGAACCTATCCGTTCAAGTATTCCATGATTTTACCGGCCTTTCGGGGAGCAGGCTTTATTCGAGAAGTGCCCGGACTCGGCGATGAAAAAGGATTTATTCCAATTTTGCCGACCCAGCGCCATCCTGACTTTCCTGAAATTTACACAGCAGGCGTTAGCGCAAAAATAGCCCAGCCCGACAAAACTCAGGTGCCCATCGGATTACCCAAAAGCGGACAAATGGCCGAAGCGATGGCAACGGCGGTGGCCCATAATATTGCCGTGGATCTGGGGGCCATTCAAGATTCGCATAAAGTCCCCACGCTAGAGGCGCTTTGCTTCGCAGAATTTGGCGAGACGGGAATTGCCTACATTGCCGCACCTGTATTACCCGATCCTAAAACAGGAAAGCGGAAGCGTTCTTATGCCGCTAAGGGGCCGTGGGTCGTGTGGGTAAAAGCGGCCTTTGAAGAGTATTTTATGGTCAAAATGCGCACGGGGCTTGGCCTGCCGTGGTTCGAGAAACTAGGGCTACGAACGTTGTTCGGCCTTAAAATGCTTGCGCCTTTGTCTGAACCTTTACCGGTGACGCTGCCCAAAATAGACTCAACCCTCAAAGAAAAAGCCACTGCTAATACAACCCGTAGGTAGGGATAAGCGATTATGAAAACATCTGCTGAAAAAACACCTATTCGTTCAGTGGCAGATAATTCACTACTGACTGTTCCTGTCTTTGACGCGCAACACTTTGACCAGGTGGCTGAGCGGTTTAAGCTACTGGGCGATTCTAGTCGCTTGCGAATTATCTCTGCGATTTGTCAGCAGGAGCGGAGCGTGACTGAAATTTGCGATCGCACTCGCCTAAATCAGCCCAACGTTTCTAAGCATTTGAAGCTTCTCAAACGGTCAGGGGTGGTTGCCTGCCGCCGCGTAGGGCTATGTCGGTACTATCGAGCGATCGACAAAGATCTTTGTTCAACTTGCATCAAATCGCTTTTGTTATCTCTTTAGGAAATATCTCTTTAGGAAATAAGTCTCATCATGTTTAAAGCACTGTTCAATGTATCGGCAAGACAGCTACTGACAAAGCTATTTCAACCTTTGATAGGGATTGGAGTAGTGTTGCTTATAACCGTGGGTTGGCCTGCGATCGCCACCGCCGTACCAAATCCACCTATACCGACTGAGCAACTCGCAAAAGCCGTTGGTGAAATTGAAAATCTGGACGCGCTCAGGTCGGGCTTGGCGTCTACCCTAGAAGGCGCAACAGAACCCCCGACCATGGCGACCATGAAGGAAGTCTGTAAGCCCGTCGGGATGCAGGCTCAAAAGCTCAGTAAGGACAACGGCTGGCAGGTAAAGCAGATCGCTAACAAATACCGCAATCCATCGCATCAGCCAGATAACCTTCACTCTAAAATGGCCCTGGCCAAGTTTGAACAAACGCCCGAACTTATGGGCTTTTGGGATCGCGAAACGCTAGACAATCAAGCAGGTACTCGCTACTACCGTCGCATCAATGTCGAAGCGAGCTGTCTGGCTTGTCATGGGCTGCAAAACAACCGACCTCAGTTTGTAAAAGACAACTATCCTCAAGATTTAGCCTTCGACTTCAACGTAGGAGACTTGCGCGGTATGTATGCCGTCTTTATTGCAGACGAGATTCAAGAAACTGTTCAATCGGCTCTCACCGACTAAGCCAGCGTGACGAAAAAATATGAATAAGGAAGTATCTCTATGTGGCAGAACGTACGCCAGCTTGTTGTTTGGTTCGTGATTTTCGGAACCGTTTTAATTCTTTGCTTAGTGGGTGTAGAAACTATCTCAGCTTTGCCTGCCTCGGCCGCTATTCGTCAGCTAGAAGAAGCACCTGGCCAAGTCGTCTATCAGTCTCGTCAAACGCTCAAAGACCAACATGGCAATAGCTGGCAGACCATTGCCTTTAAGCGCATTCGCCCAGATAAGAATCCTGTTCTTTTTCTGCGGTTAGTCGCCTTCCCAGACGTTGCTAGCATTGACCGATCTCAGCCGCTAGCCTTGACCAACTCTCTTGGCAAAATGCTTACAGCGAATGATGCCTCAGCGAAAATTTTCGCCGATAAAACCTCACCCGAACCCAACGTTGGCCAATACGACTTAGCACCGATTATCTCTGAGCTACAACCCACTCTGCCCTTAAAGCTCAGCTTACCCACGACTCAATCTGAACCTGTAGAAATACTGGTGCCATCAGCCTTAGTAGAAGAATGGAAAACGCTATAACGGGAATACCCAAACTATGAAGAAAAAACACTGCAAACGCCGTCAGCGAAGACAGGTAGGAGTCCTTGGTCTGGGCTATGAAGCAGCGGCAGTCTCCCTCACAGCCACTACTCCGGCTATTGCTAGCGAGATACCCAATGAGAGAACTCAGCAAGCCATGGTCGAGGCTATCAATGACGAATACCGAGCTAGAGCACTCTATGGAGCGGTGCTTGAAAAATTTGGTGAAGTGCGACCCTTCAGCAATATTGTTCAAGCCGAAAATCGTC
>JBAUIB010000280.1:0-9077 GCA_049680585.1 Phormidesmis sp.
GCTTTGGCTAGGTGCTGGACTTCTTCTAAGCTAGCCTCAGCAAATTCATCAAGGCTCTCAGCCATAGTGCCCAGAGTTTGAGTCAGTTGTTTGGCTTTAGCTATCTTTTCATCAAAAGTGTCTAATGCCACCTCTGCCTCTGCAAACAAAGCTCTATATTCTTCCGGTGGATTGCTGAGCCAAGTTTCAAAGCTTGGTTTCTTCTCACCTAGGTCTTTGTCTTTTGACTCTTGCAGCAGCGATAGACTTTTCTGCCAAGATGCCTTGTACCGCATGTCCAAAGGTTTAATTTCAGCGTAGCGCGCTTTGAGTTGCCGAGTTGTTTCCACCTCAGCAATACGGTAAACCTCTGTTTTTAGGTCAGATAGCTTCATCATGAATCTTTTCAGAATAGCTTACGCCAGCTTGCCACAGCCAAGTAGTTATATTTTTTGCGAGCTGTTGAGCTGTTGAGTCAGCCACTCGTTTTTTGTCTTCAAATCTTGGTTGTACTTCATCAGCTCAGCAATCTGATCTTTTTGCTCAGCTAGGATCTCTCTAGCTTCATCCCGTTCGCGCCTAAAGCGTTTAGTATGGGCAACCCGTCCCCCTAAGCTTTGGTTGTTTTTAGCCAGTTCTCGCCTACGTTGCGCAACTTTCTCATAAGCTTCTTGCAACTTCTGAAACTCTTCTAGCAACTCTGCATAAGCTTTGCTCTTTTCTGAGTCTGCTTTGAGAGCCTCGTTTTCTGTTTTTAAGGCGGTCACTTTAGACTCAAGCTGCTCAATCTTTTGGTCTTTGCCAAACAACTTTCTTTGCAACAAGAGAATGACTCGTCGCAGACGCGATCGCTCATCGTCAAGATCCCGATAGCTGACTTCTACTGCCGCGACCTGCTCTCTCAGCAAGCCCGCTCGCCGCTGAAGCACCCTAGCGGTGCACTCGTATTTGATGATGGCAACCGTTCGATTAAGCTCTAGCTTTGGTAAAGCTTGCACTTCTGCACTTTGCCAGAGGGCATCGTAATTAGTGCATTCGTGTCTTAACGTTTGAGTTTGAACATGACCGGGATCAGCCATGAGGGTCTCGTTTCTAAATCGAACTTGGTCGTGCCAATAGTCAAAAAGCACTTTGTTAGAATTCATCGTCAAGTTCCGCAAACTGGCAAAACGGCTACTGTTACCTTTTTATAAGGTATATCAGGCATTGCTGCGCAGTCGTGCCGTAGACTACCCACTTATTCAGCAGTCACAAGACTTTCAGCTTCTAGAAGATCATCCGCAGGCTGAGCGCCGCCTACCAGTGAAATCAGCGGCCCCATTTGCTCTTGGCCGCTCAGGGCTAAGTCGCTATGACATAAAAAGACGCGATCGCCCGATCGCCCTAACAAATCTCTCAGGGTACGCGTTAGCTGTGCTTCATTCGCGGCCTCGGTTTCAACCAAGGTCAGGGGCCGACCCGACCAGCTTTGTAAAAACAAAGGGGCGCCAAACATTTCCCCGCTGCCCATGCCCCACAGCGGCGAGCCTGCATCTAGCCAAAACTGCCAGCGATGGCTGAGACGCTGAGCCCGGTATTGATAAATTGTTGAGAGCGTGACCCCTTGGCGCTCAGGGGCAAGCGGTCTGACCGGATAGGGATTGGCTGATACAGTCCCTTTTTGCAGCAGTTGAATAAAGCGGCCCACATCACCGAGTGATCGGTCATCTGGCGATCGCTCATCCGGCAACCGAGCAGCCGCCTCGCCCGATCGGCCATCTATCAGGCGCAAGCGATCTTCTACCGCCCAAAAGTGCTGGGCCGTCTCCATCAATTCACGTAGAGTCGCCAGTTGGTCGTAAGGCAAATGATTGCCGCGCCATAAAAAGTCCTGAATGATGCGATCTACCGACATCACCGGGCTAAAGGTCAACCGCTGCTGACGGAGCTGCTTTTGCGCATCTATCCACTGCAATAGGCGGCTGTAGGCATCTACGGCCTGATGCCCTAATCGATCCCAGCGAGCAAACGCGGTTGCTGGCAGCAGATGCGGATTTTCAATATCTGGAACAAAGCAGTGGTCGGCAATCAGCTCAGCGCGAACCGGATCAATAGAAACCAGATCAAACCACGGAGCGGCTGCATGAGCGCGGGGTGCTTGAGCGGTAGGATTTGTCGGCGCAGCCAGGCTAGAAAGGCGCTGACTGAGAACAACCAGCATTTCAGCGATCGCATCTCTATCGACGAGCCGCCCCAACCCTGGATAAATCAGCGCCAGCAACGACAACAGGGCTCGCACCATCGGCGAACTAACCAGCGGCCGCTGATCGTTTAGCGACTCAATGGCAATGCCGCGCCGGGTGAGAATTTCAATCAGGCTATAGCGCCCAATCGCGTCTAATCCTGGGCCAATCACCGCAATTTCGTGGGGTTGGATCTGGCCACTTTCAATGGCGTGGGCGATCGCTTCGGCGGTAGTACGTAGCATGTGCCCCCGCGACGTTTCCTGAATTAACGCAATGGGCGCTGGTAAAACCGGCACCGCTAGCGGATCTTCGACCCAATTGACAACGTCATCGCTCAAACGGGCCAAAGAGCCATCGGACAGCGCCCATAGCGCTTTGATTTGACACTGATCTGCTAGCGAGACCAGCGCCTCCGGATCAGCGCCCAACCCCAGCCGAACTTTTCCCTGTGGATTGTAAGTAAATGTGCAGGGACGTTTAGCTGCTAAGAAAACTGAGAACAGAGGGCGCGTGATCGCCGGATACTCATCCACATCATCAGCCAGCAGTCCCTTAAAGCGAGTCAGGAGCTGCGTTTGATACTGCTCGCTCGGCAGCAGATGTCGCCAGTACAGTAGACTCATCAGTCCGTAGGTCAGTAGCCCTCTGCCCAGGCACCAATTTTTCCATTCTGTTAGCGCTTCACCGACGGTCTGCCAAAGCGTTGCGGCCGCCAGTGAGCTAGGCATGCCTTGCTTCAGTATGGGAGCAATCTCTTCGATAGGAATGCCTGCTTGGGAGGCTAGCTGCAAAAAATCGAGCGTCCGGCGAACCATGCGAGCCTCTCGCCAGCCGTCAATCTCAAGTGCGCCGCTATCGAGACGCGATCGCCACAGCTGTGTGGCCAGTGCTTGCTCATTTTCAGGCCGTAGCTTGAGCGGAAACTGGGCCTTGAGCGCCAGTTTTTGTACCAGCAGCGGCCAAAACAAAATGACTTCGTCTTGGATAAAGCCAGCAGGTGTAGTGGTGATCGTGGCAACGCGATCGCCCCAAGTATCCACTAAGCGACTAGCCAACCGCATCCGGTTATCGCCATTAGCCGCAAATACCAACAAAGGCTGGCGTTGATCAGCGCCCATCTCTGGGGCGGCCTCAATCATCTGCTGCGTTTTGCCGCTCCGAGTGGGACCAGAAATCCAAAGAGCCACCATAAAAATAAGGATGCTAAATAAGGGAGCTAAACAGAAATACTAGTTCATCCGCACCCGACGCAAAAAAAAGCCCGCCTACAGGCGGGCTTTTTCAAGAGAGATTCGTTGCAGTGCTTTCAAATTAAGCTGCTTGCAGCTGCTTGCCGAATCGCCTAGAGGGAGAGTATGACGATTCCAAGCACATACCTAGAAAAGAGGTATCTAAAGCTACGTAAACATTGCCTACAACGGCTGTCTATATAAATTGACGGGCTTCTAAGAAACGGAAGCGGCGACCACAAACAGGCCCACTACCAGGCTAGCTGCAATGCTACCCATAATGATGTAGTTCCGCTTTTCGGTACCATTAGGGGGCTCGGCTTCGTACATTTTGGGCTCAACTGCAAAGTTGTTCAGCAGGCCCGTTTCGTCTTCTGTATAACGCATAATTATTAAGCTTCCGTTCGTTTATGTTAAGTAATATAACAAACATGCCGACATTTTCCCACCCTCTCTGACATAAATCTGTCACAAGAGTGAAATCCAAACCGCAAGATCCGGTCAGCTTACAATCGTACCGGTCGTTGGAGAGCTAGCACTGGCATAGTCCTTCACTGGAATGCGGCCCGCCTGATAGGCCAAACGACCGGCAACTGTTGCCATTCCCATCGCTCTACCCATCGCTATAGGGTCTTTTGCGAGGGCGATCGCGCTATTTATTAGCAATGCATCCGCCCCTAGCTCCATCGCCAAAGCAGCCTCACTCGGTGTACCTATGCCTGCATCGACCACAACCGGAATGCGGGCATTTTCGATAATGATTTGGATATTGGCACTGTTGCGGATGCCTTGGCCCGAACCAATCGGTGAGCCCAACGGCATAACAGTGGCACAGCCTGCTTCTTCTAGGCGCTTGGCCAGCAACGGGTCCGCGTTGATATAGGGCAGCACCGCAAAGCCCTCTTTGACAAGCTGCTCAGCCGCTTTAAGCGTATCAATTGGATCAGGCAGCAGATATTTAGCATCTGGGATCACCTCTAGCTTGACAAAGTTGTTGTCTTCTTGACCTAGCAGCTTAGCCATTTCACGGCCTAAGCGAGCCACACGGACGGCTTCCTCAGCAGTGGTACAGCCCGCCGTGTTGGGCAGCATCCATATCTTTTGCCAGTCGATGGCCTCAGCTAGGCCCTCGTGACCAGGGGCATTGGTCTGCACGCGCCGTACGGCTACCGTGACGATTTCGCTGCCGCTAGCGGTAAAGCTTTGACGCATTGTATCGAGGCTGTTGAACTTACCCGTGCCCGTCATCAAGCGGGAGCGGAAAGTTTTGCCTGCGATGGTGAGCGTATCGGTGGAACTGAGTTGAGTAGGATTTGGGGGAGAGATTTCTAGGGTTTGCATAGGGGAGGGGGGGAAGGAGCCAGTTGAGAAAAGAGCGGTTGAGGAAAGGACAGTTGAGGTGGTTGAATTTGGCGGACGGGGAATTGCACCAGGGATAGACTCGATAGGCTGGCGGAATCGTTGGTAGCTGAAGGCATGGAGCAGGGGATCAGCCTTGCCGTGGATATGGGCAGCGATGAGCTGGGCGGTGATGGGGGCAAGCAAAATGCCGTTGCGGTAGTGGCCTGTAGCAAGTGTGAGGTTACGGCACGGCCCCGCGCCGAGTAGAGGGAGCTGATCTGGGGTAGCCGGCCGAAAGCCCCACCAGCACTCTTCAATGGGAAAGGTTTGCAGTTCGGGATATAGCTCGATGGCGGCATTGAGGATTTGGGCAATCCCAACGGGTGTGTTGTGAGGGGTAAAGCCCACGTCTTCGACTGTCGCGCCCAAAACAATGCGGCCATCGAGTCGGGGCACGATATAGACGTCTTGGCCATAGATCACTCGCCGTAAGGGCTGGATTTGACCGTACCCAGGCGGCACACGAACCGACAGCATCTGCCCCTTGCGAGGGCTCACTGGAATCGGCAGAAGCTCTGCGGACCAAGCACCGGTCGCTAGTACATAGTGAGCGGCCTGTTTTTCTCCGGCAGAGGTGCGCAAGGCAACAATCTGCTGCTGCCTTTGCACAAAGCCGTCTACGCTAATGCCCGATTGAACATCTATCCCAACATCTCGGACCGCAGCCTTTAAAGCTTTCATCAGCGCCCGGTTGTCTACTTGCGCATCTTCCGGGTAGAAGTACGCACCCGTAATGGCCTGAGTGAGCCCGGCTTGATAGCCATGGGCAGCGGCGGCGCTGAGAAAATCCAGCGAGTGGCTATCTGATGGATTGGGAGGAGAAGTGCTCTGTTCAGCTAGCTGAGGGGCTAATATGCCGCAGGGCCAATAGCCGCTGTCAATGCCAGTAAGATCTTCTAGCTTGCTAATCCAGCTTGGATACAGCTCAAGGCTGCGCAGGCATAGCTCAGACATGGGGCCTGACGGAATCTGCTCGGCGTGTGGAGCCAGCATACCGGCGGCGGCATGACCAGCGGCCATGCTAAAGTCTCGGTCGAGAACGCTCACCTGAGCGCCCTGCTGATGAAGCTCGAGGGCGATCGCCAAGCCCATCACTCCACCCCCTACGACTAATACGTCTGAGCGCCCCATAGTTGAAATAATGAGTTGGAAATAGTGTCTTAATTTACCGGATCTTAAATGACATAACAAATGGCATAGCGACTCAGAAGAGGCTTGCTACCACAGGGCGGGAACCGCAGGCGCGGCAGGAGATGTTGTCGCCGGAGCAGGGCTAGGAGATGGAGACGGGGTCACTGTCGTCGGCTGCGCCGTTGTCGCATTATCATCAGCGGCGTCAGCGGCAGCTATGACGTTCACTTGGGTACCGGCGATCTGCGGATCTTCCTCCATGCTTTTTTGCCGTTGGATGTAGCTACCCGCTTCTTCTAACGGTAGGGCATTCAAATTGACATCCCCCTCTATGCCATCACCTGTACCGTCGGCTTGGCTAATGAACGAGTCGTCTGATGGCTCATCGGAGGTATTGTCATTCACACTTGTGACTGGAATTCGATCCTCCGTAGCCGTTGCGGCCGACTGGTTAAGCCAGTTAACGGCCCGGCTTACCCCGAAAATAGCCAATAAACAAATGCCTAAAACAATACTGGCCAGCGTATATTTTGTGCGCCACATAGATCTTCTCTCTCACATCACCTTTAGATATTAGCCGGGGCTACTGGCCTAGTTTTATCATCTCTCAAGCGTAAGTAGCTGCGGTGGGCCATCAGGTTGCAGTCCCTATCCTAGCGTTTGCCCTTGCGTTTTACGGCAAAGCGCGCTGTTCGCTATCAGCCGCTATTGTAGAAAAGGATAATCGGGTACCTCAGTTTAGCGTTATGACACTTTCTACAAATCTCCTATAAGCAACCCATAGTCATGCAACTTTGGACTTGGCGAACCTGGCAAGACAAGCCCTTTCTCACCTGTGGTTTATTGCCTCAGCCCCACGGCTTTTTTACGCAGCATTTTTATCCCGCACCACCCGCAGAGTTGTCAGCGGCACTGTTGCCCTCAGCTCGGATCTACCAGGTCAAGCAGGTTCATAGCGGCGATGTCCTCACGCCAACAGAAATTGAAGCAGCAGCGGTTCCCTTGAGCTCCCAAGAGAGCCACCAACCGCCCTTTCCTTTGGCTGATGGCATTGTCAGCGAGCAACCTGAGCAAGCGGTGTGGGCCTGTTCAGCCGATTGTACCCCAGTGCTGATCGGTGATCTGCTCACAGGCAAAGTCGCGGCGGTGCATGCTGGCTGGCGAGGAACCGCTCAAAAAATCGTGCCTGCCGCCGTTGCTCGCTTTCAGGCTCAAGGGAGTCAACTCAGAAATTTGCGGATTGCCCTAGGTCCAGCAATTCACGGCAATGTCTATCAGGTCGGACGGGATGTGGCGGCTCAGGTGGGCCTGAGTGTGGCCCCAACTTCAGCGCCAGCGGCAATCATTGAGTCCCTCATGGCCATAGAAAATCCGCCTTTGTTTAGCGACTCTCAGGAAAATCGGGTGCGCTTGGACGTGAGACGGATTAATCAAATGCAGTTGGAGCAAATGGGGATTGCGTCAGCACAGATTGCGATCGCCCCTCACTGTACCTACCAAGAACCTAAGAACTTTTTTTCCTACCGCCGCACAGGTGAGAAAAAGGTGCAGTGGTCAGGCATTGTCAGCGTTTGAACGGGCTTCAAGACTGATCGTCAGCCGCTGGTGGATTGCCAAAAACAGGCGTTAAAAATGCCACAATCGCGCCGATCAAAAAGCCAGAAACGTTGCGAATAACCGGTAAGAGCTCAGGCGTGCGCGTCACCACTGGCCCCAACCCAAACGCGATGAACAAAATCCCCCACAGCGGCGAAAACAGCAGCGCCCACTGCCAGGCAATCCCTTGCCCTTCCTTTCTAGGCTGCGCCGCAAATCCACAGATAACGCCGCCCAAAATCGAGGTAATCAAGGTCAAAATCCACTGCTCACGAGGCAGTCCCGGGACAACCGCGCAGCCGCCTCGATTCAAGCAGGTCTCCAGCGCGTTGAGCGCGCCGAGTACAGCGCCATCTTCGCCGTTGTCGCGCACGTAAAACTGATTGCCAAAACGCGTCTGCAGCTCAATCCAAAAAGTCCGGGGCAAAAGCGGATAAAGCTCATCGCCCACACTAAAGTTGAGTAGGTTACCGCCGCGAGGATCTGCAACCAGCATAATACTCTTTTTGTCGAGCCCCCAAAAGTCCTTGACCGCCCGTCCAGGTGTGCGATCAAACTGCGTGAGCACCCTTAGCTTCCAGCCGGTTTTTGCTTCAAACGCAGGCAGCCGCTCATTGAGAGATTCTTCTTGAGCATCGTTCAAGATGCGGGCGAGATCGATCACGACAGTCGGCTCATCCGGCAGCAGTTCGGGATTGTTAAAGGCTTGGGCAGGGGCTGCTGGCGACCAAGCTAACAGCGCGATGCAGCAGACCACGGCGCACTGACTGAGTATCTGTCTGAGCATTACTTTGAAGCGCATTTTCATTAGTTCAGGCCGAAGGCAATGACGCCTCTGTTTACAGTTGTTTACCTGATTTTAAGATATTCAGTCGCAAAGAAGAAAGCAAATAGACCGATAGGCAGGGCCTGAGCGACCTGTATTTGGCCTTATAGCGGGCTGTCAGTGCCTGAATCTAAAGGGGTAGAGGCCGCAGGTTGGGTTGTGTGAAGGGAGCTTTCCGGCGGTTTGGCCGAGCGACGGCTGGTCTCAGAGGTTGCTTGAGAAGGCGGCTGAGGTAAACTACGGGCGGCCAGATTCTCATAATTTGGCGTGACCGGTGGCCGCCGGGTGGGCGGACGACGGCGGCGGCGAGGCTGCTTAGCAAGAACCCGCCAGGCCGCAGCCGCACCTGCGCCTAGGCTGCGAGCTGTAATTTGAGCCTTATGAGCGTGAGATTTTGCTTCGGATAGGCCCTGATCGACCTGCTGCACCACGCTGCGGGCACTCTGCATACTGCCGCTGACTTCATCGCTCAGTGTGGCCAGTTCTTTGCCAGTCAGACGCAGATCTTTTAGCGTGGCGGGCATCTCACGATTGAGCATATCTAGCAGCTTTTCAGCACTTCTAGCGGCGCGCGCGAGCTCCTGCAAGGTGAAGATAGCCACAGTTAGCAGCGCCATCAGGCTGATAGCAACTAGCAAAAGAGAAACACCGAGCCAAAATAAAGGATTGTTCACTGGCCTAGCATTTTTT
>JBAUIB010000281.1:0-9944 GCA_049680585.1 Phormidesmis sp.
AGCATATCCATACCTATCGCCTCAGCCCGCTGAGTATTTGGAATGCTCGTGCGGCGGGGATGCCGGTTGCCGACATGGTGACGGCGCTGCAAGCGAATGCCAAATACCCCATGCCGGAGTCGGTGGCACAAGAGATCGCGGCCCTGGGCGATCGCTACGGCCTCACCACCCTAAAACCGGATACAAAAAAGGGAGCTTCATCTGTACTCTCGTCCTTGGTGTTGCAGGTAGAAGACAAGCCCCTCGCAGAACTCTTGCAACGGCACGAACAGGTGGAGCCGCTATTGGGTGAGAAGTTGTCGCCAACAACTTTTGCCATTGCCTTAGGTGATCGCGGTTTGCTCAAGCAAGCCTTACTGGCCGCTGGCTATCCAGCAGAAGACCTGGCAGGTTATCTTACCGGAGACGAACTCACATTGTCTCTTCGAACCGAAACAGTCGATGGAGACTCTTTCCACCTGCGTTCTTACCAAAAAACGGCAGCCGAGTTGTTCTATCAAGCTGGAAAAGCCAGAGGTGGCAGCGGTGTGATTGTGCTGCCCTGCGGCGCTGGGAAAACCATGGTTGGCATGGCAGCAATGGCAGACATCCAGCAGAAAACACTCATTCTCACCAGTAGCCTGACCTCCGTTCGCCAATGGCAGCGAGAACTGTTGGATAAAACCACCCTCAAAGAAGAACAGCTGGCTGAATACAGTGGCCAGAAAAAGGCGACGGGACCAGTGACCCTAGCCACCTATCAAATTCTGACCTATCGCGCCAGCCAAGATGATGACTTTCTCCATCTAGGACTCTTTGATCAGCAAGCCTGGGGGCTGATTATTTACGACGAAGTCCATCTCTTGCCAGCTCCCGTTTTTCGGATCACTGCGCAGCTTCAGGCCCGTCGTCGCCTAGGGCTTACGGCCACACTCATTCGTGAAGATGGCCGCGAAGGCGATGTCTTCACACTCATTGGCCCAAAGCGATATGACGTGCCCTGGCGAGAGTTGGAAGGTCAAGGCTTTATTGCCGCTGCCGACTGCACCGAAATTCGGGTGGCGCAAACTGAAGAGCGGCAAATGGAATACGCCACGGCAGCACGCCGCTACCAGTTTCGGATTGCGGCGGAAAATCCTTTAAAGCTGGACGTTGTTCAAGCCTTGCTCGAAAAAGAGAAAGGTCACCGGGTGTTAATTATTGGCGAGTATCTAGATCAGTTGAATGCGATCGCTCAGCAGGTTGATTTGCCCCTGATTACCGGTAAAACCAGCCAGAAAAAACGAGATCAGCTCTATGCTGACTTCCGCAGCGGCGAAGTTTCAGGGCTCATTCTCTCGCGGGTGGGCAACTTTGCCCTCGATTTGCCCGATGCCGATGTGTTGATTCAGGTCTCAGGGAAATATGGTTCGCGTCAGGAAGAAGCCCAGCGGCTAGGGCGTATCTTACGGCCCAAGCAAGATGGTCGTAGCGCTCAGTTCTACACCCTGGTTTCCTTGCGAACGTGCGAGGAAGAGTTTGCCCAGCATCGTCAGCTCTTTTTGACAGAACAGGGCTACCGCTATCATATTCAGCTATGGGATGAATGAGCGGGCCCTATGGTGTCGGCAGTTGATAAGAGCGCCTTCAACCGCCAGTCAGCACTGAATTTGCTTGACGCGTTCGACAGACGTTTATCCGCATCTAGTACCTGATATAGAAACGCCCATAGCGTCACGATAGGCGTAAACAGTCGCTTACGGTAAGTGACGTTAGCATCCTTCAAAGCGGCTTCGATGATGCGGTCCTTAGTTATCCAGCAGTCACCAGTGTCGTCAGCTAGGTGGCCAGAGCTATATATCCCCAAAGCGTACGGCAATAGCACTAAAAATAAAGCCCCCCAGCTTTGCTGAGAGGCTCTATCTACTTATCTAATCACTTATCATCAGCAAATTCAGCGCTAACCGAATCGACTAGAGGTCGAGGCAATTAGGAAGGCTGCGTAAGTCAGTACATACCCCACCGTAAAGTGAGCTAGACCAACCAAGCGACCTTGAACAATCGACATTGCAACCGGCTTATCCTTCCAGCGAACCAAGTTAGCCAAAGGCGTACGCTCATGAGCCCAAACAATGGTCTCAATTAGCTCTTGCCAGTAACCGCGCCAGGAGATGAGGAACATAAATCCAGTTGCCCAGACCAGGTGTCCAAAGAGGAACATCCAAGCCCAAACAGCTAGGTTATTCATCCCATAGGGGTTGTAGCCGTTGATCAGCTGAGAAGAGTTCAGCCAGAGGTAGTCCCGTAGCCAGCCCATGAGATAGTTTGAGTTCTCATTGAACTGAGCGACGTTACCGCTCCAGATGGACAAGTGTTTCCAGTGCCAGTAGAAGGTCACCCAACCAATGGTATTGAGCATCCAGAACATCGCTAGGTAGAACGAATCCCATGCAGAGATGTCGCAAGTACCGCCACGACCGGGGCCATCGCAAGGGAAGCTAAAGCCAAAGTCCTTCTTGTCAGGCATGAGCTTAGAGCCACGGCCATCCAACGCACCTTTGACCAAGATCAATGTGGTGGTGTGAAGACCGAGCGCGATCGCATGATGCACCAAGAAATCACCAGGGCCAATCGCCAAGAACAGAGAGTTCTTACCGCTGTTGATTGCATCTAGCCAGCCGGGCAACCACACATTACCGTGGTTGGGCCAAGCCGTAGTAGCCAAGCTATCAGGGTTAGAAAGCAGCGTGTCAAAGCCATAGAGTGCCTTACCAGAAGCCGCCTGCACCCACTGTGCAAACACAGGCTCAACTAGAATCTGCTTCTCAGGCGTACCAAAGGCAACTACAACGTCGTTGTGGACGTATAGACCTAAAGTATGGAACCCAAGGAACAGAGAGACCCAGCTGAGGTGGGAGATAATAGCTTCTTTGTGGTCTAGCACCCGTGCTAGCACATTGTTCTCATTCGCCGCAGGATCGTAGTCCCGAATTAGGAAGATCGCCCCGTGAGCAAACGCCCCCACCATGATGAAACCAGCAATGTACTGGTGGTGAGTGTACAGCGCAGCTGTTGTGGTGAAATCCTTCGCGATGAAAGCATAAGGCGGCATCGCATACATGTGCTGAGCCACCACAGAGGTGACTACACCCAAGCATGCAAGGTGCCAGCCAAGCTGGAAGTGCAGCGAATTGTTGTAGGTATCGTAAATACCTTTGTGACCCGCGCCTAGCATGCCGCCAAAGGGCGTGCCTTCAGGCGGACGGTGAGTCGCTAGAATCTCCTTCATGCTGTGACCAATCCCGAAGTTCGTCCGGTACATATGGCCAGCAATGATGAAGAGAACGGCGATCGCCAAATGGTGATGCGCCATATCCGTCAGCCAGAGAGACTCTGTCTGAGGATGGAAGCCACCCAGGAAGGTCAAAATAGCTGAACCCGCACCTTCGGACGTGCCGAAGATATGATTAGCCGTATCAGGGTTTTGGGCATAAACGCCCCAGTTACCTGTGAAAAACGGCTTCAGACCCGCCGGGTGAGGCGCAACGCTTAGGAAGTTATCCCAACCGACGTGCACACCGCGAGACTCAGGAATCGCCACGTGAACCAGGTGTCCAGTCCAAGCCAAAGAGCTGACGCCGAACAAACCAGCCAGATGGTGGTTGAGACGAGATTCAGCATTCTTAAACCAGGACAGGCTAGGTCGGAACTTGGGCTGAAGGTGCAGCCAGCCAGCAAACAGCATAAATGCTGCAAAGACTAGAAGGCCAACCGCGCCAGCGTACAGATCGCCGTTGGTGCGCATCCCGATGGTGTACCACCAGTGATAAACACCCGAATATGCGATGTTGACCGGGCTGCTAGAACCAGCCTGACTGAAAGCATCTACAGCCGGCTGACCGAAATGGGGATCCCAAATCGCATGAGCGATGGGTTTTACATTGAGTGGATCTTGAGTCCACTGTGGAAAGTTGCCTTGCCAAGCGACATGGAACAGATTGCCTGAGGTCCAGAGGAAAATGATCGCCAGGTGACCGAAGTGAGAGGCAAAAATCTTTTGGTAAAGATTCTCCTCTGTCATTCCGTCATGGGTTTCAAAGTCATGAGCCGTGGCAATCCCGTACCAAATCCGACGAGTTGTTGGATCTTGCGCCAGGTCTTGGCTAAATTTTGGGAATTTAGTTGCCATACGTTTTATAAGTCCTCCGCGCTCCTTAACCTACTGATAACATTCGAGCCAGTAAGAATGCCCATGTAGTGGCAATTCCACCTAGTAGGTAGTGAGCTACACCAACAGCACGACCCTGAGTAATACTCAGTGCGCGAGGCTGAATAGCCGGGGCTACTTTCAGCTTGTTGTGAGCCCAAACAATCGACTCAATCAGCTCTTGCCAATAGCCACGGCCACTAAACAAGAACATCAGGCTGAAGGCCCAAACAAAGTGAGCGCCCAAGAACAACAGACCGTAGGCCGACAGCGCCGAACCGTAGGTGTTGATAACTTGAGTAGCTTGTGCCCATAGGAAGTCGCGCAGCCAACCGTTGATGGTGAGCGCACTTGCGGCAAAATTGCCACCAGTGATATGGGAAACCGTGCCACTGTCAGACACGCTGCCCCAGACATCTGACTGCATTTTCCAACTGAAGTGGAAAATCACAATTGAGATGGAGTTGTACATCCAGAACAGACCTAGGAACACGTGGTCCCAAGCTGATACTTGGCAGGTGCCACCACGACCAGGACCGTCGCAAGGGAAGCGGAAACCGAGCTCGCTCTTATCAGGGATGAGGCGAGAGTTACGCGCATACAGCACACCCTTTAGCAGGATGAGTACGGTTACGTGGATTGTGAAGGCATGAATGTGGTGAACCATGAAGTCAGCGGTGCCTAAAGTGATAGGCATCATCGCAACTTTGCCGCCAACAGCAACGATATCGCCACCGAACGCGTAGCTAGCAGGCGCCAGTGCGTTAGGCGCAGTCCCCGCCGTTCCAACGGCTGCCGTATGGAGACCTTGAATCCATTGGGCAAAGATAGGCTGAAGCTGAATCGCCGTGTCCGAGAACATGTCTTGGGGACGACCCAACGCTTGCATGGTGTCGTTGTGAATATACAGACCAAAGCTGTGGAAGCCAAGGAAAATACAAACCCAGTTGAGGTGAGAAATAATGGCATCGCGAACGCGCAACACACGATCAAGCACGTTGTTGACATGCTTAGCCGGGTCGTAGTCGCGAATAAGTGCAATGGCACCATGTGCCCCAGCGCCAACAACCAAGAATCCACCAATCCACATGTGATGAGTGAAGAGCGACAGCTGAGTCGCATAGTCAGTTGCTAGATAAGGGTAGGGAGGCATCGCATACATGTGCTGAGCCACAATAATTGTGACCGAGCCACCCAGCGCAAGGTTAATCGCTAGCTGAGCATGCCACGACTGAGTCAGAAACTCATACATGCCGACGTGACCTTCGCCGCCAAACAGAAGCGGATCGCCTTTATGGCCGTCCAAAATCTGCTTGATGCTGTGACCAATGCCCCAGTTGGTGCGGTACATATGACCCGCTACCAAGAACATTACGGCGATCGCCAAGTGGTGATGAGCCGTATCAGATAGCCATAGGCCACCCGTGACTGGATTGAGACCACCCTTGAAGGTGAGGAAATCCGAGTAAGCCGCCCAGTTCAGCGTAAAGAAAGGCTTTAGGCCCTGAGCAAAGCTGGGGTACAAGTCCACCATTAGTGCTTTGTTCAGGATGAACTCATGCGGCAACGGGATGTCCTGGGGTGCAACACCCGAATCCAGCAGCTTGTTGATGGGCAGAGATACGTGAATTTGGTGACCCGCCCAACCCAGGGAACCGAGACCAAATAAGCCTGCTAGGTGGTGGTTCAGCATCGATTCCACATTTTGGAACCACTCCAACTTAGGAGCGGACTTGTGGTAGTGAAACCAGCCAGCAAACAGCATCAAAGCAGCCATGACCAAACCGCCAATGGCAGTACAGTACAGCTGATATGAGTTGGTAATACCGGAAGCGCGCCACATCTGGAAGAGGCCAGAGGTGATCTGGATTCCGTGGAAGCCACCGCCAACGTCAGCATTCAGGATTTCCTGACCGAAGACGGGCCAAACAGCTTGAGCACTAGGCTTGATGCCCAGTGGATTGGTCATCCAAGCTTCGTAGTTTGAAAAGCGAGCGCCATGGAAGTACATGCCACTCAACCAAATGAACACAACGGCCAAGTGACCGAAGTGAGCGCTAAAGATTTTGCGTGAAATATCTTCTAGGTCACTGGTGTGACTGTCGAAGTCGTGAGCGTCAGCGTGAAGGTTCCAAATCCAGGTGGTAGTTTTGGGGCCCCGTGCCAAAGTCCGGTCAAAATGACCTGGCTTTGCCCATTTCTCAAATGAAGTGGGGGTCGGGTTCTTATCAACCACTACCTTGGCTTTGTCGGCCTCCCGCTCGCGCGGGGTAGTTGTCATGGAGACTCTCCTCTCTAGACAGAGAAAGAACGGTACCTTTGGTTGCCGAGCGTTGGGCGATCCGGCCCGAAGGCGAGCGATAGATCGATAAAACTCCAATAGAGAAACGCGTTAACAGAAACGCTATCGGAGCATTACTCGCTAGAGCACTTAGCTAGACCGGATCTTCACATTTAAGAGACCGCGTTCGCACAGAACAGTTTGCCTTACGCAGAAAACCTGCATTATGAAGCCACTCTGTCGGTCTAAGCCCAAGCAAGGTACAGGAATGTTCTCACGTATTATAGTCACGGCTTTGCCTTCAGACTGCGCTAAGTTAACAAACCTTCAACGAGCAGAAATACCGCTGGCCAAAGGTTTCACGTTCAAGCCATGCATATCGTTGAAGAAACTCGACAAGTCTTTTAACAAAACGAAATACTTTGGCCAGTTCATCCTATTAGAGAGGTATTTCAGGCGAAAACCACAGAAAAATTAGAGGGGATCTAAGACTATCTATAGAAAATAGCGGGAACTCAGTTAATTTTTATGTCTTTTTAAGAAATTATGTTTGGTGCGTGGGTGGGGTTAGCAGTGTCCATGGAATGGAACACCTCCAGCATTAAGCCCTTGCTAAGGTGAAAGCTCTGTCACTTCGTTAAGGAAATCGCTTCTGCGGCGGTCGTCCCATATGATCAGATGGTGTTGTTTGTCACCGATTTTGGCAGTGACTTCTGACATCAGTTTTGGCATGAGGGCTCTATGAGATTCGCAGCGGCGGTTGAAAGAAACGTAAAGCAGTGGTTAAAGCGATGGCTGAAACAGGGGACGCGTTTGTTGCCAAAGGCTTTCTGGCGTGTGCTCCTGGGCTGCTCACTGGGCCTGCTGCTGTGGGGCTGCACCAGCCGATCTCAGTCTGTACGATTGATGGATTTGCCGGATGTGCCTAGCAGCGGCGAAGTCAGAAAGCTCAGTGGTGCAATCAGCGAAGTAGCGCCCCCCGCCATTTTTCTGGATTTGGCTGAGCTCATAGCAGACAAACAGCCTCAATTGACGATCGCCTCTCCAAAGCCCAACCAGACCATTGATACCACTGATCTATCCGTAACGTTCGACTTGCGCGGTCTCTCTATATATAAGGATGAAGAATTAGGCGTTGGCCCTCACCTTCAGCTCATCCTTGACAACCAGCCCGCCCAATCGATTTATAGCCTAGAAGAGCCTTTCGAATTATTAGCACTGGCCCCTGGCAGTCATACCTTGCGCGCATTTGCGGTAAAGCCCTGGGGCGAAAGTTTCAAAAATGAAGGTGCCTATACTCAAGTTACCTTTCACGTATTTGCGCAGACAGGTGAGAACACCCCCAACGAAGATCAGCCATTGCTGACTTTTAGCGAGCCTCAAGGACGCTATGGCGCTGAGCCGATTCTGCTCGATTTCTATCTCAACAACGCTCCCCTACATGCCATTGCTCAGGCAGACCCTGATCTTGCCGACTGGCGAATCCGCTGTAATTTAAACGGTCGAGATTTTGTATTTGATACTTGGCAGCCAATCTATTTAAAGGGATTCAAACCTGGACAAAACTGGGTGCAGCTCACCCTCGTCGATGAGCAGGGCATGCCTGTTGACAACGCTTTTAACAGCACCGTCCGCATTGTTGAGTACGACCCTAACTATAGAGACACCCTAGCCAAGCTGGTGCGGGGAGAATTGCCACCAGAGGCAGTCGGGCAGATTGTCAGTCCTGATTATGAGCCACCTGTGGAAGTGCCAATAGAAGAGGTACCTACAGAAGAAATACTCATAGAAGACGAGCCCATAGAGGAAATACTAGAAGAAGCACCTGTAGAAGAAGCGCCGTCTGTAGAATTGCCAGTCAAAGAATTGCCGGCAACAGAAGTACCAGCAAAAGAATTGCCACCAGTAGAACCTGTGGTTCCCCCTGCCTCTGTTCGCGATGAAGAAACCTCGGTCGTTGTCCCCTTGCAGGAACCCATCCCAGGTGAGACTGTCACAAAGGGCGAAGTTGAAGATATTCCGTCTAATACAGAGGAGCTAGAGCCTGGGCTGTCAGAACCGGAGCGGACGGAACCTGACATGGAGTCAGGCGCTAGCGACATTGATACTTTCGGAGAAGACGCTAGCGATGAACCGGCTACTGATGTGGATGAACCGGCTGCTGATGTCTTAGAAAGCTCGCCAAATATTTCTGAGCCTTCAGCGGCGATCGCTCCACCCCCCAATATGAGCACACCTGCAAAACCGACGCTTTTCAACCGAATGCAGACGCTTTTTCAAAAGGTCAAAGGTAGCACTCCTGAGGTCTCACCTGAGATGGGGCCTTCTGAAGAGGCTGATGTCGTCGAGCGACAAGAGAACGCGCCGACTGTCGAAGATATTCCGCCTGTATTCGACGATACTCTGAACGCGCCGCCGGAGGCTGAGCGTCCTTCGCAGCCGAATTTACAGACGATTGAACCAGGAGATCGCTCACCAGTTACCCCCAGCCTTGAACCGATCGAGCCTAATACTGAGCCTGATACTGAGTCTGATAAAGCGAGCTTTGAAGCTCCCAATTTTGACAAGTCAGATGAAGGGGCTCCGCTGATTAGTCCGCCACTCAGTGCACCAGAGGATGCACTACCCGATACTTTAACCGCCCCGCTGACAACTGTTGACGAGCCGTAAGCGTTCAGAATTGCTTAAAAGACGGCTACACCCGCTGCTGAAAAATATTTTTAAGACTTCTTTAATAGTTATGTAAATTGGTTTGATACAAAACTTCGTACAGTGCTAGAATTCTTAAATAATTTAATGGTAGCGAGCAAAAAAATCCGCCGTTAGGAAGGTGTGTGTTTTCTGGCTCTTCTACCTTTGAGTTTCGTAATTTCTGTTTAGGGCTTGGGTAATGGAAGGAAAACTTAGGGAACTTCTCGGCAAACCAGGTGTTTGGCTATACATTCAAAGCAGTGGTGGCTGGTTCAAAAACGTCGAGATTTTGGACGTCGGAGACAACGTTGTCACCTTCCAATACGAGTCTGAGTCTGACAGCGAGCGCAAGGTGTGGGAGAAAACCACTCGCATTGATAACGTTTCAGAGATTGAAGTGCGTTTAGTGGTCATTCCTAAAGTCAGCAATCCTCAGCTTGCCGATATTCGAGGGCAGCTCTCTAAGCTTTTGCAACAAGACAGCCGTTCGGATTTAGATGATCGCTTTGTTTAACGGTTGGCCTATTCGTTTGGTGTGGCCTCATTCACTCAGCTGCTCAGTATTTTGAGTCGCTAAAATTTTGAGCCGCTAAAATTTTGATTTTCTCAGCCATTGAGCCTATTGAGGGCCAACTCACGATAGGGCTGACTTGCAATGGTTAGATGGAGACGCCCAATGAGAAAACGTGACGGATTCTTTTTGGCGATCGCGGCCTTAGCTGTGTCAGTCGTCATCTGGGGAAATCCCATCACCTCTTTATTGACGGCGTTTTCCTCCCCTCCCCCCCCGACATTACCAATCCGTTC
>JBAUIB010000282.1:0-6319 GCA_049680585.1 Phormidesmis sp.
GCGTTAGAGTCAGCTTCTAAATACGGGATAGACAACCTCAGCGTCCCACTCGGAACAGCGGCAGTTTGCTTCTGGTTGAGCCACATCATATAGTCTGCTGACACTTACTGGCTATAGCGCGACTTCGCCTGTTTCGCCAGTTCTGATGCGAATGGCTTGCTCAACAGACGAGACGAAAATTTTGCCATCGCCAATGGTGCCGGTTGCCGCTGCGGTTGCGATGGTATCGAGGACACTAGAGAGTTGATCGTCAGCCACGACCAAGACCAGCCGCTTTTTTGTCAAAAACTCTACGGTATATGAGATGCCTCGATAGGTACTGGTTTGCCCCTTCTGCCGACCGAAGCCTCGCACATCTTCCAAGGTCATGCCAGTCGCGCCGATACTGACAAGTGCATCCTTAACATCTTGAAGCTTCTCAGGTCGTACAACTGCCTCAATTCTTTTCACACCGACACTCCTTCGTGGGATTACAGGTTGGATAGTATGGCATGCCAGCGGACAAATTATATCGACCGGTACGTATTTCTACGTAGGCGACGGTTCGCATACTGGCGACAAACCGCTGTAATTGTTGCAGCTTGGCTGAATCAAAACAACCGTCACAGGCCCTAATCACTGCAAATTGTTACTAAAGTTGGTTTGGAGAGCCTAGCAGTTAGTTCTATCAGGCCCTTTTCAGTGAACCTCACGCTGAGTATCGGTAGTGTAGATCTAGGCTGGAAACTGAGCTGGAAACTGGACTGGAAACTCAGTTCGAATAGTTTGACAGTCGCGACGGAGCTGACCGAGGAGATTGGGCGCGGTTGTCAGCTCACCTCTGCGGGCAATCTGCTCTAGCTGGCGGGCCGCTTGTGCTAGCGCGCTAGCACCCACGTTAGCGCTAGCACCTTGTAGGGAGTGCGCGATCGCCTCTAGCTGAGCGGTGTCTTGAGCGGCGATCGCCAGCTCTATTTGCACCAGGCTAGCTTCAGCATCTTCCAAAAACATCGCCAGTAGCTCCGCTTCAAAGTTGGCATCTTCCCCCGCCAACTGCCGAAGCTGCTGCCAGTCAAAATCAGGCTGAACAAGTTGAGCAATAGACGCGTGACGACTGCGCATAGAAGAAAAAAGTAGAGTCAGGAACACAAAAAAATCGATACTAGCCGCTTAAAGTAGCTCTAAGACGCCTTTCAGGCAGTGATCCCCTTGCTCTATTTACCTTAGTAAAACCCGTCGATTAGAAGACGCTCGTTCTCGATCTTCATTGCAGCTTCATAATAAGCTGAAAGAACCGTAGATCTATATCACAGATCTACCAGTGGCTCTGATCTACTGAATCGGGGATTCGCTGTCTATACACCAGGCGACGACGGTGAGCAGCGCGGCCCCGATCAACCAGCGAGGCAGCTGTATCCATCCCCAAAGGAGAGCAGGCAAACCGTCGTCTACCACATTAGAGAGTATCAGAGCCGTCAAAACAGTCAGTAGTAAGGTGATGAGAGCCATTATCTTTCTATGCTTTCTATGCGCCAGGGCTTGAAGTCTTCGTGGTCAGGAAAAGGATAAACTCTGACTCGGCTTTCGTAACGGACGTTGAGTTTACGATAGAACATTGGGTGAATCGCACAGATATGGTCGGACAGCAGCGGCAGCCGGCTTTCACTGCTGTATTCAAAGTCAGCTTCGGCGTAACCTGCAGCTTCGTTAAGATGGCGAATACGGCCAATGATACCGAGCTCAGAAACTAGCTGACGGAAGCCGTGGGGGGAATATTCGCCGCTCCACTCGGAGGCGGTAACCGGTGCTCTTTTATCTAGCTCGTTGCCTTTAAAGATAATTGGCAGACCGGAGAGCGCTTCTAAGATGCGGCCTACTTTAGGATAAAGCGAACTGTATGAGTTGATCACTTCTTCGGCGAGGACATTTTGCCGATCTTGAACTGCGTCGACGATGCAGTCGGGATGAAAGCGAGGGAAGGTGCCTTTTTGCTTAGCGCGGCGGGCGATCGCATTGCACAGCACAATTAGCTGACGCGGGCGCATTTGGGTGTGGCGCAGCAAGTAGGGAAAGGTGTGCTCAGGCAAATCTTGCTCATTGCGCAGGCTGCGGCCAAAGTACGGGTACCACATTTTTTCGAGTACGTCAGTTGGATTGTCCCAGTTAATGGTGCGAGATTCACTCGAGAGCAGATCGAGCGCCTCTAAATAGTTGTAAAAGCGCCAGCTAATCAGCCGCATTAAATCTTTGGGTCGCCAGTGCATATACACCTCGTTGCGCACTGACTTAAGCGGATTGAGAATGACTTCTTCTTTGAGATGAGGGAACACCTCAGCCATCGCAAAAATTTTGATATGCACGCCTTGGTGCGCAAAGTCGCGGTTGAACTGCGCGCCGCACTGAATCAGCGCTGCAGTGGCCCGCATCATCGTGGGATCGTGAACGGCATAGTTTTCGAGGGTGTCGAAAGCGACGATCACAGGTTTATTGCGAGCAACTTCGAGCACGGCCTCAATCCCGTTGCGGATGCGGCTATCGGCAAAGATATCTTCGAGTTCGTCGAGCAGATCGTCCTCGCTTTGCACCAGGCGATCTAGCAGCGCTTTGAGACAATGACGGATGAAGGTAGAGAGTTTGCCTTCGCGATTGCCAAAAATGCAGGCAGCGCGAATGCGCGGATCAAAGTCTTTGAGTTCACGAAAGATTACCGACCACACAACAAAGTTCCAAATGGTGGCAATCCGGGGAATGGCGACTTCTCGGCTGTGAGGTGTTTGCAGCGTAATGTCTTCGAGGACTTTTTCAAAGGCGGCAGGCTCATCAACGTCGATGGCGATCGCCCCTGCCATCACCTTTTGAAACGAAAAAAACTGACCCAGCGCGGTTTTACCCGATCCTCTTCTGCCAATGATCAAAAACACATTGGGATCGAGCGATTGTTGGTTGAAGCGAGTGTGATATAAAAAATAGCGGCGGTAGTCTTGCTTGAGCAGCTTAACTTCTGACTCACAATCAGCTTCGCCAAAAGGATTAAACCAAACAGCCGTATTTCGATTAATCACCCTACTGATGTTCCTCTCGTGATTTCTCCCGTCTGAGCTAGCCAGCAGTAAGTCGTCTAGTCTGGATTGCGACATCAGTTGATCTCATGCAACTTGATCTATATTTCTGGCAACCGCTAACGTTTTCTGCCGATTATGCTTGTCTTAGCTCTTCAAGGCTAGCCAAGGGTTGACCGGATAGGACACTCTTTAAGCTGTTTGATGAATTTTAAGAAGTTATGTAGATCCTTGATGAGGACAGGTTTTATTTTGTAAAGGCGATCGCGCTTTTATTCGCCGACGGCTAACAATAACGCTAGGGTGAGGCATATATGGCCGCTTTGCTGTTGTCACTCGAAAGTTTCAGCCATCACTAGTGTGTTAACCAAAGTGACCGACGCTATAGATTGTTTACCCAACGTTTGGATTAAAACTGCCGATGCCGCTCTATACGAAGAAGACCGCGTCGAAAACCACCTCGAAGGAAGAAGAAACTCAAGAGCGCATTTTAAAGGCAGCGCAAAAATTATTTGCTAAACGAGGCTATGGCGGCACCACCACTCGCGATTTAGCCCAGGCAGCGGGCGTGGCCGAAGGAACGCTGTTTCGCCATTTTGAAAACAAAAAAGCAATTTTGGTAGAAGTTGCCACCCGTGGCTGGACTGAGATCTTGACCGATTTGCTCACTGAGCTGAGTGAAATGGCCAGCTATCAAGCCGTCGCCAAGGTGATGCGCAAGCGGATGCTCAGCCTCAATGCCAATGCAGATATGCTGCGCGTGTGCTTCATGGAAGCGCAGTTTCACCCGGAATTGCGCGATCGCATCCAGGCCGAAGTCATCGACAAAATGACTGACGTCGCCGAAGCCTTCTTCCAAACCGCAATGGACAAAGGCATCTACAGACAAATGAATCCTCGTGTCGTTGCCAGAATATTCTTAGGCATGTTCACCGTCTCCGGCTTCAGCCAGTCCACGATGGATGACGGGGCCAGCTCACCAGGCGATATGAAAGAAATGGCAGAGACACTCGCCGATGTCTTTTTGAACGGCGTCTTAAGCAAGCCTGGGTAGACTGAGCTGAGCCTACCGGAATAGATATTCAGCTAAATCATTCAACGTGCCGATACAATAAGGACTGGCAAATACACAGCTCCTCATTCAATGGCTCAAGATAAGTCTGCTAACGCCTCCAACTCCAACGACAGTAGCGATTCTGGTATTGAGGGCATTCGTGCTACTCGCCTGCAAAAAGTCGAGGCGCTTAAGCAAGCAGGCATGATCCCCTACGCCTACAGCTGGGACGTCACGCATCCCATTGCCGATTTGCAGGTTAAGTTCGCAGATCTCGAAGCAGGCGCAGAAGCAGATTTTGAAGTCTCTATTGCCGGACGCATTATGGCGCGGCGAGTGTTCGGCAAGCTGGCCTTCTTCACCCTGCAAGATGAAACCGGTACGATTCAGCTCTACCTAGAAAAAAAGACCATTCAAGCAGAGATGGGCCAAAGCGACGAGCAGGCTTTTAACCATCTCAAGCAGCTCACCGACGCAGGCGATATCTTAGGCGCAACCGGCACGATTAAACGCACGGACAAAGGCGAACTGTCGGTAAAGGTAAAGCGCTACGCCATGCTGACCAAATCGCTGCTGCCTTTACCTGATAAGTTTCACGGTCTCACCGACGTTGCCAAGCGCTACCGCCAGCGCTATGTCGATCTAATCGTTAACCCTGAGGTGCGTGACACCTTTCGTAAGCGAGCGCTGATCACCGCCTCCATTCGTCGCTATCTCGATCAGCAAGGTTTTATTGAAGTAGAAACCCCGGTCTTGCAATCAGAACCCGGCGGAGCTGAGGCGCGTCCCTTTGTGACTTATCACAACACACTGGATATGGAGCTGTACCTACGGATTGCCACTGAGCTACACCTCAAGCGGCTAGTCGTCGGTGGCTTTGAAAAAGTATTTGAGCTTGGGCGCGTGTTTCGTAATGAGGGGATTTCCACCCGGCACAATCCAGAATTTACCACCATTGAGCTGTATCAGGCTTACGCCGACTACAGCGACATGATGGATCTGACTGAGGCAATGGTGATTCAGGCGGCAAAAGATGCTATTGGCACCACGACCCTCACCTATCAGGGCACTGAAATTGACCTAGCGGGGCCTTGGAAGCGGGTCACGATGCACGATGCGGTGCAGGAAAAAACTGGCATTGATTTCAGTCAGTTTACTGATCTAGCCGAGGCCAAGGCAGCGGCGAAGAAAGCCGGCATTGGTGAGGTGGACGGCTGCGAAAGCATTGGCCATGTGCTGAACGAAGCCTTCGAGCAACGTGTAGAGTCCACGCTGATGCAGCCGACTTATGTTACTGACTATCCGGTCGAAATTTCACCTTTAGCTAAGCCGCACCGGAGAAAGCCAGGGCTAGTAGAGCGTTTTGAGCTATTTATCGTGGGTCGTGAGACAGCTAACAGCTTCTCAGAACTAACCGATCCGATTGATCAGCGCCAGCGGCTAGAAGCTCAAGCAATGAAGAAAGAAGCGGGTGATTTGGAAGCTCATAGCGTAGATGAGGACTTTATCACCGCGCTAGAGTATGGCATGCCGCCTACTGGAGGTATGGGCTTAGGAATCGACCGGCTGGTGATGGTGCTGACCGATGCGGCGAGTATAAGGGATGCGATCGCCTTCCCCCTCCTCAAACCCGAAAGATCAGAAGAGGGCAAAGCTGAAGGCAATAGTTAGCTTTGCCACATACCTACTATGTCTATAAGACAGCTAGATTCACGAGTATAGACTTTCAAAAAAGTGAAAAATGTCTATCAAACTATCTGTTATCAGTGTTTCTTCGGAGATCATGAGTGGTACGTCTGTCTTTATCGGCACTCGGGTGCCTATTCAAACGCTTTTCGATTATCTGAAAGCAAGTGAATCGACTGATGACTTCCTAGACGGATTTCTAACCGTTACCAAAAAGCAGGTTATCAGCCTTCTAGAGGAAGCCAGCAAGCCCTCGTAGCAAAGCAGGCATATCGAAAGCAGCGAGCTAATCAGGACAACAGGCCAGCAAAAAGCTAGCCTATTTCTTTGCCCGCCAGCTGAGCTTGAGATTGATCCAAAAATTCCAGAGGGTGACAAGGGCGATCGCCACAATTTTGGCAAAATACTCATTCGCATTATCAACCCAGTCAGCGCTCATAAACTGCCCAAGCAAGCTAGGCAGCTGATTGATCACAGGCACCAACAGCAGCAGCGCCATAATCCCCACCTGCAAAAAAGCGCCCAGTAAGCAGACCAGATT
>JBAUIB010000283.1:0-3894 GCA_049680585.1 Phormidesmis sp.
GCTCTAGGAGCACTAGCACCGGCAACCCAAAGAAAGTCTCATCAGCACCGACACAAATTCCCTGGCCTTCAGAAGGAACACAGTGTTTGGCTTGCGCTCCTTCGTAGTCAATCACCGCTTGGTTCATCCGCTGCTTGAGTTGGCGCAGCGCACTAGCCGAACTCGCTACGTGCGTATCTAGATGAACGGCGCAGATGAACTCCGATAGGCTCTCAGCCCCGACCCCTTGCTTGATGCCAAAGTAGTAGACAATGCCAAACACTAGCCGCGATAGCCACTCGGTGCCCGCTGCTGTTTCCCAAAAGCTCGATTCTGGGTATTGGTTGCGACGCTCTATAGCTTGTCGATGACGGTGAACACTACTTTTGCTGATGTCTGTTTTACTGGCAATTCTTCTGAGCGTCTGCTCTACATTCTCCTGAATACAAGCAGCGACTTTTTGGCTACGCGCTCTTATACTGATTGACATCGTTACCCATCGTTTGACTTTGTTAGGGTGACGATACATGGCTCTGGGCTTTGCCGCAGAGCTTTTTGTTTAATGTGCTTATTCATACAGCCTTGCTAAGTCCTTTTGTCCCGGCTTAGGTTGATACCCCGGGAAAGACTACCTTGTCTAACAACAAGACTTGAGGTAAGATCGTATAGTCTTGTTGTTAGACAAGGCTTAGAAGCTTAAAAAGATTAAAATGGTCGAAAAAGTTCAGCTGTATAAAGAAGCAGAGTCTGCGAGTAGCCTCGGCATCAACTCCTCAGGTCAGCTTATTTCAATAGAATCTGTCCAAAAAATTCTCAATCGTTCTAGGGCATCCGTGTATCGCTATGCCAACACTCATCAAACTATCCTTAACCCTCCTTTCGATCCTCAGTGTCTCAATCCTGAGATCCGCAACGATAAAGACGCTCCTTTGATGTTTCACCCTAACGAGGTTGCTCGTTTTGCCCAAGACGTTTTGGGAATTAAGCAAGTCACCATAGAAATAGCTCAGCCTGTAGAAACTGAAACCAATCGCTTGCTCCAAGCCGTCCTTGAAGAGCTTCAAGCTATTAGGAAGGTGCTAGAGCAGCAGACATAGGAGTAAGGCCATAGCAGGCATTAAAAGCCTAGAGTCTCCGTGAAAGTTCCATTCCTGGCGGTTTGTGGTGAATATAGAAGCTAGGTGACGGCTATGTGACAAATGTACAATTGACTGTGCTGAATACTGAGCTCTTAGTTAAGATGAAGATGCACGGTCCAAGGCATCTTCTGTAGCTGCTATCACCTGTGTTTCTATTTAGTGGTTTAGTCTGGGTTTTCCCATGACTTTCCGTTTGCTCTCTAAACAAAAGCGTCTACCGTCTTTCTTTTCGTATGGAATCTGCGAGTCCCGAACGCCAACCTGAACAACCTCCTGGCCACATTGCTAACTTTGTTGGCGTGGTGATTGCGACAATGACGATGACCCTACCTTTGTACGCGGTATCTAGTTTCAACGCCGCTCAAGCGAATGTGCCGCAGCAGTCATCCTCATTGTTTATGAGGGCTCAGGAATAGGTCGGAAATAGTTCGGGCAGAGCACCTCGTAGGGCCGACAAGTTTTTCTAAGTACGTTTTGATAGCTCACTTCGCCGCTTTCCGGACATCTGGAGCCGAGGGGCCGCATGGACGCGCTTGGCAATCCGAAAGGGGTGAAAATATAGTCCAATTTCAGTCCGAACGAATGACTGTCAGTCGAAACCCCTTCATTTTTGAGTATTTCAGGGAGTTGAGTGTTTGCGGCACCCGCAACTACTCAACAGCAATGAGCATCTCCGCCGCTTGCGGACGGAGTCCTGCTTCTCTGCGCTCGCACGCTCTGCGGCGGGGAATCACGCCTATGTATAGGACACTGTTGGTCAACTCCAGAAGCATTGAAAAATCGGTAAGCTGAGGCAGATCTATCGCTATCAGGAAGTGCGATCGCGAAGCGCTTCCAAAGGAAGAACGCCATGTCGCTAAAGCCCCAACCAAACTCGCTAGTGCCTGCCGATACCCAGCGAGTCGCCAAAGCAGTCTTCACCAAAGGCAATCCATACGTAACGCTGCATGATGAAGTCGGCCCTGTCTTTGAAGACGCCGACTTCACCGAGCTATTCTCAAAGGTCGGCCAGTCAGCCATTCCACCGTGGCGACTGGCTTTGGTCACCATCATGCAGTTCCGTGAAAACCTGTCTGATACGCGTTAGGGATTGACAAGCTACGGATAGGATAGACGCATAGCAATGAGGTCATGCGTCATGAGCGGCGTGAGCAAAATAGAAATCCACGAGAGCAGCGAGGCGCTATTAGGGGTATGGTTAACCTAAGCCGGGGAATCGCTTCACCCGACTCGGCTTCAGAAACGATCGGTAGCAAGCTTTTCGCTGCGTGTGTCTGGTCGTGACAGTGACGATGCAGCAAGGCCAGATTCTGACGACGGTGGTTGTCGTGATTGCCATCGAGGTGATGAACCTCAATAAGCGAATCTGGCAGAAAGTTGAGTCGACAATGTTTACATCTGCCATTCTGCGAGCGAAGTAGGAGCGACATTAAAGGGCTGATGCCAGGATAAGACCTGAGTCGTGCCCCCCAATAAATCCAGTCCCCATCGAACGGAGAACGCTTGCCCTGAACTTTGATATGCATCCAGAAACGGGTGTACCGATGGTATCGGAGCCGAGGCCCATCCTTCGATGTGAATACCCAGCCACCGCCTCGATTCACGAGCCAGTAGCGTGAGACTGTCTGATAACGGTTTAGCTCAGGGTGTCTGCGATTTGCCCAGCTCATCAACTGCCAAAACAGAATGGAGGATATGTAGTGACCCCCAAAATTAGGACAGCACCGAGAGCGTATAAGCTGAAGTCCATATGGGGAAAGCAACATGGCAAGCAAGCAAAGAAATTACAGTAGCGAGTTTAAGGCCAAAGTGGTGCTGGAGGTCGTCAGTGGCCAGCGCAGCATTAGCGAAGCCAGTCGCGCTCACAAAGTACATTCATCAGTGATCAACCGCTGGCGTAATGAATTTCTCAAGCAAGCCCATCTAGCATTTGGTGGGAAAGGAATGGGTGAGGATTCAGAAGAGAAGATAGGGGAGCTAGAACGGATGATAGGTCGCTTGACGATGGAGCTAGCGGTTGCAAAAAAGGCTTCAGCGTTGTGGAGCCTGAACGGAAGCGAGTAATGATTGAGCAGTTGAAAGCGGAGTATCCAATACAAGTCATCTGTGATGTGATTGGCTACAGTCGTAGCCGCTATTACTACCAGCCACGAATAGAAAAAGAGAGCGAAAAGGAGGCATTGAAAAAAATGATTGCTAATGTGGCTGGCCGATACCCCACCTATGGCTACAGACGGATTACGAAGCAGTTGCAGCGCGAGGGCTGGGATGTCAACCACAAGCGTATAACCCGACTGATGCGAGAGCTAGGGCTATTAGCAAAAAGAAAGATTAGGAAAAAGCGCACAACCAACAGCGTTCATGGCTACAAGCGATATCTCAACTTAGTCAAAGAGCTAATCGTAGAACGGCCAGAGCAAGTATGGGTAGGCGATATCACCTACATTCGGCTAAAGGAGGAGTTTGTTTATTTGGCGGTATTAATGGACGTATTCACACGCAGTATACGAGGCTGGCACTTAGACAGAACAATGGAAAAGAGTTTGACCATAACAGCGTTGAAGAAAGGGCTAGGACAGTACGTTCCAGAGATTCACCATTCAGATCAGGGAGTGCAATATGCAGCGAATGATTATGTACGATTGTTGGAGGAGAACAAGGTGGCGATTAGCATGGCTGGGGTCGGCAAAGCCTATGAGAACGGCTATGCTGAGCGCCTGATGAGAACAATAAAAGAAGAGGAGGTTGACTTATCGGAGTATCGCAACTTTAATGA
>JBAUIB010000284.1:0-10712 GCA_049680585.1 Phormidesmis sp.
CAGAACGCTCACCGCTCAGACCTACCAGCAAGTCGTGCTAATTTTCGATCAGTTTGAAGACTTCTTTTACGAAAGTCCAGCCATTAAGCAGCGCCGCGATCTCTATCTCTTTTTACGAGACTGTTTGGATCTGCCCTATGTGAAAGTGGTGCTTTCGCTTCGAGAAGACTTCTTACACTATCTTTTAGAGTGGGATCGCAGTGCGGATCTCAGCGCTATTGATAACGATGTTCTCAGTAAAGAGATTCGGTATTACTTAGGAAATTTTCGGCCGCAGGCCGCTGAAGAACTCATTCGGCAGCTCACGCAAGCCGCCGAGTTTTATCTGGAAGAGACGCTGATCACAGCACTCGTCAAAGATTTGGCCGCAGAGACGGGCGAAGTGCGGCCAATTGAATTGCAGGTTGTGGGCGCGCAGCTTCAGCGAGAAGCTATTACAACGCTAGAAGCCTATCAGGCATTGGGGCGATCGCCCAAAAACCAGCTACTCAAAAACTTCTTAGGAAACGTGATTCACGACTGCGGCTCCGAAAACAAACAAATCGCTCAGTCTGTTCTTCATCAGCTCAGCGAAGACGACAACCGCCCCCTTAAAAGTCACTCAGAGATAGCCGAAATGATCGCCTTTGCAGGCATTTCAACTGATCCTCAGCGGCTTCAGCTCGTGCTCGATATTCTGGTCGGCTCAGGGCTAATCTTCGAGGCTCCGGAAGTCTCAGGCGTACGCTATCAGCTCGTACACGAATATCTCGCGAATTTAGTCCAGCAACAGCAGCCAGCCGAGCCATAGCCCTCACTAACTTTGCTGTTGTCGTATTGTTCATCCATTGGCTTCGTACTGAATCCGATAAATTCTGTCGTTGCCTTCATCTGTAAACAAGAGCGAGCCATCGGGCAAGACCAATAGTCCGACGGGTCTCCCCCACGTTGTTGGCCCACTGGGATCGGTCAAAAAGCCGGTTAAGAAGTCTTCATAGCCGCCCAGCGGTCGGCCCTCATCAAAGGGGATGAAAACCAGCTTGTATCCTGTGCCAGCGCTGCGATTCCAGGAGCCCCGAAATGCGGCAAAGGCACCGTTTTGGTAGCGTTCTGGAAAGGTGCTGCCGTCGTAAAACTGAAGGCCCAGAGCGGCTGAATGTGACTGAAATAAGACGTCGGGCGATCGCGTTTCACTCGCCTTTTCAGGGGCGGTGCTCACCCCATCCACGAGCTGACGCGGGTCCAAATTTTCAGGTGATAAATACGCATAGGGCCAGCCAAAAAACTCACCGGCTTGAATGCGCGTAAAGTAGTCTGGTACCAGATCATCGCCGAGTCCATCGCGTTCATTAACCGTGGTGTATAGCGCTTGGGTCTGCGGGTGAAAGTCGAGGCCGACGGGATTGCGCAGGCCGCTGGCAAAGATCTGCTGATTACTACCGTCTAAGCCCATCACTTGCACAGAGGCTCTGGGCAGGGGCTCTTCACTGGCATTAGAGCGAGAGCCGACCGAGACGTATAGCTGATCGCCTGTTGGTGAAACCACTACATTGCGTGTCCAGTGCTGGTTGTAGCCACCGCCTGGGAGATCGGCAATGCGATCGCCTTTGCCCTCCAGCGCCGTCTGCCCTGGCACGAATGGAAAGCGCACCACCTCATCCGTATTTCCTAAGAAAAAAGCACCGTCTGCAAAGGCCATGCCAAAGGGAATATTCAGCCCGTTACGGCTGGTGGCAAAGGTTTCTTGGGTTTCGGCGACCCCATCGCCATCTGCATCGATCAGTCGCCGAATCCGGTTCTGGCGCGTTTCTGTCACCAGTACATCGCCGTCCGGTGTCAGTGCTAGCCAGCGCGGCTGGTCGAGTCCTTCTGCAAAAATATTGACGCTAAAGCCTTCTGGCACGCTTAAAGTAGCCGCCTCAGGTGGGGCAATCACATTTGGCGGCTGACTCGCGCTTTCGGAAGCAAATGGCTCTGGCAAGGAAGCTAGCGAGATATTAATCGGCGTTGGCATCAGCGGCTGGGTGGGGATTTGAGCGTTGGCTGGAACCTCGGCGCTAGTCGCAGGATCAGTGGTTTCTATCGCTTCTGTGGTCGTCTCTGAGGTGCCTGTAGGTTCGGCTAGCGATGTGGCTTCCTGACAGCCGCCTAACAGCAAACAGATCCCGAGCAGTCCTGGCCAGTAGCGCATTTTTAAAGGATCTCCCTATTACTGGAGGAAATCGAGTATGTGGGCTGCTGTTATTTTAGCTTGCTCCAAATGGGGCACATGTCCGCAGTCCTCAACCCATACCAGCTCGCAGTTTGCGATCGCCCGCTCAAATCGCGCTGCATCCTTTGTCCCCAAAATCTTGTCCTGTCGGCCCCAGAGCACCAGCGTCGGGGTGACGATGCGGGCGATTTTTGTAGATAAAAAGTTGTAGCCCCCGCTTTTAGTGAACGCAATCAGCGCCCTCTGCCAATCGGGCATCCGCAAATGCAGCGACGCGCAGAGGGCCGCGTCAGGGGTGACAAAGGTTGGATCGCAATAGGCTTTCTCGCTGATCTTGCGGCGGACACCCGGCGATCGCAAAAAGTCAGTCGCCCACTTGTCCAACGGTGAGAACATCACTTTGCCAATCGGTGGCCCAGCCGCGAAGCCAACCGCATCAATCAGGACCAGTTGCCGCACCTGCTCCGGGTAGCTCGTGGCAAAATCTATCGCCACCCCGCCGCCCATTGACGCGCCGACCAGCACGACAGGTTGACCAATCACCTGCTGACAGAAGGCTAACAGGTGCTGCTTAATGGCCTCGGGAGTGACCTGAGGGGTGGCGGTGCGATCGCAAAATCCGAACCCAAGTAAATCAACCGCCCACACCCGATACTGCTGCGGGGCCTGCTCTAGATCCTGCTTTTGATCCTGTTTTAGGTTCTGCTGAACCAGCTGAGGCACCAGCCGCCGAAACTCAAACAGTGAGCTGTCAAACCCATGCAGTAAGACCACCGGCACACCAGATTGAGGGCCGCTGCAAACATAGCTGGTTGCCACCGAGTCCGCCGCCAGTCCAGATGCCAGTCCAGATGCCAGTCCAGATGCCAGTTCAGATGCCAGTTCAGAGGGTAGCGTGACCGCTGCCCACTGAATTTGCCGGGTGATCGCGACCGAAGTCTCCTCCGTCAGTCCAGCGGCCTCGGCTGGCAGCCTCATGCTCTGAACCGGTATAGTTCCTTTCTCGTCCATTTACGTGTTTTCTGGATTGGGCGTCTGAGTATCGAGTGTCTGAGCAGGCAGCAGCCCGATGGGTTTTGGCTGGGGCAGGGTCGGGGTGTCTTTATATTTGTGCCGCATCTCATCGGCTAGATTCACCGCGTAGCTCGCGACAATCGCCAGCAGCATCCACCATAACGTACTGATTTGCGGACGGTACCACACCGTGTCGAAGGTGCCCTGCATCAACAGACCCGCGATGGCAGAGATCGCCCCAATTAGCCAATAGCCATCATTTCCGAGCGCTTCTTGCCAACGCTGCGCAGTCAACCGGCCCAGCTCCCTCATCCGTCTGAGCCGCCTTATATGCAGCCAGCTCTGCTGAAAAGTCATCACCAGCATCCACCCAAACGCCAGGATGCCAACGATGCCGCCCTCCGCCGCCGTTTCTAAATAAATAGAGTAAGCGCTCAGCGCCGTATAGCGTGGCCGCTGAAAGAGCGGATAAATCTGGTTAAATGCCTCGTTGCCCGGTCCAATGCCGGTAATTGGCCTGGCCTGAATCATTTCAATCACCGCCTCGTACACGTTGAAGCGGAAGTTGTTACTGCTGTCGCCCCTGAGGGCAAACATGCTGAATACGCGATCGCGCACAGGCGGCACCAGCAAAACGCTCGCCACCACAAAAGCCGCCGACCCGCCCAACAGCAGCGGCAGCGCCCAACGTCGCCAAAACGGTGAGAATGACGGATTCCACCAAAATATCAGCAGCACAATCATCACAAAGGCCATCGCTAAAAAGCCTAGCCAGCCCCCCCGACTCAAGGTCAGCACCAGGCAAGCACTGCTCGTCAGCGTCATCACCACCGCCAGCAGCTTAGGCAGCCACCGCGGCCATATCAAAATCGCCATTGCGCCAAAGCTCACGGCGGGCATTAGGTAACCGGCTAGCAAGTTGGGATTCTTCAGGTAGCTGTACACCCGCGTCACCCCGACCATATTTGACTCTGGATCGACCCAGGTCGCCAGCGCCTCTGCCCCAAAAATCCACTGCCGCAGCCCGTACACTGACACAATCAACGCCGTCAGCAAATACACCAAAATCAGCCCTGAGCGCAGCTCTCGAATCCGCAGCACTCGCGCCAGCAGCATAAACAGCAAGACATTCAGCGTTAGCTTGATTAGCCCTGAGAGCGCCGCCACCTTGACCGGCGAGAGCGCCGTCGCGAGCAGCATTGAGCCCCAGTAGAGGATCACCACAATGTGCAATGGAGTCAGCCAGCCTTCAGCGCGATCGCTCACCGTCAGCAAAGCCCAAAAGCTCGCCGAGGCCAGCAGCAGCCAGCCAATCATCGTCGTCGAAACATAAGGAGCCAACGCAATCATCGCCGCTACAAACACCCAGGCAATGCCATCGCCCCAAGCCAGCAGCCAGCTTCCCTGCCGCCAATCACGCAGCGGCGAGAGCAGCCGGTGCAGCACACTCACCTCCCGCCACTGATGAAAAGTAAATCGCTCCAGCGTGAGGCCAGCCCTCACCTTTTGAAATGTTGATCCAACCATATCTGTCCAAACACATCGCCTAAGCCAACTCGCCGCACAGCTGCTGAAGTCTGAAATAGTCAAGAGCGCTGTGAAAGCAGCCTACAAATCCTATCGCAGTCCTTCGCACAAATCGCAGCCTTTCGCACAAAGGTAAAAAGCAGTGTTGAAGGCATATTGACGCAGTTGCAGAAAGCGCAGTTACATAAAGCGCAGTTACAAAGCTCTCTGTAACTTTTCCTAAACTCACAGAGTCTCTCCATCAGTTCTCCATATTTCTTTTTTACGCTGAACGGCATCAATCGGGATAGGTCGATAAACCGTTTTAAAAAACAGTAGGAAAGAAGAAATGAGACAAGTTGGCTTTGGTAGAACAAGCGCCTTTGATCGATTTAAACAACCGTTTGAGCCGAGACAGGTGGTAAATCTCAAAAGTCCTTTAATCAATACCGATACAGTAACTGATAGCACTGAAGTGCCAAACCCACTATCCCCCTGGGAGCGCTTCTGTCGTTGGGTTACCAGTACTGACAACAGAATCTATATCGGCTGGTTCGGAATTATTGCCATTCCCACACTGTCTACAGCGGCCATCGTGTTCATCTTGGCAATCATCGCTGCCCCGGCGGTGGACATGGATGGAACCGGCCATCTGATTGCCGGATCTTTGCTCGATGGCAACAATTTAATGACAGCGGCTGTTGTTCCGACTTCAGCCGCTGTTGGCCTGCATTTTTACCCCATCTGGGAAGCCGCTTCTTTAGATGAATGGCTGGTGAACGGGGGGCCGTATCAGTTAATTGTGCTGCATTTTATCATCGGCATCATTAGCTATCAGGATCGCGAATGGGAGTTGAGCTATCGACTCGGAATGCGGCCCTGGATTTCGCTGGCGTTTACCGCACCTGTCGCGGCTTCCGTTTCGGTGCTGCTGGTTTATCCAGTAGGCCAGGGTGGGTTTACATCGGGTATGCCCCTCGGCATTTCCGGAACATTCACCTTTATGATGCAGTTCCAGGCTGACCACAACATTCTGGCCAGTTTCTTGCATCAAATGGGCGTGATAGGGGTACTAGGCGGCTCTTTGCTATGCGCAGTTCACGGTTCTTTAGTCACTTCGACACTCTTTAGGAAGCCCGATAATACAACAGCAGACCAAACCTACAGCTTTGAGCATGCCCAAACCTACCAACAGAAGCTCTTTTGGCGGGGCGTACAGTTCAACAGTTCGCGGGCGGTTCATTTTTGTCTGGCAGCTCTGCCAGTAGCGGGCATTTGGTCAGCCGCGCTAGGCGTTGATTTGGCTGCTTTTGACTTTGATCGGTTCTCGTTTGATTCGGTTTCAGGACCTTCGCTCAGAAAGACCGTTGTCCCGACATGGTCTGACAGGGTTGTTCAGGCAAATCTGGGCATTCATGCGACCCAGCAAACAGGAGAACCCAGATTTCCTGTGCTAATCGAGCAGACGGCTGAGCTAGAAACCGATGGCACTATCGACTGGGTTAACCAGGCTAGCTGATCTTTTAAGAGATTTGACTGGCCTGGTTTAGCCTATTTGTAAGGTTTGTTTATTGTAGAAAGGAGAGTTCTCATGACCGCCAGTCCTCCAAAACCGGACAATCCGGTTAGGGTTGCCACCGAAGGCAGTCCGGTGCCCACCTCTTTTGAAAAGTGGGCAAAACCAGGACATTTTGATCGCACTTTAGCAAGGGGACCTAAAACCACCACTTGGATTTGGAATCTGCATGCCGATGCGCATGATTTTGATTCGCATACCAACGATTTACAGGATATTTCTCGTAAAATCTTCTCCGCTCATTTTGGCCATTTAGCGGTTGTTTTTGTCTGGCTGAGCGGCATGTATTTTCATGGCGCCCGCTTCTCAAACTTTTCGTCATGGATGGCCGATCCGACTCATATCAGGCCTAGCGCTCAGGTGGTGTGGCCCCTGGTTGGGCAAGACATTCTCAATGGTGACATGGGGGGTGGCTTTAGAGGCATTCAAATTACCTCTGGGCTATTTCAAATGTGGCGTGGAGAAGGCTTCACGAATGAGTTTCAGCTTTACTGCACGGCGATTGGAGCGCTCGTAATGGCGGGGCTGATGCTCTTTGCTGGCTGGTTTCACTACCATGTGCGATCGCCCAAGCTGGAATGGTTTCAAAACGTGCAGTCAATGCTCAACCACCACCTAGCTGGACTGTTGGGCCTAGGCAGCTTAGGCTGGGCGGGTCATTTGATCCATGTGGCGCTGCCGACCAACAAGCTGTTGGATGCGGGTGTGGCGATTAAGGATATTCCATTGCCCCATGAGTTCATCCTCGATCCCGCTCTCATGGCTAAGCTGTACCCCAGCTTTGAACAGGGTATTAAGCCATTCTTCACCTTGAACTGGGGAGTCTATAGCGATTTTCTCACTTTTAAGGGCGGATTGAACCCGGTGACGGGGGGATTGTGGATGACGGACATTGCCCATCATCATATTGCGATCGCCGTATTGTTCATCTTTGCGGGCCACATGTACCGCACTAACTGGGGCATTGGTCACGACATCAAGACCATGCTCGAAGATGCCAGATACCCCAAGATGCTGCCATTCCTAAGCTTTATTGGGCCGGTAGGTCACAAGGGTCTCTTTGAAGTGCTGACCACTTCTTGGCATGCGCAGCTCTCTATTAACCTGGCCTTATTCGGTTCGCTGAGCATCATCGTGTCTCAGCATATGTATTCGATGCCGCCTTATCCGTATCTGGCCACAGACTACGGTACGGTCACCTCTCTCTTTACTCACCATATGTGGATTGGTGGATTCATGATTGTCGGCGCTGCGGCCCATGCAGCCATTTTCATGATTCGCGACTACAACCCCGCTGAAAATGTCAACAACGTGTTAGACCGGGTATTGCGTCACCGGGATGCAATGATCTCTCACTTGGTTTGGGCCTGTCAGTTCTTAGGCTTCCATAGCTTTGCCATGTACTGTCACAACGACACCATGCGAGCTTTCGGACGGCCTCAAGATATGTTCTCTGATACGGGTATTCAATTGCAGCCCGTTTTCGCTCAGTGGGTACAGCATATTCAAACAACCGTGATTGGGACGACCGCACCGGGGCTGACAAGTCCTGTAAGTCATGCCTTTGGTGGGAGCGTTGTGGCCGTTGGTGACAAAGTTGCCATGATGCCGATTCCTTTGGGAACCGCAGATTTTCTCATTCACCATATCCATGCCTTCACCATCCATGTCACCGTACTGGTACTGCTAAAAGGCGTGTTGTTTGCGCGTAACTCTCGGCTCATTCCCGATAAGTCTGAACTGGGATTCCGCTTCCCTTGCGACGGACCCGGACGGGGCGGCACCTGTCAGGTCTCTGCCTGGGATCATGTGTTCTTAGGATTGTTCTGGATGTACAACTCGATTGCCATTGTGATTTTCCACTTCTTTTGGAAAATGCAGTCGGATGTATGGGGCGCGGTCGATGCCAACGGCAATATCTCGCATCTGACGGGCGGCAATTTTGCCCAGTCGTCAATTACCATCAATGGCTGGCTGAGAGACTTCTTGTGGGCGCAGGCGACTCAAGTCATTAGTTCCTATGGCTCGGCGCTGTCTGCCTACGGCTTGATGTTCTTGGCAGGGCACTTTGTCTTTGCCTTCAGTCTGATGTTCTTGTTTAGTGGCCGCGGCTATTGGCAAGAGCTGATTGAGTCGATTGTATGGGCTCACAACAAGCTCAGGATTACGCCAGCAATTCAGCCTCGGGCGCTGAGTATTACTCAGGGTCGCGCGGTAGGAGCCGCTCACTATCTGTTGGGCAGCATTGTCACAACCTGGGCGTTCTTCTTAGCGAGGATGGCCGCGATCGGCTAGCTCACCGTCTCACTTCTCAATACAGAACAGTTGTTTACACCCATGAAAAACTCATTACCTATTTGTAACCATGGCGACAAAATTTCCGAAATTTAGTCAGGAGTTGCAGCAAGATCCGACCACCCGGCGGATTTTCTATTCCCTCGCCACGGCCCATGATTTTGAAAGCCACGATGGAATGACCGAGGAGAATCTTTATCAGAAGATCTTTGCCTCTCATTTTGGCCATATTGCCATTATCTTTCTATGGATTTCCGGCATTCTCTTTCATGTCGCCTGGCAGGGCAACTTCGAACAATGGATTAAAGATCCGCTCAATACACCACCGATTGCGCACGCTATTTGGGATCCTCAGTTTGGTCCGGCGGCGATTGAAGCCTTTACTCAAGCAGGCGCTGGCAATCCTGTCGATATCTGTTACTCCGGGGTGTATCACTGGTGGTACACCATCGGGATGCGCACCAACAATGACCTGTTTACCGGATCTCTGTTTTTGCTGCTGCTAGCATCGGTGATGCTGTTTGCTGGCTGGCTACACTTGCAGCCCCGATTCCGCCCCAGCTTGAACTGGTTTAAGAACGCTGAATCTCGTTTGAACCACCATCTAGCTGGGCTGTTCGGCGTTAGCTCGCTGGCCTGGACAGGGCATTTGGTCCATGTTGCGATTCCCGAATCACGGGGACAGCACGTCGGCTGGGATAACTTTCTTTCGATGCCACCCCACCCAGAAGGGCTCAAGCCTTTCTTTACTGGTAACTGGGGGGCCTATGCACTCAATCCGGATACGACTGAGCATGTATTCAATACGTCCCAAGGGGCGGGCAGCGCGATTCTGACCTTTTTGGGTGGCTTTCATCCGCAAACTGAGTCGCTGTGGCTGACGGATATGGCGCATCACCATTTGGCGATCGCGGTCATTTTCATCATTGCTGGCCACATGTACCGCACCAACTTCGGGATTGGTCACAGCATTAAAGAAATGACTGAGGCGCTCGAAGGCCCCGGCTGGGACGGCTTCTTCATGGCTCCCAACACAGGGCGCGGCCACAAGGGCATTTATGACACCTACAACAACTCCTTGCACTTTCAGTTGGGATGGCACCTGGCCTGTTTAGGCGTGATCTGCTCGCTGGTAGCACAGCATATGTATGCCATGCCGCCCTATGCTTTCATGGCGCGTGACTACACCACGATGGGCGCACTTTACACGCACCACCAGTACATTGCTGGCTTTCTCATGCTAGGTGCCTTTGCTCATGGCGGTATCTTTCTCGTACGAGATTACGATCCGGTTATGAACAAAAACAATGTGCTAGCCAGAGTGCTGGACCACAAAGAAGCCATTATCTCTCACCTGAGCTGGGTTTCTCTTTTCCTCGGGTTCCACACCCTCGCGCTGTATGTGCATAACGACTGTGAGGTCGCCTTCGGCAGCCCTGACAAGCAGATTCTCGTTGAGCCTGTGTTTGCTCAGTGGATTCAGGCGGTTCATGGTAAAACGCTCTACGGTATTAGCTCACTGCTCTCTAACTCGGACAGTATTGCTAGCACGGCCTGGCCAAACCATGCCAATCTATGGCTGCCCAACTGGTTAGAGGCGATTAACAGTGGGACCAACTCGCTGTTTCTGACGATTGGGCCGGGAGACTTTTTGGTGCATCATGCGATCGCCCTCGGTCTTCATGTCACCACCCTTATCCTGGTAAAAGGCGCGCTCGATGCCCGTGGCTCTAAGTTGATGCCCGACAAAAAAGACTTCGGCTACGCCTTCCCCTGTGATGGTCCTGGCCGTGGTGGCACCTGCGATATCTCTGCTTGGGATTCTGTTTATCTCGCTACCTTCTGGATGCTAAACACATTGGGCTGGGTGACCTTTTACTGGCACTGGAAGCACCTTGCCATCTGGAGCGGCAACGTCGCCCAGTTTAACGAAGGCTCTACCTATCTGATGGGCTGGTTCCGCGACTACCTATGGCTCAACTCCGCCCAGCTAATTAATGGCTACAACCCCTATGGCACCAATAACCTTGCCATCTGGGCCTGGATCTTCCTCTTTGGCCATCTCGTATGGGCGATTAGCTTTATGTTCCTCATCACCTGGAGAGGATACTGGCAAGAGCTGATCGAAAC
>JBAUIB010000285.1:0-24484 GCA_049680585.1 Phormidesmis sp.
TCTAGCGATGGCGGCACCGCTGTGGAGACAATCAGAGCGCCGCCCGTGCATTTCTAATACGCGGGCCGTAACATCTGCGGTGCTCGGATCGATCATCGCTTTGAGATCGCCGTAGGGAATCTCGTTAAGCCAGTCTTGATCGTTATCAATGTCAAATGCCGCCCAGCCGCCCGGTTTGCACTGCATACTGGCAATCCAGCGCGCTGCGCGATCAATCGCGGCCTGCTTGAGCGCTGCGTTGGGCAAGGTCACCTCCTGCAGCGCCATCACCACCACGGCTGTATCGTCCACATCCGGGTAGAATCGATTTTCAAATTCAAAGGCCCAACCGCCCGGCAGGCCCTGAGGATTTTTCACCGCCCAGTCACCAGTGCTGAGGATTTGCTTATCGAGCAGCCATTCACCCGCTTTTACCAAGGCAGCATGATCCGGATCAAGGCCAGAATCGGTGAGCGATCGCATCACCAACGCGGTATCCCAAACCGGCGAGATGCACGGCTGCACCCAATAGTTATCTTCAGTTTCCACGGCAAAATTATCCACTGCCCGCAGGCCGCGCTGCACCACCGGATCGTTCGCTTCATAGCCCAGCGATCGCAGTGCCAGCAGCGAATTGAGCATCGCCGGAATAATGCCGCCCCAGTCTCCAGAAGCTTCCTGGCGCTCTAGAATCCACTCTTCGGCTCGCCGAATACTCTCTTCTCGAAAAGGAACAATGTCAAAAGATTCTGCGAGCTTAAAGGCTTTATCCAGCCACAGAAAGACATCGCTCCAGTCTCCTTTTTCAGGAATTTCCCAGTGCACATTTTCAATGCCTTCTGCATAGAGCTCGTTGAGGTGAAAGCCAGCGCCAACCGAATACACAGGCTTTTTGTCAAAAACGACTAAAAGCGGAACGGTGCTGCCTCTTGCCCAGCTAGAAAGCTCGTAAATGTTGAATGGAAAGGGATGTTCTAGCTGCATCACCCAGGCGGGCAAAGCAGGCAGTCCCTGCCACTGGTAGCAGCCAATCAGCGCGAGATGAAACTTGGTGAAGATGCGGGTTTTACTGATGCCGCCTCGACTCAAGATAAACTGCTTTGCCTTTACTAACGCCGGATCGCTCGCTGGAACGCCCAGTAACCGGAGGCCCATATAGGCTTCTACAGAAGTGCTCAGCTCGCCGCCATCGCCATAAAACAGCTCCCAGCCGCCGTGTTCGCGCTGGTGCGATCGCAAATACGCTTCCACCTTTGCCAGCGGCCGTCCCGCTCCCGTCCCCCAAATTTTGTGCAGTAGAACAACTTCGGCTGTAATGCTGACATTAGATTCTAAATCAGCCCACCAGTAGCCTGCTGGCGTCTGTAGGGAGAGCAGATAGTCTTGAGCGGCGGCGATCGCTTGATCTAGCTCTGTGACCTGTGGCGGCTCTTGCGTTCTCATACCGTTCTGATATCTGAAAATTGCGCTATTGAGATAGCATAGTGCAAATTCTCGAACGGCAAAATGGAAAACGCGCCACAGAGCTTGTTATTCGGCCTATCGGCGGCTGCACTGGTTATTTGGATAGGATTGCTGATTGGTTGGGGGCAGTTCTGGCGGGCCGATCAAACGCTAGAGACGAAAGAGAGTTCAATAACATCCTGGCCGACGGTAGCGGTGATTATTCCTGCTAGAGATGAGGCTGCGCTGATTGGGACGGCTGTGCGATCGCACCTCAATCAGTCTTACTCAGGCAATCTGTCTATTGTCCTAGTGGACGATCAGAGCAGCGATGGGACGGGTGCGATCGCCACTCAAATTGCCACAGAACTCAACCGCGCAGATCGTCTCACGCTCCTTTCTGGCAAGCCGCTGCCATCTGGCTGGACAGGCAAACTGTGGGCAATGGAGCAAGGCTTTCGATATCTCCAACAGCGGCCAGCAGCACCTGACTATGTTCTCTTTACCGATGCCGATATTGAGCATGCTACTCACAGCCTTCAGCAGCTAGTCATCAAAGCAGAAACTGATCAGCTCGATCTAGTGTCTCTCATGGTGCGATTGCGCACGCAAAGCGTCTGGGAAAAGCTGTTGATTCCAGCCTTTGTCTTTTTCTTTCAGCTGCTCTATCCCTTCCCTTGGGTCAATAATCCTAGTAAAAAGACAGCCGCCGCCGCTGGTGGATGCGCTCTGATTCACTTCAGCGCCCTCGAAAGAATCAACGGGCTCCAGTCCATTCGCCAAGCCTTAATTGATGACTGTGCCTTGGGCGCGGCAGTGAAAGCAGAGGGGCCGATCTGGCTGGGGCTGAGCGAAGATACTCGCAGCCTGCGTCCTTACCCAGGCTTGCAAAGCATTTGGCAGATGGTGGCTCGCAGCGCCTATAGCCAGCTCCACTACTCACCCTGGCTGCTAGTCGGAACTGTGCTCGGCATGATGCTGGTTTACTGGGTGCCGCCGCTGGGATTTTTGGTGGGGTTAGGGTTGGGGCAAGGGGCGATCGCGCTAGTCGGGCTGGCTGGCTGGCTGCTAATGGCACTGGCCTACTGGCCGACGCTGAGGCGATACGGCGGTATGCCCTTACTGGCGTTTGCCCTGCCTTTAATTGTGCTGTTCTATACGCTGATGACGATTGATTCAGCCCGCCTTTACGCCATCGGAGCAGGCGGTGCTTGGAAAGGACGGGTTTATAGCAGCTAAGGGTATTGCTATAGATGACAAAAACCATAACAGAAAGAGGCCAACCCTATCGTAGGAGTCTTCATTAGCATCCGGCTGGTTAGCAGCCCGGATGCGGAGTCCTAGTATAGGGTTGGCCTGGCGGCTATCCGGGTTGTCTACAACGCTTTGCCAAGCATCACAGATAAGCTCATGAGGATAGCCAAAAGCAACAGCCAGTGCCAGGGGCGAGAGAGAATTTTGAATGTCCCTGGCGATCGCTGATAAAACGTGATCCAATCTGGATGCAGATCATCGCAGATCGGCTTTTCAACGACTTTGACAATTGTCGTTCGACCCGCTGGGCGAGGGGGATAGACGACCGCTCTAGGCGTCTGGCGAGGACGCTGGGCTGCGGCTCGCCCTCGCACTGGCGGCGGTATGTGCAACATGCGACGAGGTAAACGATTCATCGGCGGCCAATCCTCACAACATCACCATCAAACGTTGGCACAGAGAGCACAAACGGATCGGTGGGATAGCTTAGCGCCTGTTCTTCCAACATGCCAATCGCAATCTTCTCACCCATACGCAAGCTGTCGTAATAGTCACTGAAGTAGTGAACCCCTGCCATATTGCGACCAATGGAAATGTTAGCAGCCAGTTTGTTCAGCTCACCTTCTAGCGTGAGGAACTTACTGGGATAAAACGCCTCTAAGTTTCCTTTGGGAATGACGTTATTCGATATGGCGGGGGCTCGGAAGGCAACGGGGGTATCGTCGCGCTGCTGACGCCGAAAAACGCCACCATCATTAGTCTTAGCCAAGACGGCACTGGTGTCAAAGAAAGCTTTGAGAATGGTCACACAGGCCCCGGCCACCGTTGCATGACCAGCACCATAGGCCGGGTGCATGGGCGAGCCTTCAGGAAAGGCCATTGGCAAGAGAGCGGTTCCTTCGCCGGGGCCGTTCATGACCGCGCTAAGAGTGCTCTCGCTAGCAGTCCCATTGTTGCTTTGCAGTGCCTGCCGAAAAGCTTCGATATGAGTGGCGATTGACGGGGGCACCGTTGCATTTTCGGGCAAGCTACCTGAATTTTCCACCAGTCTAGCCAGCTCAATCCTGGCAGCCAAGGCTTCAGGCCGTAAGCGAATGTGGTTGTTGAACTTTTGAAAGCGAACGGCTTTGAGCGCTCGAGTTGCGACCTCAGTCACCAAAGTTAGAATATGCGGCCCGCCATAGAGGGCAAACCCACTGGCATTGCGACGGGCTATTTTGCGTTCAGGTGCTGCGCCGCCACCAGAGAGGTGATTAAAGCCAGGATCAAAAGGCGTATTCATCCCTAGCAGGGTGAGACAGGCATTTAGATAGGCTTCGTAGAGCGCGTCATAATGGACGTAAGTAGCCAAATCACGCGGTGTGGAGATAAAGCGACGAGCGGGCCGGGAGGAAGAACCTGTAGGCGAATTAGGCTCGGCTAGATATTTTTCCTCCTCTGGCTTGAGACCTCGCTGCACCTTGACATAGTCACTCATGGTGATCATATAGTCTTTGCCAGGATCGGCAATCGGCACCTTTTGATCAATATGCAAAATGCCATAGTTGATTTGGCCTTCTGCAATATTACCGCCGTTATTAGAACTGTCCTCACTGCCGACTAGCGAAAGATGTGACTCGGTATTGCCTATCAGCAAAAACTGAGAGAGATAAGGCCCAACCTCTACGCCGGGTGAAGATCCTCGAAACACTGTTTGAGCATCGAGCTGGCCCGCACTATCGACTTTGCGAGGGCGACCGCCGGTTGAGCGGCTGGTATAGCCAAGGGCATTGAGACGAGCGATCGCCGCTGCAACATCTGGATTACCTGTATCCGTTCCTGCACTGGTTTCAAAGGCATTCAACGGCTGATCGCGCAGGTTGGCCAGCTCATACACCTCAGCCATTTCAAAAATCAGCTCCAGATTCACCTGGCCACCTGCATCGACTAGCGGCGGCGCGGGCGGCATGGTTACAGCCTGCGCATCTGGCCCTTCTAGATCAAAAACAACCCCTGCGGTCGGCGCTTCCCACTGTCTAAAGTTATCAGGCGGTGTCACTTGCTGAACATCATATCTATAGGCAACCGAAACAACCTCATATTCAGCCCCATGCCGCACCCGATCGCTAAATGGATCGATAAAGCCCTCGTCAATCGCCCGACGAAACTCTACAAAATCCTGTGGTTCTTCTAGGAGACCAGTATCGGGGTTGTGGGGCAATCCCTTGGTAAACGACATGAAGTATTGTTCGTCTGCATATCGTTGTTCATCCCCATTTGCCCTATGAACGGCATGCTCACGGCTGCGGGCGAGTTCAGCGGCTTCACAGCGGACAGCGTAAGCTTCCTGACGGCGATCGCTCATAATCTTCTCCTGCTCAAAAACTTTTTTAACTGTTTTGTCTTAGTCGTGTCCTATGCTGGCTACAGTAGTCAGCCGAGAACAACTGATAAATCAACAATACGAAGTCTTACAAGTTTTTGCAGTACCCCCAAGGGTACTTCACCAAAGGCGCAATCAGATCAAAAAACGTAGCTTAGAAAAGGGTTATTCAGAGAATGTTTTATTGCGCTGAAGGTTTAGCAGAAGATTTGTTGGAAAGCTTGCCAGAAGACTGACTAACCACGTTGTTCATGCTTCGCCAAAAATCGGTCTAGCTGATTGGCGAAGTTGGCTTTATCTCGGTTGTTCAAGGGCGGGGGACCGCCGCCCACCGGTTCTGCACCGCCGCGAAAAGACTCCATGAGGTTGCGCACGGAGAGGCGATCGCCAATATTGCGGCTCGTGTATTCATCGCCTCTAGGGTTAAAAGCAAAACCATCTTTTTCCAGCACTTTTGCCGCCAAAGGAATATCCGCCGTGATCACCAGATCACCGGGCAGCAGCCGTTCTACAATCTCGTTGTCAGCCCCGTCAAACCCAGGGGGAACTACCAGCATCTGGGCATAGGCAGGCACCTGCACCGGATAGTTTGCCACCAGCGTGAGCGCGCAACCGGTCCGCTTAGCCGCCCGAAAAATAATCTCTTTGATTGCATTTGGGCAAGCATCTGCATCGACCCATATTTGCATTGTGCCGCTCCTGTCAGTTCAGATTCTGTTAATTTAGCCTGCCTGATCAGCCCGTAAATTTACGAAGTCATTAGCCAAAACCTAGCATCTAATCATCAAGTCTGGTCGGTTTTACCCATGCTGGCTCTCAGTCAAGTAGCGTACGCTGTTGAGCATCTCTTATTTTGTGTGTAAAAGCCGTCCATGCGCCACTTTATCCTAGCTCTACACCGCGCTTATATCCTTGGGCTTGCAGCCCTGTTGACGGCAGGGACCACAATTGCACATTCTCCATCTGCTGAGGCTCAAACCGACAGCCGCGTCCGAGCCACCCCCGCCCCTGGCCTGACCACCGCTGGTATGACCTTCGAGCACGCGATGAGCGTCGGCTATGCTGCTTCACGCCAAGGCGACTTCAACACCGCTTTGATCAACTTCCAGCGCGCCCTGATGATTCGCCCCGGCCAACCCTACGCCGCCGCTGCCGCCGACAACATGGCCTACTACATCCAACATGAACGCGACGCCCCTCGCCGACGCGTCATTGGTCAGCTAGAAGCTCGCCTAGCCCAAGCCATCAACCAGCAAGACTGGGTCTGCGCCGCCACTACCCTCGATACGCTGACCACCTACACCACACCTGACTCCCTTAACCGAGCCCGCTTAGTCGCTCAGCGAGGCGAGATCAGTGGCCTGCTCGACGCCCGTACAGATTATGAGCAGTGGTCTACAGTGTGCAGCACTCAGCGTCCTCTCTACTAATGCTAATAGAGGCTAATAGATAGGGCTGATCGAGATTTCGGACAGTGTTGTCAGTTAAGTTACATTTTGTTACATTAAGAGGAGTTAATTTAACTTTACTTTAATTAGGTGTCTCTATAAGGTGTTTGGCAAATCTTTAGCCGGTGTCGAGCATCAGGCAACAACTACAATGGACGCTTATCAGCTCAACCGTGATCAGGTAGTAGAACGGTACGCCGCAGGTCACCGCAATTTCGAGCGAGCTGATCTGCGCGAGACTCATTTATCTTCATTGCAGCTCGACAATATTCGCCTGTGTTGGGCTGATCTAACCAGTGCTAATTTTGATCGCACTCAGCTAGATAATGCTGATTTGAGCGGTGCGATGATGTGGCGGGCGACGCTACAGCAAGCGAGTTTTCGATGGGCTAATCTGCATCAGGTGATCATGATTCGCGCTAACGCCGCTGCTGCGAACTTCAATGGGGCGAGCCTGCACCGAACCGATCTGCGGCTGGCTAATTTGAGCGGGGCAAGCTTTGCTGGCGCGGATTTACGTGGGGCTAAGCTTTGCTATAGCAACTTGAGCGGGGCTAATTTGAGCGGCGCAGATCTGACGGGCGCGGATTTGAGCGGGGCTAATTTGAGCGGGGCGCAGATGGAAGCGGCTTGCTGGCAGGCGACTATGCTGTATCGTACTCAGATTGATGTCAACCTAGCGCTTGATGCGGATCCGAAAGGCGATCCTGCATTGCCATCACGTCTCACAGCCGTTTAGTCGCTTAGGACAACTCAGCCGCGTCAAATCCGTTACGGTTCTATTCATTACAGCTCTATTCATCGCGGCTTTATTCATCAAAACTCTCATAACTCTATTCATTAGAGGGGGTTTCACCAGCTGTTTCATTGGCTGCTTCGCTGGTCGTCTCGCCAGTTGTTTCGTCAGAAGTTGATTCAGCGTCAGCGCCATCCTCAGTGCGGCTATTGTCTTCTTCGGTTTCTTCAGGTGGGGTCGCTGGCTCGGAGGGGGTCGCCTCATCGACTGAAACATTGTCAACTGAAACCGACAGCTGATAGCTAATGGATTCTACAGAGCGGTTGATGACGACAATTTCATAATATCCGGAGCGGTTGAGTGCGCCCGACCAGGTTGCTTGCGCTGAATCGGCGAAAATGGCGGGGGCCTCACCACTGGACTCGGGCGGATAGAGCGAAAGCAGCGTACTTTCGGTGGGTGCTGTCAGATTCATTCGCAGGAGTTGTCCGGCTGCAAGGCGGATGGTGTATATCTGACCGGCGGCTGGGGCTAGCTGGCCGCTGACGTCCTCTCGGAAGGAATTATCTAGCTGAATTTCGGTTGCGAGGTTGCCAGATCCAATTTCGCGGGCGGTGTCATCGGCGATCGCATAGTACAGCTGTCCCGTCGGCTCTGTGAGAAAATCACGCCCCGACTGCGTGGGAAATAGGCGAAAGAATTGGGTATCGACTAAGTCATAGAGCGATCGCAGCTTGACATTGACTGGATTGATCTGCGATCGCCACTGGCTTTCATTGGCATCGCTATAGCTGCCCAGTGAGCTGAGAGAGCGATCGCTAAAGTTCTGCTCTAGCTGAGCTAATAAATTTAGCGCTGTGTGATCCCGGCGGATGCGAAGCGGTTCGTCACCAGGCGCATCTGAGATTGACTGCCGCCCCCCCTCTGGCCCGCTGGTCAGCAGGTTAGGATACTCCTGATAAAACAGCTGATCGACCAGCCGCTCAAAATACTCACTGCCCAGACCCAATGCCTCTCGGCGGGCTTCAATTTCTCGCTGGCGGGCGCGTTCTTCCGGCGAAAACGCACCGCCGCTGATCACCTCCTGAGTATCTGGATCAACCGAAGGAATGGTGTCGGCTGTGTTGGGTGATGTCAGCAGCCGCAAAAGCATCGCCAATAGCAGCACAACGCCGCCGATACCCAGCAAAATCAGCAGACCTAACATCGCCTGCTTAGGGTCAGGGCGACCGAGCCGCCGAGCCTCTGGCGCGCCATCAGTCTCATAGACTTCAGATTCATCGGCAGCGGTATCGACTGTCCCTGGGTAGACGCTCATCGACGGGTCTGCTTCAATCATGGCAGTGGCTGGCTCGTTGGCATAATGAGCATCGGCGATCGCCGTGCCCGCCATAAACCCTGCCGATGCCGGATACATTGAGCTATCTCCCATCGCGTCCATGTCACTATCGGCATCGCCATCAACAGCATTCTCAGCACTGTTTTCAGCGTCTCTCAGGGCGACCAGAACTGCTTCAGCCGTCGGAAAGCGCTCCTGCGGGTTTGCCGAGAGCATCTTCTTTAAGATATTGGCGAGCTGCGGGCTTAGCCTTTCGTACCCACTCCAAGTGCCCTGATAGGGATCGTTGAGAATCTGAGGGCTTTCACCCGTCGCCAATACCAGCATTGTGGCCGCCAGCCCGTATAGATCGCTAGTCGGATCACCCTCCCCCATCGATAGCTGCTCTTGAGGAACATAGCCAGCCTTGCCGATGTGCGTTGGGATTGAGCGGGTATCCTCAAAGCCAACTTGAGTGCGGACCGTCGCCGCAATTTCTTTCACGCTGCCAAAGTCAATCAGCACTGGCAGCCCATCTGTCTGCCGCAAAATTAAATTCTCCGGTGAAACATCTCGGTGAACCAGCTCTAGACTGTGAATATACGAGAGCACTGGCAGCAGCTGATATAGCAACTGCGTAATTTCAGTTTCGGTAAACTTGCCGCCGAAACGCTGGCGATCTGCCAGCAGCGCTTGATAGCTAGGACCGGGGACATAGTCTTGCACAAGAAACAATCGACCGCTGTTGTCTGAGGTGACTTCAAGCAGCTCGTGAAATTCGGGTATTTGCTTATGCTCTAGCTGATAGAGGACGTTGGCCTCGCGCTCAAATAGATCCTTGGCCTTGGTGAGCATGACCTTGTCTTCCACTTGCGGCAAAAATTCTTGGACCACGCATAGCTCCTCGAAGCGATGGTGGTCTTTTGCCAGATAGGTTTGGCCAAAGCCGCTGCGCCCTAACTCTTCGATGACGGTGTAGCGATCGCCCAGCGGAGCTACCGACGTCTCTGGCCCACCCTCTCCATTCATGAACGCTATCTCCTAATGTGTACGATGAGTGCCGGCTTGATGGCTATCCCTAGCGTATTTTTAGATTGACTTGGCCCTATTGTAAATACATCAGGAGTAATTACATCTAGCATCCATTCCCCTTTGAGCAGTTTGGGTGAAAGCAGGCCAAGTCATTGCATAATGATTTTCGCAGTCAATTTTCTATGCTGGCTGCATTCCCATCGCTGCATCTACATCGCTAAATCTGCCCATGAAATCTTTAGGCCGTCATATCCTCGTCGAATTTCACGGCTGCGACGCCAACATCCTCAATGACGTGCCTCATATTGAACATGACATGCTGGAGGCCGCTACCCAGTCGGGGGCCACCATCATTAATTCAGTGTTCCATCACTTTTCCCCATTTGGAGTTTCTGGGGTGATTGTCATCCAGGAAAGCCATTTGGCGATTCACACCTGGCCGGAGTATCGCTACGCAGCGGTCGATCTATTTACCTGTGGCAATACGGTTAACCCGTGGGTGTCCTACGAAAGTCTCAAAGCCGCCTTTAAAGCCGCGCATGGATCGGCTATCGAAATTAATCGAGGTCAGCTAGAGCTATTAGAAAAAAGCGATATTGACCTAGGCGATATGCGCGATCAGGCCACCCAAACGCTGATGCCCCCCAAGCACAGCCGCAGCGTTTGGTTTACCGATAGAGATGACAACATTGCGCTGTCTATTCGGCATAAGGGCGATCGCGTCTTTCAAGAAAAGTCTCCCTACCAGCTTGTCGAAATCTTTGACACGTTCAAATACGGCAAAATGCTCACTGTCGACAAAATGGTGATGTGTAGTGAAAAAGACGAGAGTGCCTATCACGAAATGATCGTCCATGTGCCAATGCTAACGAACCCTCAGGTTAAAAACGTGCTGGTTATCGGCGGTGGCGATGGCGGCAGCGTCCGCGAAATTTTGAGGCACTCCCAAGTAGAGCGCGTCACGATGGTCGAAATTGACGAAGTCGTGGTACGGGCCTCACGTGAGTTTTTACCCACGCTGTCTTCGGCGCTAGACGACCCGAAGCTCGAGCTGATCATTGGCGACGGCATTGACTATCTCAAAAATGCCCCGCCTGAGAGCGTCGATCTGATCATTGTCGATTCCTCTGACCCGGTTGGGCCGGCCACTGGCCTGTTTAGCGCTGACTTTTATCGAGATGTTTACCGCTGTCTGACGCCCACTGGCGCGATGGTGACTCAGAGCGAATCCCCTCGGTTTAACCAGGCAGCTTTTGTATCGCTCACTCACTGCCTGCAAGATATTTTTACCCTGGAAAATGTCCACACCTACCTTGTCTTTATTCAAACCTATCCAACGGGTATGTGGAGCTTCACCTACTGTACAAAAAACGGCATTCACCCCGTTCACAAATTAGATATCAGCCGCTCGGATTGCCTAAGCGCCCAGCACAATTTTCAGTATTACAACAGCGATGTTCATCAGGCCGCGTTTTGTTTGCCTACTTTCATCAAAAATATGCTGGCAAGATGATAGCGTTTGTTAGCGATGGCCCTTGTCAGCTATTGAACGAGAAAATGGTTGAGTCAGCAGTTGAATAAGCAGCAAATCATCGAAGGTTTTGATCCCAGCGGTGTAGGGATGAGCAACCGCAATATCTTCGGCTTTCCGTTTGACTACGACACCGCCGATATCATTATTTTTGGGGTGCCTTGGGAGACGACCGTTTCTTTTCATAGTGGCACGGCTCAAGGCCCTGCCGCCGTGCTCGCGGCCTCGCCGCAGCTAGATTTTTACGACTACGACAATCCAGAGGGCTGGAAGCAGGGCGTTTATATGCCGCCGATGCCTGCCTGGATTGAAGCAACTGGGGCCGCACTGCGATCCCCCGCTCAAAAAATTGTCAGCGCTACAGAATCACGAGAAGGTTTGCAAGCTCTCTCTACCGAACTGGCTCAAGTCAATGTGGGCTGCGCTCGGCTCAACCAGTGGCTACTTGGCGAAGCCCGTAAAGCACTCGCAGCGGGTAAAAAAATCGGCGTTCTCGGTGGCGATCACAGCGTTCCGCTCGGGGCAATGCAGGCGCTTGCAGAAACGTATCCTCGCTTTGGCATTCTCCATATCGATGCTCACTGCGACCTGCGCGATGCCTATCAAGGATTTCACTTTTCTCATGCATCAATTATGCGCAATGCGCTTGAGCTGCCTCAGGTGGTCAAGCTCGTGCAGGTTGCTGTTCGAGATGTTTCCCCCGCAGAAGTCGCCTTTACTGAAGCTAGCGAAGGGCGAATTGTGCTGCACCATGACACGGCGCTGAAGCGATCGCGCTACGCGGGCATTCCCTGGCTCGACCTTTGCCAGCAGATTGTTGCCGATCTCCCCGAGCAGGTGTATGTCAGCTTTGATATTGATGGTCTCGACCCCAAACTCTGCCCAGCGACCGGTACCCCAGTTCCCGGCGGACTAGAGCTAGACGAAGCCTTTTGCCTACTCACTGAGGTAGCTCGCTGCCGCGAAATTATTGGCTTTGATCTGTGCGAGGTCGGACCTGACGAATGGGACGGCAATGTCGGTGCGAGGATTCTGTATAAGCTGTGCAATCTAATCGATCCGGCATTCTCTTGAGCGTGGGCGGGCCACCTGAGTGTCGTTGCATAATGCCTCTCACGTCGGCCTGTGTCGCCAACAAGAGGCCCAAAGTAGGAATAAAGCTATAGATAAAAATCTAGCAAGGCGATCACCCCAATTTTTTCATTCTTTATAGAATAGATAAAGATTCTATAGAGGTTAGGCAGGATTGAGTGGGGTGCTCAGTAGCCAGATCGCGAATCCCGGTATAATTCAGCGAACTTTAGGGTCAGCCTACAGCATCGCCTACAAGTTAGCTTACAGACTTATCCAAACCCTATGGCAGATACTGACTTTCTGGCACTAGTCGAGCAGGGCGCTGAAAGCTGGAACCGCTGGCGGGCGGATCATCCTGAGATTCAGCCCGATCTGAGCACGGCCTATCTATTTGGCCAGATGCTCGATGGGTTTGACTTGAGCGGCACTAACTTAGAAAGAGCCTGTCTGATTGGGGCTAGTTTGCGTGGAGCCAAGCTTAACGGGGCCTGTCTGCGAGCTGCCTATGCCAGCAGTAGCCACCTGAACGGCGCTGACTTGAGCGGGGCGAATCTCGATCAGGCTGATTTTAGTGACGCTGATTTTAGTCAGGCCATTTTTTTGGATGCGCAGGCAATCAGCACCAATTTTGCCAACGCCTGCTTTACGGGCGTCTGCCTCTCACGCTGGCTGATTGATCACACTACAGCACTCGACAATCTTCGCGGTAGCCACCTCTATTTGGCCGCCGATCGGCAGCAGCGAAAGCCTCGCCGAGGAGCGTTTCAGCCTGGGAAGCTGATAGAGGCTGTGCAGCAATTGTCGAGTGCAGGGTCAGAGACTCAGCCTGCAACAGTGGCATCGCCTCGTGCCTCAGCTCGCCCAATCTATAGCCAGCTTTCGAAGCTGCCATTCCATCCAATTTTTAGACGGCCGTGGCTGGCAGGTCTGAGCGCAGCTGGGGCGATCGCCGCCATTGGCTTGAGTGCGGCTAGCTTAGCCAACGGGTTGGGCATTTCTCTTAGACCCGACAGCGCTGTATCACTCAGCGAACAAACACCACCACCCGCACCCGAAGCAGAGGCTGTCAGCTCAATCGTGCTACCTTGCGATGAAGCAGAACCCTCAGGGAGCTTAGTCAGTGCAATCTCCCACGAATATCAAGACGGGGCGCTCTACTATGGCGACTTTGTTGACGGGCAACCGGCTGATGGACGTGGCACGATGGTCTATCCTAGCGGTAATCGCTACGATGGTGAGTACCAAAACGGGCAGCGTCACGGCTGCGGAACCTTTAGCTTTGGCAACGGCAGACGCTATATCGGTCAGTTTGAAGCCGATCAGTTCAGTGGCAAAGGAACCTGGATTTTAGAAAATGGTGAGCGCTATATTGGCGAGTTCAAAGACAACCAGTGTGACGGCTCTGGCACCTTTGTTTTGGCCAACGGTTCTTTAAAGTCAGGCATCTGGGAAGCCGGAACAATCAAGGATGGGAGTCTTTCTTGTGAGCAAGGCAGTCTGGCACTACCGGCTTCGCCTGCTGTTTCATCTGTGGCCTCACCAAGCCGTTAAGATAGCTATTGATGTCTGGATGCCGTTGAGAATTTAGCTTGTGATTTCAATCACAATTGCTCATAATAGCGAAGCTAGACAATATTACTTGTGAGGTAGATATGTTGATTCAGCATGCTTTTACAAAAGCCAGTAAAAAAACCGGTAAAAAAACCAGCCTGGAAAAGGCCAATCTACAGCTTAAGCGGCTGCTTCTGCCAATCTCTGTCTTGTCGATGATTGGGCTGGCGCTAGTTTTACCGACAGCGGTCAATGCTCAGGATACGCCCGAGCCGACGCCTGCGCCGACAACACCGACAGGAACGCCTAGCACTACTCCGGAGCCGACGCCCGCGCCAGAACCAACACCTGCGCCAGATCCTGCTGCGACAGACGAAGACCTACCCGCAGAAGGGGCTGTGATAGAAGAAGAAGATACGGAGGTGATGCCAGCAGAAGCCACTGGAGAGACAGTTGAAGATGGCGCAGTCACCGGGGAGACGATGGAGGAAGGCCCCGCAGCGGCTCCGGCGACGACACCGGCGACTTCAACACCGGCCACCTCTACACCCGCTCCTGCCAGCAACGCCGACACTAACCCCAGAGCGCTGTGGTAGCGACGACTTGACTCACTAGATGCCAAACCGTTGGCACCTCGTTGCTAACGCGCCCGTTACGGTACCACCGCAACGGGCGTTCCAATCTCTACGTTCTCAAATAGTTCTTTGATATTTTCGTTGTACATCCGCACGCAGCCGTGGGAAGCGGCCTGACCAACGGAGTTGCGATTCGGCGTGCCGTGAAATCCAATCTGGTTTTCGCCATCTGTCCAAAATGCAATCCAGCGATCGCCCAAGGGACTATCCGGGCCGGCGGCGACTACCTCATTGGTAAATGGATTGGTCCACCCCGGCTCTGAAACCATCGAAAATACTTCAAACTCGCCTGTTGGCGTCTCCCAACCAGACTTACCGACTGCTACCGGATAGCTTGCCTGCTCGATCTCTCCTCGATACACGTACACCCGTCGCTCACCGATTCGTAGCACTAAGCGCACCGGTTCTTCCTGGGCGGCGGTGGGTGGTCTCTCTGGCGATGTAGCCGGACTATCAGCAGGCACGGGGGTCGGTAGCCGAAACAAACCCGGTTTGCTTAAAGGCGGCTTGGCGGTAATGACGCTGGCCCGTTCGATACCAGGTCTGATACTCGGTCCGATACCAGTAGAAACATCCGCAGGAAGGCTAGCTGACGTTGCTTCAGCCGTGGTTTGGGCGATCGCGCGAGCGGGCAGCAACCCAAACGACAAAACGCTACCGCCAATACAAATAGCCGCTATGGGCGCGTTCAAAAGCGTCGTAAAGCTACGCTGGCCTTTTGAGGGACGGTTGCTCGGACCTTTTTTGGGGCGTTTCATAAGGCTATCTACTGATGAGATTTTCATAGAAGCGACGCTTGAGCTTTAAAGTAGCACCCGCTATCATCGTTGCTTATTGTAGAGCGTCGGCTTCAGCCAAAAATAGAACTGGGCCAAAAATAGAACTGGGCCAAAAATAGAACTGGGCCACGCGATACACTAAAAGCAACTAGCCACTACTTCTCGTTATCAATGACTTCGGAGCCAGGGCAACCCGATGCCCCCCAGCCAGAAACCGAACCCAAGACCGGGGCAGACAGCGCCCCAGATAAGACCCCAGACAAGGTGAGCAGTGCTCTCAATAAGCTCAACAATACCGAAAAAAAGGCGCAGGCCAAAGCCGCTTTCACCCTCGCTCAAGCTCTGTTTGAACGGGGGCGCTACAAACGGGCGATCGCTCAATTTAAAATCGCGCTTTCCCTTTCAAACCCAATGGGCGCTCGGGGCGGCGAAATTCAGCTATGGCTGGTCAATGCCTATGTCGCCGCTGACGAGCTCCCCACTGGTTTGGCGCTATGCCGCAAGCTCATTTTGCACCCTGATCTTGAAACGCAGCGTCAGAGCAAGCGCCTACTTTACATTCTAGAAGCGCCAGAGCTAGAGATGAGGCCCGAGTGGGTCACTCAAATTCCAGATCTCACCGATCTTGAAGATGACCGGGGCAAACGCTACCGTCAAACGCCCAAAAGTCCCCGGCCCCGAAAACCGAAGCCCGCCCCAGAACCGCTAGATCTCAGTCAGGTGGACACCGATGATAACGCCTTTGTTTGGATTGCACTAGCTGCTGTCGCTGCGATTCTAGGAGGGCTCGTTTGGTTCAGCTAAAGCCACTATTTGCTGTTGTCATGTCTTTGCTGCTCTGCCCACTGCTAGGCGGCTGCGTAGACTACGCGTTGGATATCCGCTTCGACAGCCAAACCCATGGGCAGATCACCCAAATCCTGCACTTGAGCGATCGCTTGCTCACCCTAGACGACACTGTGAGCGAGACGCTTTTTCAGGCGATCGCCGCAAAAGCAAACGCCCTTTCGGGTAAAGCCACCAGACTCAATGCAGACACGCTCAAAGTCACCTTGCCTTTTAACAACGGCGCACAGCTAGTTGAGCGGTTCAACGCCTTTTATAACAGCGCAAATTATAACAGTGCAGAGATGACTGATGCGATCAGCGTTGGTAACGGCGATGACAGCCTATTTGGCCGTTTACCGGGCGCACCTAACGTCAGCTCCCATCTAGACCTACAGCAGCGCAACTACCTTTTTGCCCTCCGCAACCGACTCACCTATCGCCTACAGCTTGATGAGCGGGCAGCGCGCGCTGCTGACACTCGTCTTAACGATCTGAGCTGGCTAAATCTAGATTTTTCTTTGACGACACCTTGGAACTTAAGGGCAGCAGCGCCGACTGCTCAGGCCGCTGCTCTATCCCCTGTTTCGCAGCCGTTCATCAGCGGTCATACCGCCACTTGGCATCTGGCTGCAAATCAACCCCAAGTGATTGAAGCGATCTTCTGGGTTCCCAGTCCGATTGGACTCGGGGCAGGAGCGATCGCTCTTTTCTGCTCATTGGGCTATCTTGTCAAGTACAAACTGATAGCGCGTAATCAGTAGCTGCCCTTTCTCGAGCAACCACTCTGCAGCAAATCCGCCGCGAAGTAAAATGACCAACACTAATGACCAACGCTATAGAGCCTAGTCTTGCCCGCAGCCAGCGCAGTATGATTAATTTTATCTGTTAATTGACAACTGCCGTTACCATTCCCTATGGCCTTACAACTGCGCATTCACGTTCCCCCCCATCCTCTAATCAAGCATTGGCTAGGGGTGTTGCGCAGCGCCGCTACGCCGTCTTCGGTCTTTCGCAGTGCCATGACTGAAATGGGCCGCTGGCTTGCCTACGAAGCTGCTCGCGATTGGCTCCCCACCACAGACATGACTGTTGAAACTCCCCTCACCACTTGTGAGGCAACCTTTGTCGATCCAGAAGTGCCGATTGCCATTGTGCCAATTTTGCGGGCAGGGCTAGCGCTGTTAGAAGGTATCCAGAGCGCCGTCCCTACTGGCAGTACCTATCACATCGGTCTTGCTCGTGATGAAGAAACCTTAGAGCCCACATGGTATCTCAACAAGCTGCCCGAGCGATTTGCCCCCAACACCCGTGTGATGATATCCGAGCCCATGCTGGCGACAGGCGGTACGATCATGGAAACAATGACCGAACTCACCCGACGCGGCGCGGATCCGGCGCTTGTGCGGATTATTGCTGTGGTGACTGCGCCTCAGGCCCTACAAAAGCTCGCCGACGCTTATCCGGGGCTGATTATCTACGCCGCTATGATTGACGAAGGACTCGATGAGAATGGATTTATCGTCCCAGGACTGGGCGATGCGGGCGATCGCACTTTCGATACCTGATTGCCTTTACTCAAATCGCCTTTACGCAAATCATTACACTGCGATCATAATACCGAACACTTTCCCAGGAGAATCCCGATGAGTCAAAACAACTTTGCCGGTGGATTTGTCGCCGGTGCGCTAGTCGGCGGCATCGTTGGCGGCATTGTGGGCGTATTGGCCAGCAACCGCCTCCGCCAGAATGAACCCGATGACTTCAGCCAGCTCTCTGAAGAAGAGCGCCGCCGCTTTAAAAACGCGACGACCGAAGAGCGCATGGAAATTGCCAGACGCGAACTAGAAGATAAAATTTCTCAGCTCAATATGGCTATTGAAGATGTCAGAGTGCAGATGGGCAACGTCGATAACGGCCACACCGTCAGCGATTTTGCACCCCACCCCTCAGAGCTGGAAAATTGAGCACAGTACAGGGTCACATCAGGTAGAATACAAGGCAATATCGTCTGTAGCCAAAAATCCTATAGTTAACGAACCCCGGAAGTAAACCCCAGAAGTAAACCCTATGAGTGTAGTCGCGGCCACGCTAGTCACAGCCATTTCTAGATTTCTCAGTATCTACTTTGTGCTGCTGATTGTTCGTATCTTACTGAGCTGGTTTCCCAATATCGATTGGTCAAACCCTGTTTTCTCTACCATCTCTCAGCTAACCGATCCTTATCTCAATCTCTTTCGCTCCATTATTCCGCCGATTGGGGGCCTAGATCTCTCGGCAATCCTAGCTATTTTCGCCCTACAGCTGATTACAGGGCTGGTCAATGCTGCAGGTGGTCAGCTAGTTGCGATGAGCTACAGCTACGGCACTTTTTAGTTGAAAATTCAATCAATCAGCGCTCATCTCTCTGTAGCGCTCAAACAATAGCCACGCCGGACAATCAACATCTGGCGTGGCTGTTTTTGTAAGGGCGATCGCCAAGCGGCACTCATTCGTCAATCGACTGGTCCCAAGACTGAAATCGTCTGACTTTGCTGGTAAATCCAGATGCCTTAAACTTTTCGAGTTTGAGCGGCGCAGGCTGATTCGAGGGCACCGAAACTCTAAACGAAAATTGGCTCTCTCCAGGCGGCACATATTCAATCCCTCCCAGTCGAAAGCGGTTGCGCATGACCGCGTTGTCATCCGCATCGTAAATCCGGCCAAAGATATCGGCATCGACAATATCTTTACCCGAGTTATTAACGGCTGTCCCTTGGATTAGATAGCACGTCGCCTGCTGAGACGACCCACTGGTCGTCAGGTTCTCCGCATAGGCGGCATCGGCAGGACACTCTTCGGCAGCTAAGTCCTGTAGGTCAATTTGAGTCAGGGCATGGGCTGCTGGCACCCAGCTCAAAAAGCAAATGCAGACGGTCAGCAGGCCGATACAAAAGGCTCTGAAAGAAGCTGTAAAAAACTTAGAGCGTAGAAAAGTCATGCGAGTTCATGAGGGTTTAAGGTGTCGGATGCCTTTAAGCGGCAGGACTCAATGTCTGGGAAGAATCGGTCGTAGCATCGGAGCTTTCCGCTTTTGCCAGCGCCTTGAGACGCTCGATTCGATCCTCGGTTGGTGGATGGGTCAAAAATAGTTTCATCAAGCCCTCTTTCGAGAGCGGATTGACAATAAACAATGGCGCAAAGGCAGGATTTCCGTGGATAGGTACTTTCTGACCCATTGCTTCTAAGGTTTCAAGCGCACGCACTAATGCCAGAGGGTTCTCAGTAATTTCAGCGGCTCCCGCATCGGCGGCATATTCTCGGGTTCTAGAAATTGCCATGCGCAGTAGCCCTGCGCCCAGAGGGCCAATCACCAACAAAAACAAAATCGCAATGGGGTTGTTGCCTCTGCGCCCCAATCCTCGTGAAACTGGAAAGTAAAGTGCGCCTAAAGTCAGAATCCGCCCTAGATAGGTCAGCGATCCGGCTAGGGTGCCAGCGACTGCCTGAGTGAGGGTATCTCGATTGCGCACATGGGTCAGCTCATGGGCAATTACCGCGTCTAGTTCATCGGCAGGTAACAGCTCAATGATGCCTTCGGTGAGGGCGATCGCGGCATGCTCAGGGTCGCGCCCAGTGGCAAAGGCATTTGGAGATTCGGAGGGCACGATGTAGAGCGTCGGATGAGGCAGTCCAGCGCGATCGCTCAATTTCTCAATGCGCTCATAGAGGTCCGGGGCCTCTTCACGCGGTGTCGGCTTGGCCTGAAAGGCAGACAGCGCCGCCCGATCAGAATAGTACCAAGATCCAAAACTACTCACAGCCGCAAACCCCAAGCCGTAGTATAGGCCCTGTTCATTACCAACCAACAGATAGCCTGCTAGCACAATCAGTCCGCTCATCAATGCCAGCAGCACTAGGGTTTTGAACTGATTCATTCCACCCATAAAAAACCTCGTCAATCAATAGAATGTTGCTTATAACCCTTTATTCACTGCCTTCAATAGAACAGCTCTCCTCATCGCAGGAAATATTGCCGGCGGCAGCTTCTGCGGGTACAAGACTAAACCCGCCGACTCGGACATCTTTAAAGCCGAACTGCTCTTGTAGAACTTGGCTAAAGCTGGCGATGATATCGGGCAGTTGTCTTTCAATGTCTGCTCTTAGCTGATCAGCTTCAGGCGGCGGGCTACCCACAGTTTTTACCGGCATAAGACAAGTGCTCCCAAATATAAAGAGTGACTGTATGGCCACATTCATTCTAGGCCAAAACTCGAACGGGACTAAAGCGACTCCCTGCTCGATCAAAAAAAATCCCGAGATGCCACAGCTAAAAGCTATTCCTATACAACTTGTCAGACTCTTACTTCTGACAGACTAGCTAAAGCCGAGAAGCCTTTTAAGATCCGTTACATAGATTTTAAGTAAAGGCAACTGATGTGGGATCACAGGCTTTAGATATCGGCGAACAGTCGATTAGCAGCGCCCTTGAGGCTCTGATTACTTCCCAGCTAGATCAGGTAGACGAACTTCATATAGAAGTGCACACCGACCCTCTTAAGCTCACGCAAGGGCAGCTCGATAGCCTCAGTGTAAAAGGCGAGGGGCTAGTGGTTCAAAACAGTTTGAGAACGGCGGAACTGAGGCTGGAAACAGATGCCGTTGATATCAGTATGATGAAAATGGCTGCCGGTCAGTTTGCGCTAGACGAGCCAGCCGATGCCAAAGCTCGAATTGTTCTCATGCCCACAGATATCCAAGCGGCATTTAACAGTGACTACATTAAGCAGAAAATGCGAGGCCAGAAAGTAAAACTCGACTCGGGTGAACAAGTAACGACTGATGCAAGCAATGTTGTTTTTACGATTCCAGAGGCGGATCGGATTGCCGTTGAGGCAGATGTCATGCTCATAGAAAAAGTAGAATCGCATCATATTGCGTTTTCAGCGGAGCCACGACTGGTTTCGAATGGGCACGGCATCGCCCTAGAAGACATTCGCTGCGATGAAGCCACCAACGATATGCCAGCGCTGACGCAATCACTTATCGACAGCACCCAAGAACTTCTAGACTTGCGCAGCTTCGAGCTCGGTGATATGTCGCTTCAGCTAACTCAGTTAGACGTAAAGCCAGATAAGCTGGTCTTTCAGGCCACTGCAACAATCAAATCGTTTAGCTGAAGTTTTTGTTTCAACACCATTCAAAGAGGAAAACGTACACCTTATGTTTATTTTTCTACAGAGCATTGCCAAACGGATTACCTTTGTATTTATCGCTACGATTCTATGCTTGGGACTGATGCAGACATCTCTACAGGCGGCGCCTCTAATCAAGACGGAAGCTACAGAGACGATGTCTCAAGAGAGCCTTAGCCAAATGAGGGCAGCACGTCGTGAGGAACAAAGCAAGGCTTCACAGGCGGCTAACACTGAGAAAGAATCTAGTTCGATTGGGGAAAAGCTTAATCTCGAGGAGATTGCTGAGGAGAATCCTCTTACAGGAAACGCCTCTAAGACCCCAGAGCTAAACTCTCCTAACCAGCGTTAGAACTCAGCGCCAGCACTTAATATCTACGTTTGGCGCTTTCTCTGATCTGTATTCATCTGTGCAGAGTTTGTAAAATGACCGCCTCATTGTTCTTTGAGGGGGTCATTTTGCTTTATGTAGTTTGCTCTAAGTGATTTAATAGCGCCTGACGCATCACTTCCACGGGTGCGGGCCGATCCAGCCAAATTTCCAAAGCTGCTGCCCCTTGCTGTACCAGCATTTCTAGTCCGTCTATGGCCGTCAGCCCGGCTGCCTTTGCCTGCTGCAAAAAACGGGTAGGACGAGGCGTGTAAATTAAGTCATAGGCCACCGTGCCCTTTCGCATCAGTTCGATCTCGCGATCGCTCAAAGGTGAATCCTCAACCGCAGGATGCATCCCCACAGGTGTTGCATTCACAACAAGACCAGCATTGGGCAAACGCTCTGCTAGCAACTGCCAAGGCAGGACCGATAGCTTCTTGGCGATTTCTGGCGCACTCTCCCAGCTTTGGGCAAAGGCTGCGAGCTTATCGGGCGATCGCCCCACCACCCATATCTCACGGCACCCTAGCTGATGGCAGGCCGTGATCACCGCTCTGGCAGCACCGCCATTGCCTAGCACAATCGCAGGGACTGTTTCCCAATTTTGATCCATCGCTTGTAAGGGTGCTAAAAAGCCCGCCGCATCTGTGTTGGTCCCCCACCATCTTTTCCCTTCGCGCCATACGGTATTCACTGCGCCAATCGCTCGCGCTACGTCAGTGATCTCATCGAGCAGGGGAATAATTGCTTGCTTATGGGGGATGGTGATGTTGAAGCCACGCAGGCCGATGGCGGCAAACCCGGTGATCGCGGCCTGTAGCCCATCGGGATGAATAGGGAAGGGCAGGTAGACGTAGTTCGCACTGCCTATGTGAGCCTCTAAATTGCCCGAAAGCGGCTGATTGAGAACTGCGATCGCTGCATTGTGCATCACGGGTGAAAAAGAATGCTCCACCGGATAGCCAATTACCCCTAGTAGCTGGGTTTTTCCACTGATGATCATGGTGTCTTTATCTGAGAGTGCTTCATTGCGTCCAATCGCACTGTAGTCTCTGATGGCCCTTTCGCGATATATAGAAAACCGACACGCAGTAAATCGGCACGCAGCAGATCAATAGCCAGCCATAGCCAGCTGCGTTTGTACAGCCGTATCTGCCGGGTACTCTACGCCTAAGCTCTTCACCTTAGATGGGAAAACCGGCGATGAACACACTCGAAAAGTCAGCGCTTCTGCAGGCGCAGGTAACCCGTCTAGAACAAACGCTCTGCGTACTGCAATCAGAAATGGAAATGCTTAGGCGCGATCGCACTCAAGAAGCCATTCAGCGTCAGCAAGTTGAACATCAGCTGACAGCGTCTCAGCAGCTGCTACAGCTCGTGATGGATACACTGCCTGAAGCTATCTTCTGGAAAGACGAAAACTCAGCTTATTTAGGATGCAATCAAAGCTTTGCGCAGGATGCGGGGCTAGAGTCACCCCAAGACATCATTGGCAAAACCGACTATGAGATGCCCTGGCAGCCAGAAGAAGCCAGCTTTTATCGAGAGGGCGATCGCCGAGTAATGACTAGCAATAAAGCAGAGCTAGGGATTGTTGAGCCCCAACTTCAGGACGATGGGAAACATGCTTGGTTAGAAACCAACAAAGTGCCTTTGCACAATACGCAAGGTGAAGTAATTGGAATTTTGGGGACGTATCAGGATATTACAGATCGTAAGCAATCGAGTATTGAGCTAGAAGCGCTCAACCAAAAGTTAGAACAGCAGGCGAGCGAGCTAACCGCTGCAATGGAACAGCTAAAACAGTCGCAGCTACAGCTTATTCAGCAGGAAAAAATGTCTGCTCTTGGCAATCTTATGGCAGGCATTGCCCATGAGATCAACAATCCGATTGGGTTTCTCTCGGGCAATTTAAAGCCTGCGCAAACGTATGTAGAAGATCTGATGGGTCTAATTGATCTCTATCAGCAAGCGCTGCCTCAGCCAAACTCGGATATAGAGGAAGAGATTGAAGCCATTGACTTAGCGTATCTGCGCGAAGACTTGCCAAAGTTGTTTCGCTCTATGGAGCAAGGCATTCAGCGAATTAGAAAGATCAGTACAAGCCTGAGAACCTTTTCTAGAGCCGATAAAGAGTACAAAGTGCCTTTTGACCTTATCGAAGGGCTTGAGGGTACGATACTTATTCTCAAGCATCGCCTCAAAGCGAACGATCACCGTCCGGCCATTGAAGTTGTTACAAACTATCAAGAGATTCCTCCTGTTGTTTGCTTTCCCGGCCAGCTCAATCAGGTCTTCATGAACTTAATGGCGAATGCTATTGACGCTATTGAAGAAGCGAGTGAGGGAAAGACTTTTGCTGAGATCCAGCAGCAGCCTAATCGGATTGACATTACGATCTATCTGTCGGCTGATCAACAGCTCGTCGCAGTGGGCATTCGAGATAACGGCATAGGGATGGAAGACGAAACGAAACAAAGAGTCTTTGAGAACTTATTTACGACGAAAGCGGTTGGTCAGGGCACAGGACTAGGATTAGCGATCGCCCATCAAATTGTCGTCGAGAAGCACAGCGGTACTATCGACATCCAATCTGAGCTGGGCAAAGGAACGGAATTTATCATTCGAATTCCGTTTGAAACGGACTGAGGCCGCTATTCGGGGCGTAGCATTCCTTCGCGCTTAAAAAGTGCGTTTAAAAAGTGCGTTTAAAAAGTTGCATAGCCGAAGGTGACATCGAACTGGCGGCACCAGATGACGGCCGATTTCAGCGCCTCAATATCAACATCTGCGGGAATCGCGTAGCGCTGTGCCCCATCAGTCTTCTCCAATCGACCCAGATTAACAATAGTCCGGACAGAAAAGGGAGAGAAATGGACAGAAAAGCTATTCAGGTCTAGGGTTTTGTTAACACAACAAACCACCTGAATAGCTATGTCATCTATCATACCGGGCTTACTACGCAAAGTA
>JBAUIB010000286.1:0-5798 GCA_049680585.1 Phormidesmis sp.
AGGCGCAGGGAAACAAAAGCAAACCGGACCAGCCAATAAAGACAAATCGGTCGCGCTTCAGCCAGTCGTCAAGGACGTCAAACCGTCCCCGACCAGCGGGCGCTTGTCCCATTGCTATGGTCATTAATAAAGTCCTCTTAATATGGCATTCAGTCCCTTGACTGGGCAGCTAAAATTCACTGCCACAAAGGACTTTGGCATGTACTTATCATAAAGATAGATTCCTTTTTTTACAATCTGTCATGTAAATTCTCAGATTGTATTTAGGTTTTAAAGATCTATGTTTAGGGCCCGTTTGGCGCGATCGCTCTCCAATTTGCCCAGCACAAGAAGCTCGGACAAATCGCTAAAACCTTTCTATGTCAGTAGACTAACTCGTTATCAGAGAGCTCGCCACATCTTAACAATAATTTTCGAGAAGATTTTTTTTCAGGCGTCACGCAGGATAAAACGCTACGGCAATTTCAGACCAAGATGAGCCTTAGCAGTCACCCTGTATAGAAATGTTTCTATCTATAAGAAGCGTGAATAGAAGGTTCGTTGATAAATCATAGAAGGCTCACTGATCAAATATTTGAGTAAACAGATACTATTTAGGAAGTATGCTCCGCTTTTTTATGGACTGTCGGTAGCGAGTCCTTACCCCCTTTTGACTATGCCTGCCCCTAAAACATCTGCTTCACCTCCGTCTAGCCAAACTTCTGAAAAAAAGATACTTCGCCGCGAGATTTTAGGCGCTCGGCGTCCCAGCAATTACTTTTGGGCGGGCGTTACAGCGATTGGTGGCGTGGGTTTTTTGCTGTCGGGGATCTCTAGCTATCTTCATACTAATCTATTGCCCTTCTCAGATTTGCCGGCTCAGCTCGTGTTTATTCCGCAAGGCATTGCGATGAGCTTTTACGGGACGGCAGCGCTGTTGCTATGCGTATACCTCTGCTTAATTATTGTGTGGAATATTGGCGGCGGCTACAACGAATTCAATAAAGAGTCCGGTGAGGCGCGTATTTTTAGACACAGCTTTCCTGGAAAGAACCGCGAAATCGATCTGCGCTATCCGCTTGCAGATGTGCTGGCTGTGCGTGCTGAAATTCAAGAAGGGCTCAATCCGAAAAGATCGCTCTACTTAAAGGTAAAAGGCAAGGGGGACATTCCACTAACCCGAGTCGGTCAACCCATGGCGCTTTCAGAGTTAGAAAATCAAGGGGCTGAGCTTGCTCGTTTTTTGCAGGTGCCGCTAGAAGGTCTATAGTCACAAACTATACAGAGCTGTCTCGCTGTTCTCCACATTGAACGCTTGCTAGCGCCGTGACACAATAGGCCACATCTAAGCCACATTGTTGTCCACGGTGATTAGCTGTGACCAACGGTTACCAGGAATCGCAACTTATGACTTTAAAGATAGGGTTTGACGTGATGTTTGGCCCACTGAAACCCGGTGCACGGCAGCGATGGGGGGTCTTGATAGCGATCGCACTATTAATGGCAAGCTGCAGTACCCGCGATACGCCAGAAGCCGCCAGTTCAGCCAGTTCACCAAATGCGCAAACTTCTGTCGCTGTGGCCCCTGACGCCGCTGCTTTAACTGCCGGTTTACCTCAGCTAAACGGGAAAGCGACGGTAGAAATTATGGTGGGCGATCAGCCGATTACCGTTGAGCTAGACGGAGACGAAGCGCCTGTGACCGCTGGCAACTTTGTGGATCTCGCTGAAAAAGGCGTGTACGACGGAACGGTTTTTCACCGAGTGGTGCGATCGCCTGAGCCTTTTGTCGTTCAAGGGGGCGATCCACAGAGCGCTGATCCTAACGTTCCGACCAGTCAGCTCGGAACAGGTAGCTACGTAGATGCGGATAGCGGTCAGCCCCGTCTGATTCCTCTAGAGATTTTGCCCGCAGAGGCAGGTGAGCCAGTGTATGGCCAAACGCTTCCAGAAGCAGGCATCAATGCAGCACCGGCGCTGCCTCATCGTCGAGGGGCGATCGCGATGGCCCGCTCAGGCGTAAATACGGCTTCGGCGCAGTTTTATATCACGCTGGCCGACGTCGCCTTTTTAGACGGAAACTATGCGGTGTTCGGCTACGTGACAGACGGAATGGACGTGGTGGATAGCATTCAGCTAGGCGATGAAATCACCTCGGTTAAGGTGGTTTCTGGCGCAGAAAACCTGTCTCAGCCCAGTCCTAACCCTGAAGCAGACGCCAATCGTGAGCAGGCGCAGTGATTCTCGTCCTATGACCGGGTGAAAAGAAAGACTAAGGTAGTGGTCACGGGCCTCGGCCTGACGACGGCGCTAGGATCTACGGCGCTGACAACTTGGCAAAAACTGAAGGCTGGCGAAAGTGCGATCGCGCTTCGCCAGCCTTTTTTAAATTTAGACCCACAACCCTTGGCAATGAGGGGCAAAGTCCCTTTAGTGCTAAGCGACATTACACAGACGGTTGTTCGAGAGGCTTGGGCAAATGCTGAACTCGCCACCGGTGCGAAAAGTGCCGATCACTCCGGCTCAGGGTTTGGCATTGATTGCGGGGTCGTGATCGGCTCTAGCCGCAGTCACTTGCGGCAGTGGGAGGCAATGGCTACTCAACCGTCGGTAGGAACGGCATTCCGAAAAGCGGAGTGGTTAGAGTCAATGCCTCACGAGCCTGCTTTGGCAGCGGCGCGGCAGGTGGAAAGCGGCGGGCCTGTATTAGCCCCGATGGCAGCTTGTTCGACAGGGGTATGGGCAGTAGCCCAAGCCGCTGAGCTGATTCGCAGCGGGCAGTGTCAGCGAGTCGTCGCAGGCACGGTGGAGTCGCCGATTACGCCCCTAACCTTAACTGGATTTCGTAAAATGGGGGCGCTGGCGAAGACAGGCTGCTATCCATTCGACCAGCGGCGGGAGGGCTTTGTGCTCGGCGAGGGCGGTGCGGTGCTGGTGTTGGAGTCGGCGGAACTAGCAGAGCAACGAGGGGTGATGGTCTACGGGCAGATTTTAGCGGCAGGGCTGACGAACGATAGTTACCATGTCAGCTCTCCTGATCCAAGCTATCGCATGGCTAGGCGAGCGGTGGAGCAGTGTTTACAGCGCAGTGGGCTAACGCCCAACGAGGTCGACGCGGTGCATGTTCATGGGACTAGCACGGCGCTTAACGATCAAATGGAGGCAGATTTGATCGAGCAGATTTTTGGTAAGGCTATACCGATTATGGCGACAAAAGGGGCGACAGGGCATACATTAGGGGCATCTGGGGGAGTGGCGATCGCGCTTAGTCTACTCAGTCTAAAAGCGCAGCAGCTTCTCCCCTGCACGGGTTTGCGTCAGCCCGATTTTGACCTCAACTTTGTCCGGCAGGCAAGGGCAGCGCATTTGCAGTATTCGCTGTGCTTTAGCTTTGGCTTTGGCGGACAGAATGCGGCGATCGCGCTGGCTCAGTATCCATAAGAAAACAGCCGTGCCATACTTTCTGACGCATTTCTCATCTGAGATTTGAGCACTTCGCTATCATTTAGGTACGAACTATATTTGATACTTTGAACCCAGTATCAGAAAGGAGGTTAGTTGTGATGACACGATTTGACTGGATTCGTAGAGTCATTGGACCGGGGGTGGCGATCGCCGGACTACTTGGTGCCACAATGCTCATCGCTCAGCCTGCTAGGGCCGGTAGCTTAGGAGAAGATGCCGCTGTCGGTGCGGGTGTAGGTGTCGTTACGGGTGTTATCTTTGGCAATGGCATTGGCCTAGATAATGCAGCCAATGGCGCGGCAGCTGGTGTGGCAGTCCATGCAGCTGATGAGGAACTACGCAGGAATGAAGACCGCAGTATTGTCCAGGATGTCGGGGTGGGCGCAGTGACAGCTGGTGCAGTTGGCACGATCACCAATGATGACGGCTTTTTAGAAAACGCGGCTCAAGGCGCTGCGGTGGGCGCGGTCATTCATGTGCTTGATTAATGGAGCCGACATCGGCTATACAGCATGCGACGAGATTCCATTTTTTACCAGATTTTTCAGCGATCGCCCACTACCCTATTCAATCTAATCCCCCATCCACCCAACAACGCCGAAGCCTATCGCTTCGACTCAGTCGCCGTCAAAGAACCGCGATTCGAAATTGATGGTGTCTTCCTTCCGCCTGACGACACCCTCGGCACCGTCTACTTTTGCGAACTACAAATGCAAAAAGACGAGCAGCTCTATGAACGCATTTTCTCAGAATCGTTTCTATATTTCTATCGCAACCGCCCTCGCTTCAGCGACTTACAAATTGTCGTCATCTGTCCCTCCCGACAAACGGAGCAAAACGATCTTCACCCACATAGGAGTTTGCTGAACGGCAATCAGGTTCATCGAATATATCTTGATGAGCTAGGCGATATTCAGCACCTACCGCTATGGGTAGGTGTACTGGCTCTCACCACCGTCAAAAAAGAAACTCAGACCATTCAAGCAGCGCAGGAATTAGTCACTAGAGCCCGCCAAGAAGCTCCAGCAGATTCAAGTCGTGCCATCATAGAAGTGGTTGCAACGATTTTGTGGTATCGATTCCAAGAACTCAGTCGCCAACAAATAGAAGCCATGCTAGACATTACCATTCAAGAATCAAGAGTCTATCAAGAAGGTCGCCAAGAAGGTCGCCAAGAAGGCGAGGCAAGCATCGTTTTGCGGCTGTTGGACAAGCGATTTGGTGATCTTTCAGAAGAGCTACGCAAGACTGTATCAGAGCTACCCTTACTTGAGATAGAAGATCTCGCTGAGGCGCTACTGGATTTTTCGACGCTCACAGATTTGCAGAACTGGTTGAGCGCGCGATCGCGTTAAATTACAGCATTGCTAGTCGCTCATGCACAAGCTTTGCCTGCTTTTCAGCCTCTGCTAAAGCGTCTCTTGCGCCCTGCACCACCTCTGCTGGTGCTTTATCGACAAAGCCTTGGTTGCTTAGACGACCGCCCAGCGACTTGATTTCACCTTCCGCCTTGCTCAAGTCTTTTTCTAATTTTGCTCGTAGCGCCTCTACATCCACCACCCCTGTGAGCGGAATCAGGACCTGCACCGTGCCCGTCACGCCCGCAAACATTTTTCGCTGGTCGGCTTGGGCACTGTCGGTCAGCCTAGTATCAGAGGTGGCTCTGATCAGCTCAGCTGAGGTCACGCCCGCTGGTGCTGGGATTAGCTGTAATTCAGCGTCCTCGTTAGCCTGGCTGGTACGCTGGGTTTCGCGTCGGTAGGCTTCGCTGGGCTGACTAACAGATTGGGCAGCGGCTGTGGCTTCTGGGCTTTGTGGATTGCCTGCCACTTCACTCCAAATCTCTTTTAGCTGCGTTAGGACGCGATCGCGTGTCTCTCCTTTCAGCACCCTGCGCACTCCAAACTGAATGCTATAGCCAATCCCAACGAGCTGAAAAATGCCTGCGAGCCCAGGTACATCATCAATCGCTTCCAGCATAGAGTGCAGCACTTTGTAGGTCACACCCACCCCTAGAAGGATGGCTAGCGAAAGCGCTGGCTTCTTATAATCAACAAAAAAGTTGTCAAAGTAGCGCGAGGGCTGCTCTAAAAAGCGAGCGAGTACGTTCTCTTGTGTTTGCTCGACAGCTGAGCCAGGCGATTTGGGTTGACTCTCTTCAATCATCTCAGCAGCTTCTGCGACTGAGAGCGTCGCGGCTGTTATTGCCTCAGTTGGCGCGAAGTCTGTGCTGCTGATGTGCAGTGTTTCTACACGCGCAACGTCCTTAATGTATTGAGTCGTCGCGTACAGAACTTGGAGTTCGCGATCACTGTCGGTTTTCAGAATCGTCTCAATCTTTGCCGAGGGTTTGA
>JBAUIB010000287.1:0-4269 GCA_049680585.1 Phormidesmis sp.
GATCTGGGGTCTCAGCTTACCGCTGATTGGTGGTTTTCTGTTGGGCACGGCAGCTTTTCAGATAGCTCCAGTTGGAGAAATCACGCTACTGCTGAGCACACCTCCTATTTTTGTGGTTGTCTATAAACTGCTGGCTAAAGTCCGCATACGCAGGCGCGAGGGAATCGGGACGTTGTTGGCGATCGCTGGTGTGGCGCTGATCTTACTGCCTCAGCGATCGCTCAGTCCTGCTTCTGCTGGCACATCTTTACAGGCACCGGCAGGATATCTGTTTGCTCTCAGCGCGGCGGCGCTGCTAGCTGTCTATACCCTTTGGTTTGGGGCACTCTCTCGTCGCGGCAAAACGTTCAGATCAATCAACGTTGTTTTTGTCACTTGTTTACTAGGCTGTGTGCTCTCTTCTCTCTGCACAGTACTGTTTTCTAATTCAGCCGAGTTCACCGGTTTAGATCAGCGAGCCATATTTGTGCTGTTAGGCTTAGGCATTCTGCCTACCGCCATGTCTACGCTGTGCTACACCATCGCTGCTCAGCGACTACCCGCGATTTTGGCAACTGCAATCTTGCTCACAGAACCGATGTTTGCCGTTTTGTTTGCGTCGATTCTGTTACAAGAGATTCCGACATTGGGATTTGGCCTTGGTAGCTGCTTTGTGCTAGGCGGATTGCTTTCTATTGCTAGTAGCACTAATGACGCCAGTTCGTAGAGAATTTGAAAGGAAAAATCGAAATGATTGAGCTACGACACACGCAATGCCAATGAGCCTATCTTCTGTCAAAATAATGACTGATCTTCTCCAACAAGCTATATCAGAAATTTCTAAACTCTCAGATGAGCAGCAAGATGCGATCGCTACTAGACTCCTCTCGGAATTGAAGGACGAGCAAGCTTGGCAAGCTCGTTTTGAAGCGACGACTGACTTACAGTGGGACGGCTTGGCCGCTATGGTGCGCAAAGACATAAAAAATGACCAAATCGTTCCGAGCAAGACGAATTACTCAAGCGTTTGTAGTACTAGCTAGCGGCTTTAACTCGCAAATAAGCGCGTGGCCAACTTAGCCTGCCGCATTTGGGCGATGTCGATTAGCGGTGTGCAAGACCACATCTCATCGAGTGATTGCCTCGGTGCTTGCTGACAAACCATCGCCATATCCTCAGAAACTGCCTGCCTCACCTGCTGTGCCTGCAAATGTCCGATGACTCCTAGCCGTATCGCCGCACCCAATAGACCTGTCACCAATCCATGTACAAACGCTGCCATCGCCGCCTGTTGAGATAAGCCTGCCACCTGCGCGACGACGGCAAACACCACTGGATGCAGACAGTTTATTTCGCCTCGGGCCGTTTGCTGGCCCAGTGTTTCTAGCTGCGAGTGAGGCCACGTTTTACTCGCTACCATCAGCAGCGCCCGTCCGCTTTGTCGCTGAGCGATGCGGGTTTGCTCAATTGGGGTTTGAGCAAATAAACGGGCGTCGATGTTTGCGATCGCTCCCAAATCACCACAGTCGCTCGCAGTATGCGCATGAGCAAGCGCCACCAAATCGGTGCTACCCACTTTGTTGCACAACAGCAGCCGCACAAAGCTTTCGACATCTTCAGAATTGTTCATCTGTCCACCTTGCACCAAGCTTTCTAGCCCATGTGAGAGGGTGTAGGCTCCGGATGGGAAAAACGAGTCTGCTAGCTGCATCAAAACAAACGGCTGGGCGAAAACATCCTCGCTCATGCTGGCAAACTCCGATAGAGACAAGCTAATGGGGATGGTCATGCAGGTGGTGAGTGTGAGTAGCGTTAGTAAAGTCTACAGATTCCACAGGCTGGTGTTTCTCGTATCCAATCTGCAATCCTTTTAGTGCTAGCGTATCGGTCATCTTACGAATGGTTGATTCCATCACAGCCGCCTCTGTAACCAGCGCCACATATAGCACGTCACCTTTGACGACAATCGGCCAGTGCTGATTGCCCAAAACATGGCCTAAGTGAACCAAGGCGATCGCCCGATTCTCCGCTCCAGCCTCAAATCGCAACGTCATCACTGGCTGTGCCTGAAGGCTGATAACCACCAACTTGTTGTTGTTACTTGAGAGAAATACATCGCCCTCTCGTAGCAGCCAATCGCGCGTTTTGACAATGCCAACGGCTTGACCCGCAGCAGTGTAGGTGAGAATGCGACCTTTGGTGCGATCGCCTATCTCAATCGACACTTCCCAACAACAGCCCTTTTCCTGCGCTTGCGCAACTCGCTGAGCGAGATCAGTGCTCTCGCTCACATTCCCTAAGTACGTGTCAGCCCGTTCAGTCGGCGTCCCCATTTAGAGTGAATAAGGCAACAAAGCCTCCCCCCGCAGTTTCCGTACACAGTCTACGGCTGCTTTGAAGCAAGCCTGCATTTCCCGAGTGGTCTTGGCCATCGCTCGCACAAACAAACCGTTTGCCCCTGGCAGTATAGAACTTGCTAGCTCAAGCGATCCTTGGTTGCTGGCGAGTTCATCTATCTCAGCTCCTAACAAAGACAGGTTTTCTCTAGTTGCAATGTCTGTTGGCAGGACGAGCAGCAGCGTTCCTAAGACTGCCCCGCTAGAAAAGAGGGCGTGCTGCGAAAATCGATTATCCTTGCCCAAGAGCTTCATCGCTTCTGTAAACCGTACCTGCCTGTCGGTTGACCTCACGCGCAAACGGCTCAGATACTGGCGAAACTGATAGATCTCTCCTCGGGCTAGTCGTCCTGGCAAAATAATCTCTGCCAAGCTCAACCCCGCTGACGGGTGAAGCATAATCTCAGTGGTCTGTTGTAAGGCCGCATCTGCAAATAGGATCAGGGGCTCGGGAAGAAATTCTAGCGTGGCGCGATCGCCCACTTCAATTCGATAGTTCACGACCGCGTGATCATTGGCATCAGGCATCGTATGGACCTTTGTCGCGGACTGATCGGCAAGATAAAGCTGAGCGCCTGAGGTGAGCTGCAGAGAAATGTCGAGGCGATCGCCTGCCAACAGCCCTGGAGACGTATTCATCCGATAGAGATAAGCGCGATCTGCGGAAGTCGCCTGCTCATTTTCTTCTAATCGAAAAACCGGTGAAACGCTCAGCGGATAGGCCATGTAGCGATGGCTCAAAACGGTTTTCCCAGCCGCATTACAGGCTAATTTTAGCGCTAGCTGCGCTTGCGAGGCGGTAGTAAGGGTCTCAGGCAACAACAGTATCCACCCTCTGTGATTTTTCTGGTGGCTGAGAAAACAACAGCGTGGCTTGAATGAACGCAACTACCTCGTCTAGCCCTTCTAAAGTCTTGCAGTTGGTGTACACCACCGGTTTGCCCTGCCGGTATTCGGCGGACTGCGATCGCATCAGCGCCAAATCCGCGCCCACATAAGGTGCCAAATCCACCTTATTCACGACCGCCAAATCAGACTGCACAAACCCCGGCCCGTTCTTACGAGGAATATCATCGCCCGCGCCGACATCAATCACGAATATGTAAGCGTCCACTAGCTCGTAGCTAAAGGTAGAGGCCAGATTATCGCCGCCGCTCTCAATCAAAATTAGATCTAGCTGGGGAAACAGCAGCTCCAAATCCTGCACAGCCAGCTGATTCATCGTCGGATCTTCGCGGATAGCGGTGTGAGGGCAGCTCCCGGTTTCGACACCAATTACGCGCTCAGCCGGTAAGAAGCCTTTGCGCTTCAGCCGGTCGGCATCTTCGCTCGTCAGCAGGTCATTTGTGACAATCGCCACCTCCACACCCTGCGCCATTAGCAGCGGTACAATGCCTTCTATAAGCGCCGTCTTGCCGCTCCCGACCGGTCCGCCAATCCCCAAGCGGGCTGCTGATTTTGGCATTTTCCTCCCTCCGCAACGCTGACTTTTCGCTGGACTTTCTCAAGTGTGAGGCATGACTATTTTTTAAGCTGCGTGCCGTCGTACTTGCCGTTGAAGCCATAGATCTCCTGACTGCCGCCGTAGGGCACTAGCTCTACTTCTTTTTCGTCCCCTGGCTCAAAGCGGATAGCGGTTCCGGCAGTGATATTTAGCCGCATTTTTTTGGTTTGTTCTCGCTCAAACTGCAAGCCCTCATTCACCTCATAAAAATGAAAGTGAGAGCCGACTTGAATCGGGCGATCGCCCCCATTACTCACCACTAGCCGAAGGATCTCTCTACCGGCATTTAGCTCAATCGGCTCCGCGCCCCCTGCCGCGCCCCCCGGAATAATTTGTCCTGGCACTAAGGGAATAGATGCGATTGGATTGTCTTTATACATACTGTCTCCT
>JBAUIB010000288.1:0-10397 GCA_049680585.1 Phormidesmis sp.
GTATATGCGTCAGGACACGGCCACCCGCACTAACAGTCTTTATATAGCAGATAACACTTTTTTAGATCTCCAGCAGCCTCTGGGAGATCTGCTTTATCAGGTCTATGATCACACCCTCAACCAGCCGCTGCCGGGATTTGACACGGTGCAAACCTACATCGCGCCTAACTTTGAAAGCCTCAGTCAAGGCCGTTTCAGTTCGGCGCAAAAGCGGGGCCTATGTTTGTTCTTGCAAGAAGCGCTGCTCAATATCGGTAAGCATGCGATTGAGGCCACCCGCATAGACGTCATCTGCACCGTTGAAGATCTCCAGTACTGTCTTCAAATTGCTGACAACGGGCAAAATGGCCTTGCTACCCCTGGGAAAATCGGCCAGGGCACTCGTCAGGCCGTCGCCTTAGCCCAACGTCTCGGCGGTCAGTTTCAGCGTCGTCCGCACTTACCGCAGGGAACGATTTGCGAGCTAATCTGGTCAAAACGACGATTCAACCTGGCCAATCGTTAGGCTTACAAGCTGGCCAAATAGCCAGGACTATCTTTGGCCAAAGGACCTATGGAAAGACTGATCGCTCAGCAGACTCGCGATTTCTCTATTCTCTCTAATGTCAGGAGAGGAGATGAAAGCGTTTTTATGGAAGCTGGATGGAAGCTAGCCAAACAGATTTAGAAACAGGCACTGACAACAAGAAAACACCGTTCACTTTCTTAGTGGTTGATGATCACGCTGCGATTGTGGAATGTGTGACGGCTCGTCTGCAGCGGGCGTATCCAGAAGCGCAGCTATTGAGTGCCCGAGACTGTAGCACTGCCAGACAAATGATTGAACAATATGCGCTGGACTTGGTGATATTAGATCTCGATTTGCCAGAGGTGCTAGGAGAAACCGCTCAGTTTTCAGCAGGTATTGAACTGTTGAGCACGTTGTTGATAAAGCGTAATCCGGCGGTGTCGATTGGGGTGCTCAGTGCTAGCGTCAGACCGCTGGTGCGTCTCAAGCCAGAAATTGATCGCTATCCGGCTGGCCTTGTTGCAGTCGATAAAACCCAGCCGCTAGCTGTTGTTTTGAAGATGGTCGAGCTAGCGCTGCGAAAATCAATTTATCTGCCGCCAGAGGTGCGATCGCAACCTCAGTTCAATCCGCCTTGGCTCAGCGTCCTAATGCTAAAGTTTCAGATCGGGCTCTCAGATAAGGCGATCGCTGAACATATGGGCGTCAGCCCTCGCACGATTCGCAGCTACTGGCTCTACATTCAAGATGCGCTAGGCGTATACGACAATCCAAACGAGGACATTAGAGTGAAAATCGAGCAGGCGGCGCGGCTAGAAGGTCTGATTGATTAGGACACATAAAGCGACGCGATTGACCGTAAAAATAAGTACAAAAAGGAGTACGGTTAATCACAAGGGGCTTTTCGTTTCTCAGCTTATGTCCTCAGCTCGTCCTATTCAGCCAGTTGTTCAACCAGATAATCCGACGCAGGTTTCATTGCTGCATGGGGTAGCTGAAGCGGCCAGGTGTCTGCTATCGGCGATGGATTTCGACGCGGCGGCTAATGCTGCATTAGCGGCGATCGCTCAAGCCGCTACCGTTGATCGAATCTACATTGTTGAGAACTCTCTTGAGGCGCAAAGCAAAGCGTGGATAGGCATATGCCCCTATGAATGGACAGCTCCCGGCATTTTGAAAATTAGCCAAATCCCCGGACGCTTTCCAATGGCCTACAGCCCCTTTGGCGATTGGCCAGCGGCACTTCAGGCTGGCCAGCCAGTGCAGGGATTAGCCCGCGATCTCTCAGAGCCTGCTCAAGCGCTGCAAAGGCAGGATCACGCGCTGTCTTTGCTGGTAGTGCCAATTCACATTGCAGACGAATGGTGGGGCGTGATTGGCCTCGATGATTGCACGAGTGAGCGAATTTGGAATGAGTCAGAGATCGCCGTTTTAGAAACTGCCGCTGTGCTGATTGGGAGCGCACTAGAGCGTGATCGCACCCGCTTAGCGCAACAAACCGCTGCCCGTGATCGGCGATCGCTCAACGAACAAATCGCCCAATCTAGAGCGGCTGAGCTAGAAACCTACAATCAGCAGCTACGTCAGCGAGACAGCTTGCTCAACTGTGTCAACGCTGCCACCCGGTGCTTGGTGGCGCACAATGAGCTAGTCGAAGCACTGCCCGCCGTCTTACAAATTTTAGGAGAAGGGACCGCTCAATCTCGCGCCTACATCTTAAAAAACGTCAAAGATGAACAAACTGGCGAGCTGATGTTTACCCTCGAAATGGAATGGAACGGACCCGGCATCCTTTCCAAGCTAGAGACCGGTGGCCACTTTCCAGTGCCGATAAACGCTTTTCCAGATCATCTGACTGAGCCGCTAAAGGCGGGGCGAGCGACTCAGTTTTTAGCGCGTGAGCTCGGCGGTAAAGCCGCGCTCAGGCCAGGTCAGGCGCTGTCTTTGATGGGCGTTCCGATTACCGTTGCGGGCGAGTGGTGGGGCCTGTTGGGATTAGATGACTGTGAATTTGAGCGAGTTTGGAGCGAGGCTGAAATCACCGTTTTAGAAACGGCAGCGGCTTGTGTGAGTGGTGCAATAGAGCGCGATCGCACCTTCCGGGCAAGAGCGGTTGCCGAACGCACCACCTTGATCAATGAGCGCACCCGGCTTGCCCGCGAAATTCACGACACCTTGGCTCAGTCCTTTACCGGCATCTCGCTTCAGCTAGAAGCGGCGAAAGGCGTGCTCAGCCACAATCCTCAAGAAGCGCAGATCTACATTAGCCGGGCGGGTAACTTGGCGCGCCGGGGCCTGTCGGAAGCGAGACGCTCGGTGCGGGCGCTGCGCTCTGAAGCGCTCGAAACGGCTACTTTGCACAAGGCGCTCGAAACGGCTGTCAGAGAAATGACCCAAGAAAGCTCGATGCGGGGCGAGTTTTACCTGGTGGGTACGCCGCTGCCGCTGCCCGAAAACTTGCAAACCAACCTGTTGCGAATCGGTCAAGAGGCGATTACGAATGCTCTGCGCCATGCCCAGGCCAAAACGCTGACGCTGACGCTGCACTTTACCCCTGCGCAAGTTCGCATTCAGATCACTGACGATGGCATCGGCACTCAAATTAGCTCTGTCGCGGATGTCGAAGGCTTTGGGCTAGTGGGCATGCGTGAGCGCGCCGCCCGCTTTGAGGGAGACTTTTATTTCAACAGCGTCCCCGGTGAGGGAACGACCCTTGAGGTTGTTATCCCCATCCGCTCTCGTTAGCAAATCTCATTAGAAAAGTAGTGTAGAAACCGCATCGTCGTGCGAGGAGCCGAATTATGGAACAGCCACCGTCTGAGCCGTCATCTCAAGTTACTGTACTGGTTGTTGAAGATCATCATGTGGTCAGGCAAGGGATTATCGCCATTCTCTCGCAGCAGGCGGATATTTCCGTTGTTGCTGAAGCTGAAAATGGCCAAGAGGCGATCGCCCACTATCAGACCCACCAGCCTGACGTCACCTTAATGGACTTGCGAATGCCACAGATGGATGGATTAGAAGCTATTGTCAAAATCCGTCAGCGCTCTCCAGAGGCACGGATTATTATCCTCACCACTTACGATACCGATGAGGATATTTATCGGGGACTACAGGCCGGCGCTAGAGGATACTTGCTCAAAGATACGACGGCTCAAGAGCTGGCTCAGGCGGTGCGAAAGGTGCATCAGGGTCAGCGGTATATTCCAGTAGAGGTGGGGCTAAAGCTGACCGAGCGACTACAGGGCGAAGAGCTCACCGAGCGCGAGATTGAAGTGCTCAGCTTGTTGACTCAAGGTAAAAGCAATCAAACGATTGCAAAAGATCTCTTGATTTCGGAAGGGACTGTTAAGTTTCACGTTAACAATATTTTGAGTAAGCTCGGTGTGAGCGATCGCACTCAGGCAGTCGTGACCGCGCTGAAAAGGGGCCTTACCCGCCTTGCATAGCCAGCGATCTGGTCGTACTTTCTGGTCGTACTTTCTGGCCGTACTTTCTGGCCGTACTTTCCAAAATTGGAAAGTGACTTGCCGCTAGCCTTAGTGATTTTACGGCTCGCACTCTGCCAGTATCATTCTACAGACATCCAATTTTAAAATATTAGAAGCGCATGAAAGTTTGAGAAGTAAGGTCCGCTATAAGCCCAACTGAGGTCAAACAGGCTCAAACAAACAGGCTTAAATATAGGTGGCGATCGCTAATCTGCTCGCATTAACAAAAGTCCAAACAACTGCTGTTCTGTAGGTATTGACCATGTTTTCACAAACCCTCTCCAGGACAGGGAAAGACGTACAGACGGTCCCTCGCCGGACTCAGCTCAAGCACATCATGATCATTGCCGATGAGCTAGAGCTGGCAGAATCACTTCAGATCGATCTGAACAACGAAGGCTATCAGGTCAGCGTTATTCACGACGGTATGCGGGGACTGCTCGCGGTCAAACGGATTGCGACAGACTTGGTGATTGTCGGCTGGTCACCGCCGCGGCTCTCTGGCGTAGAGATCTGCCATCGGCTGCGTTTGGGCAGAAGCGAGGAGCCGATTATTTTGCTGACGCGAGGAGACAGCGCTGAAGACCGGATTGCGGGGTTAGAAGCGGGGGCCAATGACTGCATTTCGCTGCCCTTTTTTAAAGAAGAGTTTCTCGCGAGAATTCACGCCAGCTTGGCCCACCAAAGGCGACGGCAGGGACAGGCGTCGGTGCTGCGCTGCGCCGATCTTCAGCTCAACCGTGAAACGAGAGAGGTTTTTCGCGGCGATCGCTTTATTCGACTAACCGCCAAAGAGTTTGACCTGCTAGAGTACCTGATGGAACACTATTTTCAAGTGCTGAGCCGGACCCAAATTCTAGAGCACGTTTGGGGCTACGAATACTTTGGCAGCTCTAATATTATTGAGGTTTACATTCGCTATCTGCGTAAAAAGTTAGACTCTACCAAGAAAAATCGCCTGATACACACGGTTCGCAGCGTTGGCTATATCTTGAGAGAAGAGGTATCAGAGAAGATCTGCCTGGAAAGAGAGCGAGCCTCGTAGCCTCGATTTGACCAGGTGCTGCAACGGCTAAAAGTAGAGTCTCGATAAGAGAAATCCGCAAGAGGAATCGGCGATGGATAACGACAGCATTTTTCGCAAAAAAGCGCTTGAGCGACTGTCTTCCCCAGAGCAGCTCGATCAGCTGATGAAGATTGTCACGCCTCGTAGCTGGCTTCCTTTAGCCGTGCTGGGCGCGCTTTTGGGCGGCGGGCTGATATGGAGCGTGCTGGGCCGCATCCCGGTGACGACCACAGGCCAAGGGGCGCTGGTGTACGCCGACTCGCTGCCTGAGTCGATGGTTGAGTCCATGTCTGAATCGATGTCTGAATCAGTCAGTCAAGCGCCCGCTAAGCGGCTGGTGGGCGTGGCCTACTTTAGCGCTGGAGAGATTGCCCAAATCCAGCCTGATATGGAAGTTTTGATGATTCCCGATGTAGATGGTGAGCAGGTGGCGGGCGGGCTCATGGGGCGAGTCGATTCAATCTCACAGCCGAGCATTACAACCATTGAATCAGCCCGGCAAAGCGACTTAGAACAAACCTACGTGGAAGTGGTCAGCCTGCCCAAGCAAGATGCCAACGGTGACTATCACTGGTCAACCGGCACTAGCGATATGGCCCCGATTGCAGGTATGCCCGTCGTCGCGCGGATTACCCTCAAAAACAGAGCCCCAATTGCCTTTGTCTTTCCCTTTTTGGAGCGCTAGACCGCATGATAGCCCTTAGAAAAGATCCTAGAAAAGCCCCTAGGACAGGCAAAACGGCGCGAGCAAAAACGCCCACCGTGCTCCAAATGGAAGCCGTCGAATGTGGGGCCGCTGCGCTCAGTATGGTGCTGGGCTACTACGGTCGCTACGTGCCGCTAGCAGAACTGCGGCAGGCATGTGGGGTCTCGCGCGATGGGGTGACTGCCGCCAACGTGCTCAAGGCCGCTCGCAACTACGGCCTGATCGCCAAGGGATTTAAAAAAAGTATTGAAGGGCTCCAACAGCTCTCGTTTCCGTTCATTGTGTTCTGGAATTTCAATCACTTTTTGGTGGTTGACGGTATTGATGAAAAAGCCGTTTATCTCAACGATCCTGCGATTGGACCGCGAAAAGTCACCTTTGACGATTTTGACGAAGGCTATACCGGCGTCGCGCTCACCTTTGAGCCGTCAGAGACCTTTCAGCCAGGGGGACAGCCGACGAGCGCCCTGCGCGGCCTTAAGCAGCGGCTGAGTGGTTCACAGGGGGCCTTGGCATTTTGCACGCTGACGGGATTTTTACTGGTGCTGCCGACGCTAGCACTGCCTGCGTTTAGCCGCATTTTTATTGACAATGTGCTGCTGGCCAAGCGAACTGACTGGCTACCTTATGTGCTCTTGGGTATGGGCGCGACGGTATTGTTGCAAGCGGGGCTGACGGCGCTGCAGCTGCGCTATTTGCGATCGCTCAGAGTGAAGCTGTCGGTAGGGATGACCAGCCGCTTTGTCTGGCATGTGCTGCGGCTGCCGGTGGGGTTTTACTCGCAGCGATTTGCGGGGGAGATCAGCGATCGCATCGATCTCAACGACGGGGTGGCAGGGGTGCTCTCTGGGCGGCTGACCACCACCGCGATTAGCCTGGTGATGATTGCGTTTTATGCGATCGCGATGTGGCAATACGACGTTCCGCTGACGGTGATTGTCGTTGCTTTCGCGGCTGTGAATGTGATGCTGTTACGGTGGGTATCGCGCCGCCACACGGATGCCAACCGCCGCCTCGTGCAGTCGTATGGAAAAGCGTCGGGTATTAGCATCGCGGGGCTTCAGGGCATCGAAACGCTTAAGGCTTCAGGCATAGAGTCTGACTTTTTTGCGCGCTGGGCGGGTTACTACACCAAAGCAACTAACGCTCAGCAAGAGTTGGGGCTAACGAACCGACTGGTGGGACTGGTGCCTGCGCTATTGTCAACGCTCTCCACCATTGCGCTACTGATTGTCGGTGGCTGGCGGGTGATCAACGGCTCGCTCTCGATTGGGATGCTGGTTGCCTTTCAGCTGCTGATGCAAAGCTTTCAAGGGCCCGTGAGAAATTTGGTGAGCTTTGCCAATACGCTGCAAGTGTTGCAAGGCAGCTTGGAGCGGCTAGACGATGTGCTAGAAAATGAAGTCGATGTCGTATTTGAGGAAAAGGGGAAAAGAGACTTTCAGCCGCAAGATCCAGGAAGTAAGGCAGAGAGTAAGACAGCGAGCGGAATAGAGCGTGAGGCAGAGAACAGCACAGAGAACGGCACAGAGAACGGCACAGAGAACGGCACAGAGAACGGCACAGAGAACGGCACAGAGAACGCAAACGCGTTTCGGCTGAGCGGGGCGATCGCGATTAAAAATCTTGCCTTTGGCTATAGCCCGCTGGATGCGCCGCTGATTGAGCACTTTAATCTCTCCATTCAGCCGGGTCAGCGGATTGCCTTTGTGGGAGGGAGCGGCTCAGGAAAATCTACCTTGGTGAAAGTGATTGCCGGACTCTATCAGGCAACAGCCGGAGAGATTCGCTTTGATGGCCAGCTCAATCGAGACATTTCCAGAGCGGTGCTGACTCGCTCTGTGGCGATGGTAGAGCAGGAGATTTTGCTGTTTGCCGGATCGGTGAAGGACAATCTCACGCTCTGGGATAGCACCGTGCCGGAGTCTGCTTTACGGCAGGCTTGTCAAGATGCGGAAATTGAAGAGACGATTTTGGCGATGCCCTATGGCTACGATGCGCAGCTGCTAGAAGGCGGGCAAAATCTCAGCGGCGGACAAAGGCAGCGCCTAGAAATTGCCAGAGCGCTGATCAACAATCCCTCCATTCTGATTATGGATGAGGCGACCAGCGCCCTAGATTCTGAGACCGAGAAGATTATCGATCAAAACTTGCGGCGACGAGGCTGTACCTGTTTGATTGTGGCGCACCGGCTGAGTACGATTCGCGATGCTGACGAGATTATCGTGCTTGAGCGGGGGCAGGTGGTGCAGCGAGGCACTCACGATCAGCTCTGGCAGCAGGAGGGTCACTATGCTAATTTGATTCGGCAGTCGGGCACGGCGCTGTGAGAGAGGCGCTAATAGGAGAGATATCTACTCAGAGAAACGAGTATTAGAAACGGAACATATAGGAGAGAATAGAGTATGGTTTCTATTGAGCGATCGCCACAGCCCGACTCTCCTAGCATCTCGCGCACGCTAGCTGGCAATGAGATGCGCTTGCTTGACCAGCCTGATCAGATTTGGCAAATAGACTCAGGAGCAGTCGGGATTTTCGCGGTAGCCTGGACTGACGGTGGGCCGAGCGGAATGCGGCACTATCTGTTTACGGCCTCAGCAGGTGAGTCTTTGTTGGGTTGTGCGCCAGAGGCGTATGGGCTGGTAGCGATCGCCTTTGAGCCTACCAAGCTCCTACCTGTATCGCTGTCGTCTTCTATCGGATCTGATTTTTCAGGTTCTAGTTTTTCAGGTTCTAGTTTTTCAGGTTCTAATTCTTCAGCTGGCTTAGCGGCTTGGTTTAATCACTTTAGCCAGATTGAAGGATTTCCGGTGGCCCCGGCAGCGGTTGCAGCGACGACCTCACAGCATGTTTCCCTAACGGATGGAGACTACTACAGCCACGAGCAGCAGACCGATCAACAGATCGCTTGGGCAGAGATAAAAAGCGGTCAGGCCCAATGGCTGTCGCTCCCTCAGGTAAAGCTTACTCCCCAAACAGGACTGTTTCCCCTTGCAGAAGGCACTTGGCTACAGGCGAGCAGTGTTGTAGAACTACAGATTCATCTGTTGGATTCGGGTAAGGGTGCTATCGACAGTAAAGCTATCCCACCCAATATCTCAGCCGGCATTGCCCAATTTCATCGCTATGCGCTTGAGATCATCGAAATGATTATCATCGAGCGAACCCAACGTGATTTTCAACAGTTTCAGCAGCAGCAGGCGCTCAACCAACAGTCTACGCAAAAGGCTCTGTATGGGCTGGCTTCCCTCATAAAAACCGAAGAAGAGGGCTATTTGACGGCTAAAACACCGCTGCTCGTCGCGGCTGGTGCGGTCGGTCACGTTTTAGGCGTGAGCATTTCGCCGCCGAGCAACGCCGAAAATTTACAGCAGATCAAAGAGCCGCTAGAAGCGATCGCCCGCGCCTCGCAGCTTAGACTCAGGCAAATTTTGCTGCGCGGTGCTTGGTGGACCCAAGATAGCGGTCCGATGGTTGCCTACACGCGCAGGGAGCACCAGCCAGTGGCGCTGCTGCCGGTAAAAGATCGCCAGTACGAAATGCTCGATCCGGTTAGTTTGGGGCGATCGCCCGTTACCGAAGCGATTGCCAACAGCCTAGAGCCCAAAGCCTTTGTCTTCTATCGACCGCTGCCCGACGGCACGCTCAATGCCTGGACGCTGCTGAAGTTTGCTTTCCACGGGCGACAGCGCGATCTGTGGATGATCCTGCTGACTGGCGTCGGTGTGAGCCTGCTGGGGATGGCGATTCCGCAGGCAACGGCAGTGCTGATTGACAACGCCATTCCCTACGGCAGCAGAGGCATTTTGCTACAGATCGGCTTAGCGCTGCTCGCGGTGGCCTTCGGCCGAGCCTGCTTTCAGTTTGCGCAGGCGATCGCAGCTATGCGAATTGAAAGCAGCTCTGATCTCACCCTGCAAGCCGCTGTATGGGACCGGCTGCTCAAGCTTCATCCCTCCTTTTTTCGAGAATATGCCACAGGCGATCTGCAATCGCGTGTCTCTAGCATCAATGCTATCCGCCGTAAGCTGAGCGGTACGGCGCTAGATGCGATTCTCTCTGGTGCGTTTGCGCTGCTCAATTTGATTTTGTTGTTTTACTACAGCGCTAAGCTAGCGGTGCTGGCGCTGTTCGTAGCGCTGTTGGTTGCTAGCGTTACCAGCATTTCAGGCGTGATTCTGCTCAAAAAACAGCGCCCACTGCTGGCCCTGGACGGTGAGCTATATGGCCTAATGGTGCAGCTAATAAACGGTGTCTCCAAGCTGCGAATAGCGGGGGCTGAACCGCGAGCTTTTGCTCAGTGGGCGCAAAAGTACCGGCAGCAGCTCCAGCTCGACTTGAGTACGCAAAAGCTAGAAGACGGTGTGAATGTTTTCAATACGGCTATGCCTACGCTCACTGCGATTGGCCTGTTTGGGCTGGCGACGACGCTGGTCGATACGACCAGTATGGCAGGGCTCTCTAGCGGTACCTTTTTGGCCTTTAGCGCGGCGTTTGCGATTTTCATCAGTGGGGCGACTAGCTTGAGCCTGACGTTGATTGAAGTATTGGAAGTGATTCCGCTTTGGCAGCGATCGCAGCCCATACTCGCCGCCCAACCCGAAGTTAACCTGCAAAAATCCGACC
>JBAUIB010000289.1:0-3133 GCA_049680585.1 Phormidesmis sp.
TTTGAGCAGACAAAAAAGCGGCACTTCTCCGATGAGAGATACCGCTGTGATTGGCTATTAGAGAGGAAAAGAGAAGGATAGGCGGCGTCGCACTCGCCCTATGAGGATTGATTACGACGACTACGGATACGTCGTAGCTCCAGCCACATACTACCCCCGGTAATCGCCATAAACAGCAGGCCAAGCGCATTCAAAAAGGGATAGATCGCTGCCAAATTCAGCGGGCCGAAGTGACCTTTGTGAAGCTCTAGCAACCAGATAACATCTCCGCCTTTGCCCGCTAGGCTAAACGCTTGATACGTCGAACCGGTTACTAGCGTTAAGATAATTGGGATAATAACAATCGGTGCGACAAGAGAATGAAGTTTTTTGAGTTTTTGCAGCTGCCGCTTTGCCGTCTGCATGTTGGTCATACGCGAAGTCTCCTATTTACCATAGGTTGAGAATCAGATTTAACCTTGGCGCGGCGTTGTTTTACGCTCCGACAAGACTATGCTGTGATTATACTGTTTCATCGTTGTGCAATCGGTAGTCCTGCTTGCTTAGCAAAGTAAAGGACTCGAACTCAAGGTCCTTTTTATTCTCAAGTTCAAGGCTTTATAGACATGAAAGGGCTTATTCGGTATTTTTATCAGCTCAAGAGCGGGAAAGCAGTTCTCTGGTGCTACTTGATCTGGTACGCTGCGATCGCCTATTTCCACTTCGATGCATCACCCGGAATTTGGATGAATTCACTCGGTATCAGCGCCGTTGTCGGTACGGGTTTAATGCTGAGTGTTGCTTCTAGCAAAGGCAATAAAAAGGATCACTGGCAGACATTCAGGCTATATCTCATCCCGTTTTGCGTCTCTAGCTTTTCTGCGCTGAGCAAAGATGCCGGATTTATCGTGTTTATATCACCCAACATTCGAGAAAATGCAACCGCTATACTGTTGTGCATGTTGTTCTTATCGGCTGTGGCGATCGCCAAATCAACTCGAAAGCGCACTTCATAGAACCGCTTGCTGCAAGAATTGACTTATCCACTCGCAGTTTGCTTTACGGGTGGTGTTTCCCATTGCTGAACATACGGTTGCCAGTGGGTTTTAATCGTCTCAATGGTTTTGGTGTCGAGGGTGTATTGGTTTTGCCGGTAGTCTTGCAGGTCGGCTAGGTAGCGTTCAATATGAGGACGAGCCGCTGCAAATTCAGGAAGATTGAGCTGGTCAAATAAGGCTTTTAGTGATGGGATAGGGGCGCTCTGCAAGTCTTCAAAGCGAAGCTCGGCAAATTGATCGCTGGGGAGATCGGCGGTGTCGGCTTGAAGCGATCGCATCAAAAAAGGATAGCTCTCCAAAACCAGCGATTCAATTGGCAACGAGTCATAAGACTGTAGCGCTAGCTCCGGCAGCAGCCGGTTGAAGTAGTGCACAGCAGAGGGAAAGATCCGATAAGGATTGCGATAAATGTGAATAAACTTGGCATTTGGCCAGAGCTTTCGCAGATGGCGGATGTAGCCTGTGTAAACCGGATTTTTGATGAGCAAAGGGCGATTCCCTTGGTGTTGCGAGACTTTTTTGAGTAGGTGACAGTGTAGGTGCTGCCAGTGGGCAAGATCGGTGCTGTTTTCTGTTGGAAAGATATCCTGACGGAAATGAGCTTCAAAGTGTTGGGGAAAGTACAGGCCGTGGTAGTAAGAGTGGGCCCCCATCGTGGCTAGGGGAATCGAGTCTTCTTGAGGGGAGGTGGGGGTGACGGCAACATTATCGACGTAGCGATCGCTCGGCAGCGCTTTTTCTAATAGCGGTTCTAAGGCTCTCACAATCCCTAAAATATCCCACGGCAGTCCGGTCGCCAAAGGCGTGATGTAGCCGAACTGCGGAGAACAGGCCATTAGGTTGTGCAGGTGGGTTGTCCCAGATCGCCAGTAGCCCACAATAAAGACAGGATTACCGATCGGATCTGCTTGCTTCCAAGACAGATTGAAGGCTAAGCGCTCGGCGGTTGAAAAAGGCCAGCGAGCAAGCGAGACCGCTAGGGCTAAGGCCACTTGCGGAAAACGGTTGCAGGCAATCGGTCCGTTGGCTAGCAACAGTTTTAGCAGAGTATCAGGATTACTGCCGCAAAGCGGATGGAAGAGACTGGCCATGGATGAAAAAGAGCGTGCGTATTGATGGGAGAAACAGTGTGATAACAGACTTATCCAACTACCGACCACTGCCAGCTTTCGTGCGCATTGCCTGAGTTGCAAGCGTCTTACCAAAGTCCCAGGCTGCGCCCGGTATGCGATGCGCGTCGGCCACCACATCGCTGACAGCTTCTACAATCCACTGGCGATCAGCCTCTGTCAAAATTAGCGGCGGAATAAATTTCACCACATTCATCCCATAGCCAGCCACCTGAGACAAAATGCGATGGCGAGTGAACAGCGGCACAGTGATAATTTGCGAGAACAATCCTTTGTTGGCCGCTTCCAACATTTTCCAAGATAGCTTGAGCTTCAGGCTCTTGGGTTCACCAAATTCTAAGGCCATCATCATACCTTTGCCCCGCACGGCCTTCAGACACTCGTACTGCTCCACCAACGGCTGCAAATCTTCTACAATCTGAGCGCCCATTTGAGCCGCGTGTTCGATCCAGCCTTCAGTTTCTAGCACCTCTAAAGTCGCCAAACCCGCCGCCATCGCCAAGTTGTTCTTGCCAAAGGTGCTGCCGTGAACCACTGCTCTGTCCATACGGCTAAACACCTTGTCAAAAATCCAAGGGCGGCAGGCAACTGCACCCACCGGAACTAGCCCACCTGAGAGCGCTTTGGCCATACACAACAGATCGGGCTCAACGCCGAAGTGTTCAACAGCCCACCATTTGCCAGTGCGCCCTAGCCCAGTCTGCACTTCATCGGCAATCAACAAACTGCCGTACTGACGACAAAGGGCAGCGGCCCCCGGTAAGTAGTCCGCCTCAGGCATCCAGACGCCGTGTCCCTGAATCGGCTCGGTGATAAAAGCAGCCACATCCTTACTCGACAACGCCTGCTCTAGCGCCGCCAAATCACCAAAGGGCACTTCGATAAACCCAGGTAAAAACGGGCCAAAGCCTGATTTAAAGTGGGTATCTCCGGTCGCCGAAAGTGAGCCCATCGTCAGGCCGTGAT
>JBAUIB010000290.1:0-10914 GCA_049680585.1 Phormidesmis sp.
GATCCCTTCCTTTAAAGCGCTTGGCTAGCTTGGTAGGCTAGAGACGCCGTATACAAAACAGGATAGTTTCAATGACTGTGAGCGCAAAAACCGCCAAGCGACTCCTCTATGACTTTATGTTTGAGCAGGAGAACGCCCAAGAATGGGTAGAGGATGTGTGGGGACTGAGCCCATTTTTGGGCCAGAGCGCTGCCAATGCCGCCGAGGTGCTGGGCGCTTTGCTAGAAACCTGTTCAGAAGAACAGCTCAATGCTGTTGTTTCTAGTCTGCATACGGCTCACAAAGACCAAATTAGCGAGCTAGACTCGGCCAGTGAATGGCGAGTGGCGATCGATCCTCAGGTAGAGGATTTGAGTGGAAAGGGTTGAGTGAGAAGAGCTGAAGTAGAGAATTAGAGCCTATCTTCAGAGAGAGACAGCCTCTGTCAGCCTCCCTATAGGATGTAGGATGTACCTGTACAGACTAAACAGACTAAGGAAGAGGTTGTGGGAGAAAGTGTTTCGCTGTCGGCAGCGACTGAGACGATCAATGGCATGGTGCAAGGGGCGATCGCACTCCTTCCGAATCTGGTCATTGGCATCATTGTTTTCATTATTTTCTGGATCGTCGGCACCACTATCCGCCGCTTCGTACGCCAGAAAACCCGCAACCGCGATACCCGTAACGTCGGGCTTGTGCTTGCTCGCCTAGTCCAAGGCGCGCTGGTGATCTTGGGCTTTTTGATTGCAGCGACGATTATCTTTCCAAGCTTTAAGCCCGCTGATATTCTGGCGACGCTAGGCGTTGGCGGCGTTGCTATCGGCTTTGCCTTTAAAGATATTCTGCAAAACTTCTTGGCGGGCATTTTAATTTTGCTCACTGAGCCTTTTCAAATTGACGATCAAATTGTCTTTGAAGACTACGAAGGCACAGTAGAAAATATTCAAACTCGGGCGACTATCATGCGCACCTACGACGGTCGCCGGGTGGTGATTCCCAACGCTGAGCTGTTTACAAATGCCGTGACGGTCAATACCGCCTATGATCGCCGCCGGTTGCAATATGACATTGGCATTGGCTATGGAGACGATATTGCCCGCGCTAAGCAGATCATTTTAGAGACGCTCAACAGCCGCGAGGAGGTTTTAGCCGATCCGCAGCCGGAGGCGCTAGTGGTCGAGTTAGCCGGTAGCACCATCAACATTCGCGCTCGCTGGTGGATAGATCCGCCGCGCCGATCCGATGCGGTTGCCTCTATGGACTGGGTGCTCGAAAATGTCTGCAACAATCTAGTCGCCGCCGGAATTGATCTGCCCTTTCCTACGCGTCAAATTCTCTTCCACGATCAGACAGAAGAGAGCGATGGCGATCGCACCCGTCAAAGAGAAGGCTGGCCGGTGCCAAAAGAAGGCGATTCACCGCGATCGCTTAACCTCTCTCGCTCTGTGCTGGCGATGGTAAAAGCGCAGCATAGTCAGAGCCAGAACGGCGATCAGTAAGGGGCTCGAGGCGATGGCCAATCAATTTTCAAATCTCAGAAAGTGGCTGATGCAAAAACGCCATTTTCGAGTAGCTTGGCTTGATAAAGATCCCCAGATCAAGCCTGAATCAGATGAAGCGCTAGCCCAGCTGCCAGAGGATGTCGCCAATCACCTGCTCGAAGCGATTGAGGCACTGCCAGTCAACCCCGATGAAAAAGACGCTGTTCTCTCCGCGATTGCTAAGGCGATCGCCCCCTGGAAAGAGCGGCCTGATATCAGCACTAATTCTATTGTGATTTTGAGCACGCCAGTGACGCCAGTCTCTCGCATTTTAGCCGACAGCCTCGCTGAGCTAGAGGATGAGGACGATGATCCCCTCCATCTCAACCTTCTCGACTGGGTCAAGCGCCCTGAGAAGATTCAGTCTATCGAGCAGCATATCCAAGCGAGCCTGGGGCCCAAAAATGAGTCTGGTGAGCCCGCTGAAGACAAGCACAAGCGCCTAGCGGTCATTCCTAACTTGAGCTGGTGCTTTTTGCGCAGCGCTAACGGCCTAGACGGTATCGACTATCTCCAAGACACGCTGCTGGGCGATCGCCAGCAGTTTTGGGTTATCGGCAGCGGCCGCGTCGGCTGGGAATATCTCAGCTCGACGCTCAAGCTCCATGCCTACTGCGGTCAAACGGTTGCCTTACCAAGACTCTCTGGCAAACAGCTGCGGCGCTGGCTAAAGCCTCTGATCGAGAAGTTTGACATTCACTTTAGCCATAGCGCCTTGCACAAGCGACTGAAGCGCCCAAGCAGTTTGTTAGATATCGACATTTCAGCGGACAAACCAGTGGATGCAATCTCCGAAATTGGTCAGGAAGTCAGCGCGGCTGTACAGTCTTCCGTACGGGCGGTTAAGGACGAAGTGGTTTCAGATGCCGAAGAAGAAGAAGAAAGCCCAGTGCGAGACTATTTTGAGCGACTAGCCGATGTCTCAGATGGGATTAGCGTCGTCGCCCTTCAGCTATTTGTAAAATCGTTGCGCTACCGTCACCTAGAAGATGATAGCGCTGCGCAGGCATCAGTCGCATCGCCACAGGCTTCGGCTCAGACAAATTCGGCTCAGACAAATCCGGCTCAGACCTCTGCTCAGAGTGATCGACAGGTGGATAGCGATCGCCAACTGGTCGCCGTCATTCCCAAAATTCCGCCGCTGCCCGACCTAAGTCAAAGCGATCTCTATTTACTCTACTCGCTGATGCTGCATGGCGATCTGACCGTTAGTGCCTTGGCCGAAAGCCTGGGAGATGCGCCTCAAATTGTGAACAACCAGCTACAGGTGCTTCGCAACACTGGCATCATAGAGCAAAGCAACACGACGATCAAAATCAATCCGATTCACTATCCCCGATTACAGCGAGAGCTGACTAAAAACAACTTCATTATCGAGGCATCTTGAGCATGGATGGAAGCGCCAGCAGACTATGAACCAGACGACTCTTTTAAAAATGACGCTGCTAGGTCAGTCAGCCGGAGACGCAGCCAAGAATGCAGCCAGTGAAACTGCCAACGAAACCAAAGAACTTCTCTCTAAAATCACAGGCGCAAAGATTATCGAGGCGTTGATCATCATCGGTATCGCCTATGCCATTATCAAAACCGTAGACTGGCTCGTGATCACTATCTCTGAACGGGTTGCCCGCCACAACCGGCTGCGGGTCAAGCAGTTTCAGCCCCTCGTGCGCACTTCGGTGATGACCTTCACCCTCATCATGCTGATGAACCTGTTTCTCAACCTTTCGAGAGAAAATGTTTTAGCGGTGACTGGCACCGTGGCTGTAGCGTTGGGCTTTGCCTTTAAAGACTATGCCAGCTCTGTGATTGCCGGTATTGTCGGACTATTTGAAGCCCCTTATCGAGTGGGCGATCGCATTTCTATCGACGACGCTTACGGCGAAGTCATTAGCTACGGGCTGAGGGGCATTCGCGTGCGCACCCCCGGCGATAATATCGTCACTGTCCCTCACAACTACATTTGGACAAATTCCGTATCCAATGCCAACATGGGCGAGCTCGAAGCCCAGGTGGTCACAGAATTTTATCTGGCGCATGACGCCGACCCAGAAGAGGTCGAGAACATCTTGTACCGCATTGCCTACACCAGCAAATACACCCACCTCCAGCTGCCTATCAAGGTGGTTATGTCCGACCATAGCTGGGGTAGCCTCTTCAAGCTGCGCTCATATCCGCTAGACGCCCGCGATGAGTTCGCCTACCAGACAGATCTCACCATGCGCGCCAAAAAAGAATTTGCCAAACGCAACCTACCCTACCCCAAACGCTTCGATCTTAGCGATGCCTCATAGTTTTTAAAGGTAGAGATTAGCAAGGCGCTTGCCGCTTTTGGCAACAGCGATCGCAAAAAATAGCCTACGATAAGCAAGGAAAACTTTAGCAAATACCTTAGATCCTGTGAGCTATCAATCCATTGAAGACTACGGCCTAATCGGCAATATGCGGACAACTGCTCTGGTCGGGCTCAATGGATCTATCGACTGGTTTTGCCATCCTCGCCACGACTCACCCAGCCTCTTCGGGGCCATTGTCGACAACGAAAAAGGCGGCCACTTTAGAATTGAATCGACGGTTCAAAACGACAACCACAAGCAGTTCTACTACCCCGAGACGAATATCCTCATCACGCGCTTTCTCTGCGACTGTGGCGTGGGTGAAGTCGTAGACTTCATGCCTCTAGGCAATTCTTTAGTGCGCAACTGGATCATTCGCCAAGTCCGCACCGTTCGCAAAGAAATTACGTTTCGCGCTGAGTGCTACCCCGCTTTTGACTACGGTCAGGCATCCCACACCACCTCCCGCACGTCAAAGGGAGTGATGTTTGCCTCCGATGAAAATCCTTGTGAAAGCCCTAATCCGGACTATCCGGAGCAGGACAGTCCTGAACGGCAGTGTCAGTTTTTCGAGCTAGTCACTGACATCCCATTAGAAATTAACAAGCGCGGTGCCTTTGCCGAATTCACCCTAAAAGAGGGTCAAACAGCGGCCTTCATTTTCAAGCCAGTGGGGGCTCAGCCAACTGACAAAGACGATGCCGAAGACGCCAGAACTAACGCCCCCTCTATCAACGTCGACTCAACAAAAACTCCTCGGCATCAGAAAGTCTGTGACACCCTCTCAGCCGCCCAGCTAGCTGACTTGGAGCACACCGCCGAAGAATTTTTCGACGAAACCAGCACCTACTGGCGAAAGTGGCTTTCTCAGTGCGTCTACACCGGTCGCTGGCGGCGGCAAGTAGAGCGCTCAGCCCTTGCTCTCAAGCTAATGACCTACGAGCCTACTGGCGCAATCATCGCGGCTCCCACGACCAGTCTGCCGGAACGTATCGGCGGCGAGCGCAACTGGGACTACCGCTACACCTGGATTCGGGACGCTGCCTTTACGGTCTATGCCCTCATTCGGATTGGCTTCACCACAGAGGCAAAAGGCTTTATGGACTGGCTAGAGGCTCGCTGTCAGGAGCTTGGCGAAGGCGGCAGTCTCAAGGTGATGTATCGCATCGACGGCTCGCTAGATCTTGAAGAAAAACACTTAGATCACCTAGAAGGCTACAAAAAATCCCCACCTGTGCGCATTGGCAATGGTGCGTATGATCAGCTTCAGCTCGATATTTGCGGCGAGTTGATGGACTCGGTTTACCTATACGACAAACACGGCGAGCTGATTTCCTACGACTTTTGGACTCATCTGCGCTATCTGACCAATTGGGTGTGTGATAACTGGCAGCGGCCAGATCAAGGCGTGTGGGAATCGCGCGGCGGCGATAAAAATCACGTCTATTCTCGGCTGATGTGCTGGGTGGCGGTAGATCGGGCCCTGCGGATTGCGGAGCATCGCTCTTTTCCAGCAGAGCGCGCTGAGTGGATAGCAGTGCGCGATGAAATTTATGAAGAGATTTTAGAAAAGGGCTGGGATGACGAGCGCCAGGCATTTGTGCAGGCGTATGGAGAAAAAGATTTGGATGCAGGCTGTTTGATTATGCCGCTGGTTTTCTTCATGGCACCTAGCGATCCTAAAATGCTGAAAACGATTGAAACGGTGAGAAAATCTCCTAGCGAAGGCGGCTTAACCGCTAACAGCTTGGTTTATCGCTACAATCCGCTCAACGACGAAGGTGAATCTAGCGATGGACTTGATGGAGAAGAAGGCACCTTCAACCTGTGTACATTTTGGCTGGTAGAAGCGCTCACTCGAGCAGGCTCTGCAGATCCCAAAGCGCTCAACGATGCCCGCCGTATTTTTGAAGAAATGTTGACCTATGCCAATCATGTGGGCCTCTATGCGGAAGAAACCGGTACTAGTGGTGAAGCTTTGGGCAACTTTCCCCAAGCCTTTACTCATATCTCGCTAATCAGCGCTGCCTGGAATTTGAGTGAGGCGCTCGAAAAGTAGATGGAAGCTGGTCGCGAATACTCTGCTACTTCAGTGGCTTACTCCAGTCGCTAATACTCCATAGATTCGCTGATCAGGCAGCGGGCTGTTTCGGCGGCGGCTTCACTGGTCGGATGAAATTCTCCGTCGTCGAGCACCGTAAAATCAGGGGTAAAAACCCAGCAACGATAGCCCATCGGCGTGCGTCCGATGGCGATCGCCCAGCCAGGATAGGTCAAAATATCGACGAGTTCACAGTCTTGCATAGGTCTAAGGGCGGTTCTATGGGCGGAGTTTTGCGAGTCGAGTAGAGTGCGCTATGGTATGACAGACTTTTTCAGATTTACTTTGTCAAATTTACCTATCAAGTCTATTTGCTACTGCGCTTAGGGCTTGATATATTTAGAGGTGTCATTTTAGTTCAAGCGTACTAAGATTAGTATAGCGGATTTAACCTCTATCTCAAAAGGCCCTATTCTCGGAAATACCTATGGCTGCCAACGCCTCCTCTGACAAGCAAAAAGCCCTCACCTCTGTGCTCACCCAGATTGAACGCAACTTTGGCAAAGGGTCCATTATGCGGTTAGGTGAAGCCAACCGTATGCAGGTAGAAACTATCCCCACCGGGGCGCTCACCCTCGATATGGCGCTGGGCGGCGGCTTGCCCAAAGGCCGCGTGATCGAAATCTACGGCCCAGAAAGCTCCGGTAAAACAACGCTAGCGCTGCATGCGATCGCTGAGATTCAGAACCAGGGCGGTGTCGCTGCCTTTATCGACGCGGAGCATGCGCTCGATCCTTACTACGCGGCTCATTTAGGCGTCAATATTGAAGACCTGCTGATTTCTCAGCCCGACACAGGCGAAATGGGATTGGAAATTTGCGATCAGCTCGTGCGTTCGTCAGCGGTCGATTTGATCGTGGTGGACTCGGTTGCAGCCCTCACCCCCCGCGCCGAAATCGAGGGCGAAATGGGCGACTCTCACATGGGCCTGCAGGCTCGTCTGATGAGCCAGGCCCTGCGAAAAATTACTGGGAACATCGGCAAGTCGCAGTGTACGGTTATTTTCCTCAACCAGCTACGTCTAAAAATTGGCGTGACCTACGGCAACCCCGAAACCACTACAGGCGGTAACGCGCTCAAATTCTATGCCTCTGTCAGACTCGACATTCGCCGCATTCAAACTCTAAAAAAAGGCAACGATCAGTTTGGCATCCGCGTGAAGGTAAAAGTCGCGAAGAACAAAGTCGCTCCTCCCTTCCGGATTGCCGAATTTGATATTATTTTTGGTGAAGGAATTTCTACCCTCGGCTGTCTGCTAGACATTGCCGAAGAGCATGACATTGTAGTGCGCAAAGGCGCTTGGTACAGCTATGAGGGTAAAAATGTCGCCCAAGGCCGCGATAACACTATTATTCGCTTAAAAGAAGACGCTGAATTTGCTGAGAAGGTCAAGGCTCAGGTAATGGAGAAGATCAAGCCTGAGGAGATTCTAATTGAACCTGAGCTTGAAAGTAAGGTTGTCGAACCAGTAGAAGTCAATGTTTATGAGCCGGTTCTAGACGAGATCGAGCCTGACGATGCTACAGAAGCAGAAACCAAAACGACCAAGACAAAAGGCCGGGGCCGCAGCAAAAAATCGTAAACTAGTCGGCCGCTGGCTGCTCAGCGGGCGCAGTTCGCTGAGCCAAGTCCTCAAAAGCCAATCGAATTTGCTCAAGGCGGCGGCGATTAACGCCCAGATCCGATTCGCCAAGGCGAGCCGCCGCCCGCATCTGAATCACGTTTTTATCTTCAGGAAAGTAAAATTCGCTGTCATCGACAAAGCCCATCAGCCGACTTTCTGATTCGGCCAGGATGTAGTCGTCGCCTTGGGTAACAATTTCTGTGCGGGGCACGACGCCGAGAATGTCTATCAGGTTCTGGCGGGCTGTGGCTCGATCACTTGCGTAAGCGATTGGAGCGATCGCATGGTCCTCATCTGCACCTTGGCTGACCACGCAGTTTGGCGAGGCCGGACAGCTTGCCAGTTTGCCGTCATTTATCCCTAGAGCGTCAGGTCGCTCACCTGAGAAAACCCCTTTAAGTCCAGGTAGGGTAGCGATTTCAGGCTGGGCGACAGCGATCGCCGGACTGACAAAAGCCAGACAAAACAATAAGGCAACCATCAAACTGACGCGTAGACTGGCATACAAACCGGCAGACAAAACAGATCTCACAGTAACTGCGCTCTCCTTATATAGTGGGTAAACAAACTGAACTTAAGCATAAAGTCTTCAGCGGGTGTTTGCGGCGATGGAAAATCTTTATTCCCTACTTCTGGCGCTTCCGTGGGTCGATTTGCCAGATTCCTTGACGACTCTGACAGCGCTTGCGGCCCAGCTACAAACGGTTATTAGCACGGCGATCGCTCATCCCATCTGGGCCATTGTCCTACTGCTGCTGACGATTGTGCTGATCCAAATCCTGGCCGATTTGATCAAGCGCCTGCTTAAAACCAGCCTCACGTTTGTGCTACGGCTACCGCTGATTCTTAGCCAGTGGCTATGGCAAAAAGCGACTGCGACCGCGCAGCCCTCCCAAACAGCTCAGCTCAGCCAGCTATTGACCCGCCTAGATGCACTTCGCCAAGAACAAGATCAGGTGATTTCAGAACTCAAAAGCCTGTTGCCCAAAGCTGACACGCGTCCAGCAGATGCGCTGGGACAGTCAGTGTCTCAGTCAGTGTCTCAGTCAGTGTCTATGCCTGCTCAGCCGTCCGTTCAGAGCGTCACGTCCCACCTCTCTCGCTAAAGCACCGTCACAGCTCGCTGCAAATCCAGCTCGATCCTCTCTTCTGGAACCGGCTGAATCACCCGGATATTTTTGCCGTCAGCCTCAAGGCGTGATCGCAGTTCTGCGACACCACCTGTCGTCTGCAACGCCTGAGAAATCAGCCCGTCATACGTCACCCGGCCTGCCTCAGCCGTCGGCAGCATCACCTGCGGCTTGAGCATTTGAGCAATTTGCAGTGGAATATCGCCGCCCTTGACGACAGGCGCGATTCCCATTAGCGTAACATCCGCAATCGGTGTGATCACCACATCCACCGAACCTATGTCTGCCAAGTGCGCCGTATCTGGATAGCCGTGGGGTTCATAATACAACCGCCCACCGGTTGCAAACGTCAGTACGTAGCCGTTTTCTCGCTTCATCGGTCCGACGACGGCTCCTTTGAGCGTGCGGATCTCTAGCGTGCGATCGCCCAAAGGAAATATCGTATCGCCATGATTTGCGAGCGTGACTGACGCGAAGCCGAGTGATAGCGCTATCTCAGCCCCGTCTGGAGACGCCACCACCGGAATAGATTTGTCTAGCTGCTGAAGGGTTTCTGGGTGAGCGTGATCCGCGAGTCCCTGAGAGAGCAAAATCAGGTCGATATTTTGCGGGATTTCAATCGGCTGGGGCCGACTGCCCCGCACCAGCCAAGGCAAATTCCCAAATACCAAATCTCCCACCAGCCAAGGGTCTAGTAATATTCGCTGACCGGCTACTTCAATCAGCCAAGAATTTGCGTCAAACCAAGTGAGGTTGATAATATTCGCCACGTCTGCCATTGGAAAAGTGATTTAAATGAACGCACCTCTCTACTCTGACGAATTTTAATCCGCTATGGCAAGCCTCTTACGTTGTAGTTCAGCACTATCGAGCAAAAAAACTTTACCTCAATAGCCCTTCTCACAGACCAACGCAAAGCGCGACATACGCTACTGCCTTATCAGCCGCGAAAGCTCTGATAGAGAACAGTCGGCGCAAGCATAACCTATAAAGAGTGTATGCATAAAGGATTAAATTTATTTATGTGTCATGGCTTGTCCGTACAAATATTTAGAAGAATCCCAGGCTCGATACCGCAATCCCCGTATAATCGCGTAGTTGCGAATCGCCTCATTTGCGAAGCCGCATTAAGGATTTATGAAAAAAGGATTTAAAAAAGGACCTAATACACTTTTCTTGAGGTGTTGTGTCAAACAAATGCCTTCAGCATATTCATGCGACAGAAGCCACTCAATGATGCGATGGCCACGGCCACTGTTTTTTCGCCACGCAAACAGCTCAGCCATAGACAGAAACGTCGTATAGAAAAACGCCGTCAGAAAGCGGCCTGTCAAAAAACTCGTCAACAAGATATCTCTACAGGGATGACTATCACGCCGCTTCGCGGTTTTTTTATGGCGCTGCTTTTTCTGGGAATTCCGACTGTTTCACTGGGCAGCCTTTGTTTCTCGTTGCTGCAAAACAATCTTCAGCTCACTCAAAGCAATGACGAACTCCAGAAAATCGCAACTGAGATAACAGTAGAGGTAGATCTTCTAGAAGAAGAAATTGATTTACTTCGTGAACAAGCGGGTGTGCCTAAAAGCGATATCGAGAGCAAAGGCCAGCATGATAGGCAACGTGACACTCAGAGTAAAGACCTAACTAACAGCCAGAATGATGGCCTTGTAGACGCCTTAGTTTTTAGAGGGGGCCCGGCTAACGCGGTAGATTCAGCCGATCTGTTAGAAAGCGCAAGGCGTCAGATTCCCAAACTCACGCAGGCTTTAAACTCAGCGATTAAGCCCGCCTTAGCAGATGCCCTAGCAGAAGAAGCGGCTTATCCGGATGCTCAACCCTTAGTCGGTCAGATCGACATTTCTTCGGAATTTGGCGTGCGGGCAAATCCATTTGGGGGGATCAGCTACGAAATCCACGAGGGCATCGACTTTGCTGGCGAGCATGGAGATATTGTCGCAGCGGCTGGCGATGGGACAGTGACGGCAGCGGGCGTGAATGGGGGCTATGGCATTAGTGTCACCATTGACCACGGCAATGGCTACGAGACACTTTATGGCCACCTGTCTGAAAAACGGGTGACAGCTGGTGACCAGGTAAAGCGCGGCCAGATCATCGGCTATGTCGGGAGTACGGGACGGTCTTCCGGGCCACATTTGCACTACAGCATTTACAAAGACGAGGTGGCCATCAATCCTCGCCTGCT
>JBAUIB010000291.1:0-42761 GCA_049680585.1 Phormidesmis sp.
TCCAAAGACCGTCTCATCAGCCGATCAAACACCAGTTCGAGCAGCGTCGGCTCATCAGCGTCTTCATCAAGGCCCGCAGTTTTTTCAATCCGCTGAGATGCCCGATACGAGCAGGCGCGAGGATCGAGCAAATCGTCCGCTCAGAAGACATGATCTGCAACCTTTAGAAATGATGCAGGCGCCCCGTACGCCTTTGAGTCAACTGCCTGCTGAGTGGTGGGCGACGCCCGCTAGCGAAATGTCTGATGGCAATCATCAGAACGGCAGTCACCAGAACGGCAGTCACCAAAACGGCAAAACAGCTAGCTCAGACACAGATGACGGCGTAGATCACTCCGACGATAGGTTAGAAGAAGCTTTTTTTGACACGGTTCTCTCGCTTCAGCGATCGCGCCAATCTAGTCAGCATAGCAACGCCAATTAAGGTCCCTGCAAAAATTCCGAGCGTCTCAGCCGGGCTCTGGGTTTGACGAGGTCTGCCCTTTCAGTCTCCAAAACATAATAGAATCAAGGCATAAGCATTAAGTAATGGGTATTTGTTACTAGCGGACTATGACTAATTCGACCCTCGATGATAAGGCCGTTGTTCGCGACTATTTTAATGCGACCGGCTTTGATCGCTGGCAGCGCATTTATGGCGATGGTGATGTCAACAAAGTTCAAATCAATATCCGGGCGGGTCACCAAAAGACCATTGATAACGTGCTCGAATGGTTTGAGCAAGAGAGTGACTTGTCGGAAATGACGGTCTGCGACGCTGGCTGCGGTGTTGGTAGTCTGAGCATCCCGCTCGCGGAAATGGGCGCGAAGGTGTTTGCCAGTGACATTTCTGAAAAAATGGCGGCTGAAGCGAACAGGCGGGCCAAAGCGGCGCTCAGCGATCAGATCAGCTCTGAGAAAATGCCCGAGTTTGAAGCCAAGGATTTAGAAGAGATTGATGGCCGCTATCACACGGTCGTCTGCCTAGATGTGCTGATCCACTATCCGCAGGAAAAGGCAGACGCGATGATTGAGCACCTCAGCTCACTGGCCACTGACCGGGTGATTATCAGCTTTGCACCGAAGACCTGCTTTTATGCGACCCTGAAAAAAGTGGGCGATTTTTTTCCGGGGCCGAGCAAAGCCACCCGCGCCTATTTACATAGAGAATCAGACGTGGTAGCGGCACTAGAAGCCAACGGCTGGGAAATTCAGCGGCGATCGCTCAACAAAGCCCCGTTTTACTTCTCTCGCCTGCTCGAAGCCACCCGCGCCGAGGCTAGCTAGCTGGTGAGCCCCTGAATGTATCGAGAGTGCATCAAAAAATCTTGAAATGGGTATCTTAAAGGAGCATATCAGGCACAACGGCACTCGCCACAGAGCGGGCTGCAACGAAATCATGACTTCTTCAAAACGCGTGGTGGGCATCGGGTTATCAGCTTTGGGTCTGATGCTGGGCTTTCTTTGTCTAGGTCGAGCAGTAGAAACGGCTTTAGATCCTGATCCAGATCGCCTTGATAAACGAGAAACCATAACCGCTGGACTGCTACTCGGGATTCCGGTGACGGTGGGGGCCGGGTTGATGCTCAAAAATGTAGAGCGCGATCGCAAACGGATTCACTTGCAGCGATTGCAGTCTCTTTTTTACAAGGCGCTGAAGGCAAACGACGGTAAGATCAATCCTATTCAGTTCGCGATGCTAGGTGAGATTTCGCTGCAAGAAGCGCAAGCCTGCTTAGACGACTGGGCAGGTCCGATGAACGCGGATTTTCAGGTTGATGATGCGGGGGTAGTGATGTACTGCTTTCACCTTTCAGAAATCTAGCTGCCGAGAACGCAGCTTTGATGCAGATTTAGCCGATGACGTTTGTTAGTGACTTTGCGAGGTCGGGGGTTTATGGCTCGTTTGTTTTTTGCGATCGCCTCTATTCTTGGGGCGCTGTCTGTCGCGGGCGGTGCTTTTGGGGCTCATGCGCTCAAAGGGACGCTCAGCGAAACGGCGCTGAATAGCTTTGAAACCGGCGTGCGCTATCAGATGTATCACGCGCTGGCGCTGCTAGTGGTGGCACTATTGGCAAAACAAAGCCCTGACACATCATTACTGGCTGCCGCTGGCGGGTGCTTTCTCGCTGGCATTTTGCTTTTCTCAGGCAGTCTCTATGGGCTGAGTTTGGCAGGCATCAAGGCGCTGGGACCAGTGACCCCTCTGGGGGGTGTGGCCTTTATTGCAGGTTGGATTTGTCTGGCGATCGCCAGCCTCAAGGCTCTCTAGGGCTGACTTTGCGGTTTACAGATGGTGCGGATTATCCGACTGCTGTCTGCCAAACAGATCTTAAAACGTTAGAGACGTCAGCAGGATCTGTAGAAACTCTTTGGGTAGAAGACACGAGGCCGATTATCCCCAAAGTAAAGACAAAGGCGATCACCATGAGAGCCGGAATACTGCCACTCCCACCCTCCAAGGCTTTGTAGTCAATTTTTCTGCTGTAGACAAATCTAGGCTCAAAAGCGTTTTGAGGGCGCAACGCTAACGCAGCGCTAGGTGCCAAGACCGTCACGACCTTTATTCCCAGCTTTGCGAGCCTGTCAGCTGCCGACTGGTCAGTGATCTGTTGACAGACAACAACCTTTTGCCAGTGCGGGCAAAACCGTCCGTAAAAATCGAGCTGTGACTTAGCTTCAACTGCGCTTTTTTGAGTGAGCTCAAGCGTACACCGGATAATCTCGCGATCAGTGAGAATGTCGATAGTGCCACCATGTTCGCCAACAGGCGCATCTACTGAGACACCTTGTCCTTGTTTTCGCAGTTCTTTCGCGTAGGTATTTTTGAGCTGTTCGGGGGTGTGAAAAACCATAGCGCTGAGCAATCCTCCATTTCTGTTAAATTAGTCAATCAAGCCTGGTTAGTGGAAGCCTTTGAAAGCGTAGTAGACAGCTAATTTCCCCTAGATTACTTTACAGCGACTAATCTATAAAAGCGGATGATTTACAAATTTATCGCCTGTTTAGTCGTTTTCCGGGGGTTTGACATGTTTAGGTTGAGTCAGCTCACAGAAAATCAAGATTTCAATCTTTATCAAAGTAAAGCGTGTTAGAAATCAACGAAGTAGTCCGGACTTCTTTACATGAAGTCTGGGCCAATAGTTTTGTTCCATAGACTGTTGAAATAATCTGTTCTTCTATTTGTCAGGCATTCTATTTACTAGACCTTCTATTTGTTGGATAAAGGAACAAATCCAGCTTGCTTGAGCAGGTTGCCCCCTTCTTCTGTTTGCAATAGCTGAGCATAGGCGCTGCCCGCTGGCTGAGACTGAGGTTCACCTTCTCTAACAACAATGTATAGTGGCCGAGTAAGTGGGTAGGTCTGCTGTTCAAACGCGCTGAGATTTAGTTGGTTGCGACGGGTCGGACAGTCTTGAGGCAGCACATAAGGTTCTTGATAAGGAGACACAAGCTGCTGGGGCGATGTCCCAATCGGAATCGGCGCAACCGTGCATTGTCCGACTATCTCAGGTGCAGAGGCAAAGTAAATCGCGCCGGGCGTGTCGCTCACAAACCTCAATGCCGCTGTTGTACTAGAGAGTTGTTTAACGGTGGGGGCAAAAGACTGAGCCCCTAGAACAGCTTCTTGAAAGAACTGCACGGTGCCGCCGTCATCGGTGCGTGACGAAGGGACGACAGCTAGGTTAGGGCCACCGACCTGAGACCAGTTAGTGAGTTGACCGGTGTAGATATCTTTGAGCTGAGAGAGGGTAAGCCCTGGAATAGCTAGATTAGGGTGAGTGGCGATCGCCACTGCCTCCAGTGCCACTGGAATTTCCTGTAAGGTCAGCCCTTTTTGCTGAGCCTGCTGTTTTTCAGCCGCATTCAGAGCACGTGACGACTGCGCAAAATCTAGCTGGCCGTCGATCAGCATTTGAATCCCTACCGCTGAACTAGGCGCTCGATTGGGATCTTCTTTATACACCAGCCTGAAACTTGGGAAAGTCTGTTGAATCAACGGATCGACCGCACCGCGCGCGGGTGCCCAAGTCGTACTGCCGCCATATTCAAACTGACCATTGGGGACATCACTGACATCAGCCAGGCTAGGTGGACTGCCAGACGATTGAGCGGTTCCGGCTGGATCAGGGTTGGATGACGGCTGATCTCCTCCCAAAAGCGAGCTATCTTTTAGCCACCAGAATGCGCCTGCCACAATGGCGACGGTAACGACCAAAGCGAGCACCAGTGCAGGTGTTTCATTTTTAGGTGAAGTCATGGCATGGAACTGAGCGCAGCAGTAAACAATAGGAACACACCGATTAGAAATTCCCTAAAATACCTGATTCCACTCATAGATGGAATATTCAGTCCAAATGCCGTTTTGCCAATAGGGATCGTTTTCGATGAGCTGGCGTACGGTGGCTTCGCTGGCTGCTTCGTAGGTACCAAATACCTTTGTATTGTCAACAGTCGGGCCGAGCGCAGTGAGAATACCCTGGTCTTTTTGGTCACTCAGCCCTTTTAGGTGGGCTTCGCGGTAGGGAGTGCGCTTTTCAAGGGCATTTGCGCAGTAGCTGCCCCACATTACAAACTTCGCCATTTTTTGGATCGCGTCTCTTTATAAAAAAGTTAAAGTCGATTCTAATCAAATCACACAATCTCAAATTCTATGCCGTAGGTTTGTAAAAGGTCGCAGGTTGTGTGGTCTACGACATTGGTATCGCTGAGCTCTAGATTGTAAAAGTCAACGGTTTCATTGTCGAAATAAGGGCCTGCATGCCAGGTGCCGACTTCTAGCTTGACGAAGCAGTTGCCTGGAATTTTAAATACCTGGATATCTTCTGGCTTGGGATTGGGGCGATCGCTCGGCGGCGCAACCCCCAAAAACCACTCGCGTCCGGCCAACGCTCCCAAACACTGCGTACAGCCCCCGTGCCGCGTAATCTGATGAAACCGTCGCCCGCGCTGATGCAATTGCATGATGTAGAAACGCGGAATGCCGTTTTGTAGCTGTAGCTGAGCGTCTTGCTGGCCAAACGGAACGTTGTCAGGCTGAGGGGTGATCATTTGGCCAAAGGGGCGAAATGCCTCAGCGGTAATAGCGATCGCTTCAATCAGTGTGGCTTCAATTGGCTGATTGACGGTGGGGGCTGCCATGACGTGATTTCCAAAATAAATTATTGTCAGAAAGTTATAAGCTTCCTGAGAAATCCTATTTGCGGGTGCGCTGTATCATTCTAAAGAAAGCGATCACGTCTTTCCACCCAACTATTTTCATCAAACGCGATTTTCTATGGACGACAAACTCATGCTGATGATTCCGGGACCCACCCCGGTTCCCGAAAAAGTATTGCTGGCAATGGCTAAGCATCCCATTGGGCATCGCAGCGGCGAATTTAGTCAGATTATCGCGCAAACCAATGCTGGCTTGAAATGGCTTTTTCAAACTGAGAACCCGGTTTTGGCGCTGACAGCAAGCGGCACGGGGACTGTGGAAGCGGCGATTATTAACTTTTTGAGTGCGGGTGATCGCGTGCTGGTCGGCAGCAATGGTAAATTTGGCGATCGCTGGGTCCAAATCGCCAAAGCTTATGGCCTAGATGTGCAAGTCATCAGCGCCGACTGGGGCACAGCGCTGAACCCCGATGATTTTGCCAAAGCGCTGACTGCCGACAGCGACAAGAAAATTAAAGCTGTCATCGTTACACACAGCGAGACGTCCACGGGCGTGCTCAACGACCTAGAAGCGATTAACAAGCTGGTTAAAGATCACGGTGAAGCGTTAACTATCGTCGATGCGGTCACTAGTCTAGGCTCGTACAACATCCCGGTAGACGAATGGGGCATTGACGTGATTGCCTCAGGCTCTCAAAAAGGGTTTATGCTGCCTCCTGGCTTAGGCTTCGTGGCCGTGAGCGACAAGGCTTGGGCCGCGTATGAAAAGGCGACACTGCCGAAGTTTTACCTGGACTTGGGCAAATATCGCAAGGCTGCTGACAAAGACAGTACGCCCTTCACGCCACCAGTCAACCTCTACTTCGGGATGAAGGTGGCTTTTGAAATGATGCAGGCAGAGGGCCTAGAGAACATTTTTGCGCGGCACACCCGCCATAAAGAAGCTGCTAGAGCTGCAATGAAAGCGCTAGACCTGCCGCTATTTGCCCCTGATGGCAATGCTAGTCCAGCGGTTACTTCTGTGGTGCCCGATAGTGTAGATGCCGAAAAAATTCGCTCGGTGATGAAGAAGCGGTTTGATATTGCCTTGGCGGGCGGGCAAGATCACATGAAGGGCAAGATGTTTCGGATGGGACACTTGGGCTTTGTGAGCGATCGCGATGTCCTCTGTGCTATCAGCGCCCTAGAAGCAACCTTGCAGGAGCTTGGTCACAAAACCGCTAGCAGTGGCGTGGCGGCGGCTAGCGAAAGGCTAGAGAAGGGATAGGTGGCATGGGCTAACTTCTACGAGAAGGCAAGCCTACGACTCTGCTCAGCTCTCTGCTTCGGCGCAGGAAGTCAGCTGCAACACTAGGGCATAAAGTCTTCGTCTAGGACCTGCTGGCGGGTATAAGGGCAGGCTGCCGGAAACATCTCTTTGGGGAGGCCGGTTTCGGCAGTGGCCAGTTTTACGGCGTCTTTGTAGGCTTTCGCAAAGATCTGATCCAGGTAGGAGTTTAAGCTGGGTGATTCTTCGAGGGCGTCGTGAACTCGAATGCGGTGTTCAACAATACTAGCTGCCCAGCTTTGGCTCCGGCGCTCAGTCTGATAGCGCCATTTCAGTAAATGCAGCAGGATTACAGTCAGATTGCTCTTAAGGCTGCGCTTCTCGCTGCGCCCCATATCTTCGATTTCCTCGATTAAGTTCTCCCAATCAACAGCGGCATAGTCTTGTTGCTGTAGCTTTTGCAGCGTGACTTCTATCCACTGGGCGTAATCGGTTTCATAAAGTGATCGCACAGTTGATTCTGCTGATGGCTTTAGGGAAGATGAGTTTTTCATATCGAGGGTTTTTTGCGGCAGAAGGCATTCGATAAAGATGCAGTAGCTTATCTCAACTAAGTCGGCCTTGCGTTTCTAAAAGCTGTTAAGATTGCAACCCTACTATAGCTCTTACCATTTTGTTCACTACACCAGTAATCGCTGAGGCTCTTGTGGCAAACTAGAAAAGTGATGTGCCAACGTGCGTATAGCCAAAGAGCATTACTACGGTAGGATGCAGCCTCGCTTTTGGCGCTGTACATCTGACATTGGGTATACAGCAACCTTTGGCGGGCCTTTTGCTTCAACTCTGCGCCTGTATATGTTGAAAAATCATTTATTCATTTGGCGAGTCAACTTGCGCAATGACTGGGGGTTGTTTCAGACCTTCCAGTTCTTGCCGAAGCAGATCTTCTAGATTCTGAATATTCTTATATAGAATGCATTTTTGCCCTTGTACGTCGAACTTTAAGTCTTCTGTATCACGAATTAAAAGAACAGTCTGTCGATTGCGTCCCCATGCATAACCAACCTCTAAGTATACGTTTGCATTTGCGCCAGTTAGGTCGGCAATCACGAGCGTTGCAGAATCAATGCGATGCTTTACCCAGGTTAAAACATCGCCTGTAAAAGAGGACAGATCTGCACGCTCGCAGATGAATCCGGCCGCCTTTACCGCACCTTGGATTCCATAATGATAAGTATCGTCCATGTTGGCTGCAAATGGCATGGCAACGAAAACATGTGCTTTGCTACTTGATTGATAGCCAACGTTTTGCAGACGCGTAGACGCTTGCTGATTTGAGGTTGCAGATCTTGTAGCACCAGGAACTGAAATTCCATGTTCTGGCAATAGTTCTTTCAAAGCTGCTTGAAGCCGAAGAGCTCTCGAATGACTTCGCTCAGAAATTACTATTGACTCTAAGTTTTTAGGATAGTCTCCAGTGTTTATCCCATCGATAAAGCCTGCAACTTCCGATTCCAAAACTTCTATCTCATCTAAACCATAACCTACGCCATGAAGCGTGACGATTAGGCGGCGCGTTTCGGAAGCCTTTACAGCGAGTGACGACAGAACTAAACGGGAAAATTCTCTAATTTCTCTGTATTGAAAATCATAGAGATTTCCCACACCAACAAACATGACTTGTTTAACTTTGAGCTCTGAACCAACTCTAAAAAGTTGAGTATCTTTAAGTTGCGGCATTTTTTGCTTGGCATCAGCTCCTTGTTTTGCCAAAGTTTCAAAGACAGTTTCAGCAAGACCATAAAAGCCATTTGCATACTTCAGAGCGAGTACATCACCATCAAGAGTAAGTGCGTCCTCCTGCTTAATAACAATAGAAATTTGTCGCTCCGGCACTTCGTTTTTCCTCCAGCTTTGGAACTTACTACATAGACAAACTTTTGAGCAAAGCCATCGCAATATAACAGCCCTCGCCGTCGAGCTATTAACTTTCCGCCCAGCAAACTATTAAACCCTAATCGGATAAAAAACCACGCTCAAGAATTTGCTCAATCTCATAGGGGCACTTGGCAGGAAACGTTTTGACTGGCAGCATCGTTTCAGCTGCGGCCTGCTCCAAAGCATCGTCGTAGGCATCGTTCAAGTGTGCTGTGAGATAGGTTTTCAAGCTCGGCGAATCCTTCAGCGCCTGATTAATCCGTCTACGATGCTCCACAATACTGCCCGACCAGCTTCCGCTCCTGCGCTCAGGCTGATACTGCCACTTCAACAAATGCACTAGCAACACAATCAAATTGCTTACCAACGCGCGCCGCTCCCTGCGACCCATATCTTCGATTTCCTCGATCAAATTCTCCCAATCAACAGCGGCATAGTCTTGCTGCTGTAGCTTTTGCAGCGTAGCTTCTATCCACTGGGCGTAGTCGGCTTCGTAGAGCGATTGAGCATTTTGTTTCAGGAAAGGCGAAGTCGTCATTAGCGAAGTCCTGATCGCACACAGTCAATATCTAGAGTTTAACGCTTTGAAACGATAAGTTTTTTATTAGCAAAACGACCGACCTGTCAGAAGTGCCTGTCGAAGCTGTATAAAAGAGCTGTAGAGCGAATTACAGACAGTTGACACATGAATTTGACGAAAGCACTGTTGTGGGCACTGCCTTTAAGTTTGTTGAGTAGTCTGGGTGCGGCTGCATTTGCGAAAAAAGCTGACCTCAATGTGCTGCCAATTAATGGCCTCGCGGCAGAATGCCCGGAAAATCTGATTGCCTATGAGACGCCCCGGCCTTTTTCTGAGGGCGGGTTTGCAACCGACGGGATGATGCAGTTGAGTGCGATCGCTACCAACATCAGCGTTTCTCAAGTAGATAACTTCAGCGTTACCTGGACGGGCACTCTCAGACCAGCATACGCCAACTGCCAAGCTTCAGCAGGTATCACGCTGCTAGCTGAAGAAGATTATCAGGGGCACTCTTACATTCGCGCTCAGCTAATTGACGGTCAGGTGAAGGCAATCTTGGATATGACAGGCATTCCGGATGCCAATGGATTTACGACTGTGATAATTTACCAAGGGATGCGCGATGGCAATCCTCGCTGGACATGGGGTGGCACCGATTAGACCATATCTGTTAGGTCATATTTGAGAGAATATTGCATCTGTTGTTTTGCTAAGGACATCAACATTAGCTGAGATCTTTTCAAAACGACAGAAAACCTGAATCACAGCGGTATGACCCCGCTTTGCCATAGAAAGTAAGCGAAGATGAGCGGGATTGCTCGCGTCTTCTACTGCCACTTCTTGTTCTTGTTCTTATTCTTGTTCTTGTTCTTCCTGTTATTTATGTAGGAAACAGCAGAATGCGTTTTACACCCAAAGATTTTACGCCAAAAGCTTTAGCTCAACGGCTGACTATATTGAAACATAAATATTTGAGAGGGGTAGTTCCTGGCGACCCTCATTCTGAAGGGACTCAACCAGTTGTGACGGCTCAGCCGTTGCTCTCTGATATTGGAGTCGGCATCACTACCGGCACGCTAGGTATCCTCTTTGATTTGTCTTTTGCCGCCCTGATTTTTTCTAATAGCCTGTCAGACTATCTTTCAGCCGGTATTGGCTTCATCCTCTTCAGTGCTGCCGCAACCCGCATCATGGTAGGACTCATGAGTTCCTTCCCTGGCATGGTTGCAGATCTGGCCGGTATCCCTACTGCTATTCTGGCTTGGAGTTCGGGTATGGTGGTCAGGCAATTGCCAACGACGGCAACCTCGAGCGAACTCTTAGTCACTGTCATTGTGACCATTGCCCTCACCTCGATGCTCACTGGTGTGTTTCTGTGGGTGATCGGTGCGCTGAAATTAGGGAGCGTTGTCCGCCTGTTGCCAGACCCGGTGGTTGGTGGATTTATTGCCAGCAGTGGTTGGCTACTGGTTAAAGGTGCTTTTGAGGTGATGGCTGGTCAGCCGTTGGCTTTAGCTTCTTTGATGAGTATCGGCCAAGTGGTCAGCCCGATGCAGTGGCTACCAGGATTGTTGCTCGCTTTATATTTACTCTTTGTGACTCGCCACCGTAGCCATTCTTCGGTGATGGCAGGTAGTTTGATAGTTGCGATCGCCCTTTTTTATGGCTGCCTATCACTCACAGGGACATCGCTGTCGCAGGCAAATGCCGAGGGTTTGACCTTGGGCATTCCATCTTTGCAAACGACTTGGCAACTGATGCACTGGTCTGATCTGTGGCAGATTAATTGGCAGGCGATTGGCGCTCAATGGATGTGTTCGGGTACCGTGAGCGTGATTACGGCGGTTCTTGTGCTGATGAATGTGAAGGCGCTGGAGGTAATGCTCGCTCGTGATATTGACATCAACCACGAACTGAAGGTAGCTGGCGGTGCAAATATCATTATGGGACTCGGTGGCGGTATTCTCTCTTTCCAATCGATGGGCCGCTCTGTGATGGCCCACAACATGGGAGGGCGAACTCGTGTGGTGACATTGGTAGGGGCTGCGACGTTTGTAATTCTGCCGCTTTTGTTGTCGCCCGTGCTCACGTATTTCCCGACGACTATTTTAGGAGGGCTGTTGCTTTATCTAGGGTTATCGGCGCTGGTTGAATGGGTGTATCGTGCTCGCAAAAGACTCTCTGCGATTGACTATGGCATGGTGCAGTTAATTTGGCTAGTGAGTGCCATAGTTGGTTTTTTGCAAGGGTTGGCATTGGGATGGGCGATCGCACTAGCACTCGTGCTCTATCAAGCCATCATTCGCATGCAATCGAGATCTTGAGCTGTTGTTCTCTTTTTTTCGTGGGATGCAGCATTCTGCTCACTGCTGCCCAATGGTCAAATAGAGCGTGCGCATGGTGGATGCGAAGACTATTCAGCCATCAACGCTGTTCAAGCGCTCGTTTCAGATTTTCCAATTCCATATCGATATCGCTGTCTGAGTCCATTGTGTCAAGCTGACTCTCTAAACTAGCTTCGGCGAGTTCTGTGACTGCCTGCGAACGTGCCTCCATTTGCAGTATTTTCTGTTCCATTCTCTCAAATCCTGACATTGCACTGCTAGTGCTCACGGTGCTTCGTCTCGGCCTCGCCTTATCAGCCGAAATTTGTGTTCTCAGGATGGGACTCATCGCTTTTGCTTCAGAAATTTTGGCTTCTAAGAGAGCTAGGTTTTGCTTCAGGTTTCCGACTAAAGCTGGTTCTTGATCGAGAGAAGCTTCGAGACTGCTGAGAACACTGACGTGCATATTTTTGCGCTTCAGAGCTTCTCGTGCTAAACATTCATCTCCTTTTCGCAAAGCAAGCTGTGCCCGTTGCTTCCACTTCTTGACTTCCGCTTGTGTTTTTTCATACTCCTGTTGGAGGCGTTTTTGACTGACAACTGCGTTGAAAGCTGCTTGGCGTGCATTCTGTAGATCTATTTCCATCTGCTCGATTGCGCCATCCAAAAGCTCCTCTGGCTCGATACCTTGCTGAAGCAGACGATTTAAGCCAGCAAAGCCCAGTCCGACCACGGCTCCCCCTGCTGCCATTGAAGCCATACCAACCCCAATTGCACTTCCACCAGCAGCCACGCCAACTCCCCCAATCGCACATGAAGTTGCGATACCGCATGCTGCACCAGTCGCCGCCGCATTCACAGAGGAAGCATCGCTTTCAATAAGTGATCGCAATGCTTCGTAAAGGGCAAGACCTGTTAACGTACCAACAGCAGCCAGTGGAACAGCACCAAGGCTGTAGCCTGCCCCCCCTGCTAATATTCCAACCTTGCCAATAGAAGCGCCTGCCACTGCGCCTCCAGCAGCCAACGCAGTTCCCTCGTTAAAGTAATTTTTCTTACGATTACCTTCATTGGAGTTCAGTTCTGCCTGAGCCATATGGCTAATACGGTTGAATAACTGACTCATGACGCTCTACTCCTGATCGTGTTTTTTGCTGGCAGTACCTAAGCATCTCGATCCTAGGCGCAGTCACCTTTCAATGTTTAGCTGAGACGATGGAAATTTATCTCATCTTCAGGAATGTTTTGCCAGCAAGAATGTTTTGCCAGATATCCAGAGTTTATTAGAGATAAAAGTCGTTGCAAGCTTGTTGACAATGCTGAAATGGGAAGATCATGATGTCTACAGTCCATTCTATAATGCTTCATGATCGCGTCTCTTTCATCCGTAGCTTGACGTCAGCCCAAAATCAGCTTATCTTCAATAACTATGATTGCGCTGCCTATCGTAGTCTGTTTCTCTCAGAACTCAATTTTGTCTTCAGCGCCATCGGCAGGTGTACCACCACCATACCGACGGCTGACCCAGAGGATTGCACGAGAATCCAGTGGGCTAAGGATAAGCGTACCTTAGCAACCCCGATTTTCACTACAGCTTCTGCGGACTTGCTAAGGACAGATGGGGTTCTGGTTTCCTTACAAACCCTAAAAACGAACCAACCGGAGACCAAAGCTCATGTTTATCCCTTACATTTTGGGCGCTCAAGCGTCCACAGATTCTGTTGCAGATAGCTGCTCGCTACCTCCAAATGGTGGAAACAGTGAATATGAAATTGTGCGCCATATGCTGTTTGGCACGCTTCAATCTGTTCAATCCACTATTCGCCTACTCCACAAGCTGAACTACGCCGAACCGAATGACTGGAGTCAGCCTGTTTCCACCCTATAGCTCTGGCTACTATCTCACTACATTAGTGACTGTGTCAGATCTCGCTTTGATGCTAAAGAGCCACGTTGCCGAATCAATGAAAGTGGCCTCATCATTAATCTCTAAGAGGTTCTACCATCGTCATCGCTGTACTCGCAGCACTGGTGAATCAGCTTGGCAACGAGCCCTGTCCAGCCGGTTTGGTGACTAGCGCCTAGGCCCTCACCCGTATCACCATTAAAATACTCGTAAAAGAGAATATAGTTTTGCCAGTGCGGGTCTTCTTGGAAAGTTCTGTTGTTACCGTAGACAGGGCGATCGCCTTTCTCATTTCGCAAAAACGTGCCAATCATCCGCTGTTCTATCTTGGTGGCCACATCCCACAAATTCATCTCATCGCCCGAGCCATACGGACACTGAATTTTGAAGTCCTCACCAAAGAAGTGATGATAGCGCTGAAGCGATTCAATCAGCAGATAGTTGGTTGGGAACCACACCGGACCACGCCAGTTAGAGTTACCGCCAAACAGCGCCAGGCTCGATTCAGCCGGTTCGTAGTCTACCCGGTAGATTTTGCCGTTAACGTCGAAAGTATAGGGATTGTCCTGATGGAATCGAGAGAGCGCGCGAATGCCAGTGGGCCCCAAAAACTCATGAGGCTTAAGCATTTTTGCCAAGATCCGTCTGAGCTTATCGGGCTTGACAACAGAAAGCATTCGGCGCTTTTTAACCGTGCCGTTCGTTACCTTTGTCTCCACAGTGGTGATATTGCGAGAGAGTTTAGGGCGGTTGGCCTCAAACCACTCTAGGCGCTCTTGAAAACCGGGGAGGCGATCCATCAGTTCGGGCTCTAATGTGGTAACCGCATAGAGCGGCATCAGACCCACAAGAGAGCGAATCTTGATCGGAAAGCGCGTCATATCAGGCAAGTGCAGCACGTCATAAAAGAAGCCATCTTCTTCGTCCCATAGCTGAGTCGCATTCTCTCCAGAAGCGTTCATTGCCTCAGCAATATAGATAAAGTGCTCGAAGAATTTGGTGGCCATATCTTCGTACACCGGGTTTTCTAACGCCAGCTCTAGCGATATCGAGAGCATGTCTAGGCAGTACATCGCCATCCAGCTCGTGCCATCGGCCTGCTCCAGCCGTCCGCCAGTCGGCAGCGGCTTACTGCGATCAAACACACCAATGTTGTCGAGCCCCAAAAAGCCGCCCTCAAAAACATTGTTGCCTTCGGTGTCTTTGCGATTGACCCACCAGGTGAAGTTTAACAACAGCTTTTGGAAAAGTCGCTCCAAAAAGAGGCGATCGCTCTTCCCCGTCATCTTTCTTTCAATCTTGTACACCCGCCAAGTTGCCCAGGCATGCACCGGTGGATTGACATCGCCAAAGGCCCATTCATAGGCAGGTAGCTGGCCGTTGGGATGCATGTACCATTCGCGGGTCATCACATCGAGCTGCTGCTTCGCAAATTCAGCATCGACTAGCGCCAGTGGCAAACAGTGAAAAGCAGTATCCCAAGCCGCAAACCACGGATATTCCCAGGGATCAGGCATTGAGAGAACATCTTGACTATCGAGATGGTGCCAGTGGCTGTTACGTCCCTTTTTTCGCTCGGTCGGCGGGTTGATCGTATTGGGATCGCCTTTGAGCCAGGTGCTGACATCGTAGAGATAGTACTGCTTGCCCCACATCATCCCGGCAAACGCCTGACGCTGCACGTTACGCAGATCTTTGGTGTGGATGAATGGGGAGAGCTGATGGTAAAACTTATCGGTCTCTTGCTGGCGTCGCTCAAAAATCTCTTCGAAGCGGTTGCCTAACGGATCCTCTAGTTCAGGCTGATCACACAGGCGCAGTCTAACCGTCTTTGTGTCGCCAGCAGCAATGCTCAATACGTAGTGAATAGCTGATTTGGTACCGCTCTGCTGGGGATTAACCGCAGCTGTTTCGCCGTCAATTACATAGCGATGAAAAGCATCTTTGACATAGGCAGAATCGTTTTCTACGCCAAACAAGAGCGCTTTGTTGGTTTCGTTCTCAGTAAATATCAGCCCTGAAGTATCCGCTTCGGCTGTATTGCTTGAGCGATCGCTGAACTTAACCCACTGTCCGCTGGTTTTATCAAGACTGCTTTTACAGGCTGCGGGCGTTTGGCAGTAGAGCCAAGACTGGCCAAGATCAGGGTGGTTAGTTTGGATAATTGAGACTTGATCATCGCTGATAGTGGCCTTCAAACTGGGCTTAGAGCCACCCTCATCGTCCCAGCTCCAAGTATTGCGAAACCACAGGGTGGGCAGCAGATGACAGTCGGCTGTTTCGGGGCCACGATTGGTCACTGAGATTTGGATCAGCATATCGTCGGCACTGGCTTTGGCGTACTCTACCTGCACATCGAAGTAGCGATCGCCCTCAAAGATCCCAGTGTCCATCAGCTCAAATTCTGGCTCGGTGCGATCGCGATTCAAGCTCTCCTGCTTGAGCTGCTCGTAAGGATAGGCCGCCTGTGGATACTTATACAGCGCCTTCATGTAGGAGTGAGTCGGCGTACTGTCCAGGTAAAAATAGTATTCCTTGACATCTTCGCCGTGGTTGCCCTCATTGCCCGTCAGGCCAAAAAAGCGCTCCTTGAGAATGGCATCGCGAGTATTCCACATCGATAGCGCAAAGCAAAGCAGCTGCCGCTCATCGCTAATGCCCAAAATGCCATCTTCGCCCCAGCGATAGGTCCGCGATCGCGCATGCTCATGAGGAAAGAAATCCCACGCCTCTCCATTCGGACTGTAATCTTCTCGCACGGTGCCCCACTGCCGCTCGCTGAGGTAAGGCCCCCACTTCTTCCAGTTTGCCTGCTTGTGCTGGTGTTCCTGAAGGCGGAGCTGTTCGGGCGTCAGATCTGAGCGGGTCATATAGGAAAGCAGGTAATAGAGGCAGCAGTCTTTACGCATTTGCCAGCTGTGAAAATATGCCAGCTATGAATAACGTGCAGGCTGCAAATACGTAACTAAGCTATATAGCCTAAAGTTTATAGCCTAAGGCTAGGCTGTGCCATATATAGCGGCCTCTAGCTCGGTCACAGCTCGCGCTAAGTCATCATTGATAATTCTGATGTCAAACTCATCGGCAGCGGCAAGCTCTACTTTGGCCTGGCTCAAGCGCTTGCGAATGGCCGCTTCTGCGTCTTGGCCCCGTTGGCGAATGCGCGCTTCTAACATCTCAGGGCTAGGCGGCAGCACAAAGATCTGCTTAGCCGCCGGGCAGCTTTTTCTCACCTGGCGAGCCCCCAGCAATTCAATTTCCAAAATGACCGAGCGCCCATTAGCAAGGGCCTGTTCGATCGGTGCTTTAGGCGTGCCGTAGCAGTTGCCAGCAAACTCTGCCCACTCCAGCAGCGCATCGTCTGCCACCATCTCATCAAACTGTGCTGGGCTGACAAAATAATAGTGGACTGCGTCGATCTCACCCGGTCGAGGCTGACGGGTCGTCGCCGAGATAGAAACCTGAATCTCAGGGTGTTTCTGGCGCAAATGATGGAGTAAAGTGCCTTTCCCAACACCGCTAGGGCCTGCCAAAACAATTAGCTTGCCTGGAGGTATCCGCGTTTGAACAGAAGCCTCTACTGCTGAGGTCTGTTCTGGTGGGGAAGGGAGGGTGATCATAATCTAAATATTAATAGATAGCTGGCTCTAGATAGCTGCTCTAGGTGGCGGGCGGCATATCAAATAAAACGGTGGTCATATAGCGATCTGCCCACTGCGGGTCAAACGCTTTTTCTAGGACTCGCCGAGTCTTATCATTCTGCTGCTGCTGGCCGCAATAGTAGCGCTGACGCGCTAAAAACTCATCTAGGCGCTCAGGCTCTGGAGACTTAGCAATCGCCTGCTGCAGATGCACCTTCAAATAGTCCTGAGCCTGCGCCAAAAACTGTTGCTCCTCTAGCGGCGTTGTCGGCTTTACAAAGCAGCAAAACTCTGAAAAGATCTGTCTTCCCCAGGCTGGCAGCTCGCGAGGCTGAGTGTAGTGAGTCCGCTCTACTGCTAAGAGCGCAGCGCGATAGGGATTTGTGAGCTTACCCTCGGCGCTAGCTGCCGACAAATCTACAATCGCGGCACTTACCTGCCCCCGACCGCTGACAATATCACAGCCAAAAATAGGCAGACCGTACTCAGGCCGAGGAAACATCACGCAGTGCAAAATATCTAAATTTTTGCCAATACGCGCCAGCTCTAAATGCAGCTTACGAAACTGAGGCGTCTGGTAACAGCGATTGTCAATCACTAGCTTTTCGCCTTCGAGCTTACCTTCTACATAGCCCAAATCATCGGGTAAGTGGTAAGGCGAAAGCGTGAGGTGATGTTCCCAAAGGGCCTCTATGCCCTCAGCAAGCTGACGAACCAGCGGATGCTGATGTTCACGAATAGAAGAAGCTGCAACAGAAAGCGACATGTATTCAGCGCTGATACACAGCACTCAGAAATCTTTATAAAGAGCCCTCTGATCTGAGGACAATCACACAACGATAGAACTAGGGTATAAGCCTTTAGCATAGCAGTTTCAGCAGGGCATCAAATTATTCCTGAGCGGGCCGCTATGCCTAGAAAAGATTTATATCAGCTTTCGTTCGGGTGCAGCAATATGATCGCCATTCAGCCCAAAACCCGTCAGCTTCTCGGCATTAATCAACAAGCTTATCAGGCTCTGAAGGCATCTATGAGCCTCAACCTCCGCCGTCAGCTCCTGATCGCGGTGTGTGACAACATGGCCATGCAAAATCGGCTCGCCACTCAGCTACAGCAGGATCTCGCCGAGAGTCAGTCGTTGGCACCTTCCCCATTAGTCGCGGCGAAAGCCTCTACACTCGAGCAGTTAGTATTCGACCCAGAAGATGGCGATCTGCCTAAGCAGGTGGCTCAGTGGGTTCGGCAGACAATGCTAGCTGAAGGCGTATTGCCCAAGCTACAGGTGCTGGGCATTGAGCAAATGACGCGTCAGAGTGCGATCGCGCAAAATCATTTTCTGCGATCGCTCGAAAAAGTAGAAGCCCTTTTACCCCGGCTCAACACCAGTCTGCTGGTATGGGTTCCCTGGCCTTGGCTGCGCACCATTCAGCAGTCAGCGCCCACCTTTTGGGACTGGCGCAACGGCCTCTTCGAATTTGTCAGCGATCCGACCCCGACCCAGCTCGGCGATGATCAGCCGCCTGTTCACGAAGAGCCCGCTAATGAAGAGACTACTGGGGAAGAGGCCGCTAGTGAAGAGCTCACCGCTCGTTTAGACAATCGCGATCACGCTCTATCTGCAGCGTCTTCAAATGGCAACCAAAGCCAACCTCAAATCGATACCCTGCCAACGCCACACACCACTATCAGCAGTTGGAGCGGCGAGATCACAGCCGACCCGCAAGATCAAAGCGGCGGACTGTATGGTGAGCTAGGTAGCAGCTATTCCTCTGTGGCAGAATCTGTAGCAGAAATTGAAGAGCACGCTAAGCCTCGACATCAGGAACTAGCTGTCGTCAGTTCGGCGACTCCCGCGCTTGAAAGAACAGAGCAAGCCGACACTGAGCCAGTCACTGAGCCAATTAACGTCGAAGTCGAAGTTGTTACCGAATCTGATGACACTACGACAGATACCTTGAGTGTGCCTGCCTCTGCCGGACGACACTTTGAACACCGTCGTCGAGCGCTCGATGCGATGGGCGGGTTACGCTCTATCGTTAGCCAAGGGATTAACGCCGACAAGCCTGAGGAAGCGGGCAACGGCTATCACTTCGATATAGACGGCGAACCAGTCATCAGCGAGCCAATCATCAGCGAACCGGTCATCAGCGAACCCGTCATCAGCGAACCGGGAAGCGAGCTGGCAAATGAGCCAGTCAACGAGCCAGTCAACGAGCCAGTCAACGAGCTGATGGCCGAGTTAGCAGCTGGCTTAGCGACGGAGTTAGCAGATAATTTCGCCGCCGAACTTGCAAATGAGACGACTCTCTCACCGAGTCCGGCAGAAGTAATACCGCAGACGCCGCCAACCAATGACAGACAATCCGCTGCAGACGATTACTTTGCAGTGGGTATGGTCTATCGCGCTCGTATCGAGAATGGCGAGCGGAGCTTGGAACTCATTGAGCTAGCGATCGCCGCCTATGAAGGAGGCTTGAGCTGTCTACAGGGTCCTCATCCGGAATGGGGCAGCGGGCTCAACGACTTGGGCACTCTCTACTGGCTAAAAGCGCAGCAGCTCGCAGACCAGCAGCAATGCGTAGACTGTATGGTTCACAGTATTCAGCTCTATCAAGAAGCGCTGACGAAAATTGCCGCTGCTGATCCCTTACGTGCAGACTCAGGCACAGCCTCAGCCGATTCATCAGCCCTACAATTAGATATTGTTGGTCAGCTCTATAGCAACATGGGTGCGGTTTACAGCATGCTAGCCGCCTACGAAAACCCGATTAACTATCTCAAGCAGGCGGCTGATACCTACCATTTAGCGCTACCGCTCTATTCTCTAGAGAGCGATCCGCAGGAGTACGCAACCCTTCAAAACAGCCTCGGCTCGGTGTACTGGAAGCTCTCTCACTACGATGCGGTCGAAACCCACTTACATCGAGCCATTTCTGCCTATAACGAAGCCCTTTTGGGATATGTCCCAGCTCAGCAGCCGTTAGACTATGCCGCTGTTCAAAACAACTTAGGCATTACCTATTGGAGCCTCGCCAAGCACGAACGAGCAGTCTTTTTCCTTAAGCATGCGATCGCTGCCTATCGCGATGCCCTCAACTACCGCACCCCTGAAGTAGATCCGGCAGCCTCTGCCATCACCTATAACAATTTGGCCCTAGCTTACTGGGATCTCTCTAAAGAAGGCGAAGTAGATATTGAGCACAAGAGCCGCTATCAAAAGAACGCCATAAAAGCATTTGAAGCCGCGCTTAACATCGGGAACGCGACACAGTCGTTGAATCAACCAGACATGGCCGCTATTTATCACTGTTTGGGAGATGTCCACGCCCAAATGGCCGATACTGTGCCATCTCTGACAGACGTCGCAGACGGCTTACAAAAGTCTCTCTACAGCTACCTCCAGGCAATTGATGGGCTGCCATCGAACTCTCCGCTCTATCAGGGTCGCCTTGATGCGATCATTGCAAACTTACGGGCTCACTATGACCGGCTCGGTCTAACGGGTCAGCAAGCCGCTTTGAACCGGATTCCCCCGCTGCTGCTCTCACAGGTCATGCTCTCTCTATAGATATGTAGCTATATCCTAGCTTGAGCGCAATAGGCTAGGCTTAGAGAAGTCCTATGCGTATAGGTCATCTGCCAGTATGCCGATCTTAATCATCGCGGCTATCGTCATTGCTTTTCTGGCGATCGCCTTTGCCTTACAGAACAATAATCTAGTCGCTATCAACCTGCTGATCTGGAACTATGAGGGATCGCTAGCGATTGTCCTGCTCTCTACGCTGGCTATTGGGGTGCTGATTGGTCTGCTAGTGGTGATTCCAGCACTGCTAAAGCGAGGCTGGCGCGTCTCTAGGGCCAAACGCCAAGCGGCTGATTTGGAAGATCAGCTCTCTAGCCGGGCGCATGAGCTCAACACACATCTCAGCAACGCTGAAAGGCTGCGTCAAAGCCATGAGAACCTGCTACAGGCCCTCAACTTGACCGATACCAATACGGGCATGCTCGACGCCAAGATGCTCCCCCAAACGCTGGCGGCATTGATCAAGCAAATGAAGCTACAGCCCGGCAATCCCAAGTTTGACGCCATTGGCCTGCTGATTGTAGATGCGCATCGGCGAGAGCCCTTAGGCAGTGTAGAGACCACATCAGCACAAAATGCTCAGCTAGATGTGGGGATCGCCGCAGTCATTCGCCGCAGCGTTACGCTCGACACCTGGCTATACTGCGATAGCCGTGACGAAAACGGCGCACAGTTCATGTGTGTCCTGACTGGGATGGATAAGTCGGCGCTCAATCAATATGGCGAGACCTTACGAGGCGCCCTGATCGAAGATCCGCTGACCCTGCCTGATGACTCGGTCGTTGCCGTAGAAGCAAAAGTTGGGGGAGCGGTGTGCGATCGCAATCATCCCACCCATCGTGAGCAGCTGATCATTGACAAAGCGTATCAGGCCCTAGCTGAAGCCGGAAACCGCCCTCTTAATCCGATCAGAGGCAATCACCCGATCAAAATCATCCAGGTCACCGACAGCTAGCACTGACTTAATCAATGCAACTCAATTAAGGCTACCTAGTCATCGCTACTGAGACAGCGCTACTGAGGCACCGCTTCTAGCCAACCGCCGCTGAGCACAACCGTCAGCGCCATAAAAATAATAGTCAGCAGCCAAGTTGCGCGGTTGAGAGTATCCTCAGCGCTCTTAGTGCTGGTAAAAAGCTGAGCCTGACCGCCCAAAGCCCCTAGTCCGTCACCTTTAGGACTATGCAGCAACACCAAGATGCAGACACCCACCGCCGCAACTATCCAAACAATCTTTACAACTGTGACTACCATGACAAATCCTGTGCTGAGGCTCAACTAAACTCGAGTAGTCAAAGAGCAATGACTCACTGCTCAATCTCTACTCACTGCTCGATCTTAAACGATTATCGGCGCAACGATACCTCGACAGGCGTACGACTCTGAGTATAGTCCGCACTAGATTCGCAGAGCATCGAGCGTCCCGTCATATCTGCCGGAATTGGGATCTGCAGGATCTGCAAAATGGTTGGAGCCACATCGGCCAAACACCCCCCCTCTCGTAGCGGCACCTCACAGCCATGTCCAGGGATTTTGAGTCCTTCACCTTCAACTAAAATGAACGGCACCGGATTCGTAGTATGGGCCGTCCAGGGTCTACCTTGCTCATCATGCATATACTCAGCGTTGCCGTGGTCCGCAATGATTAGCGCAGTCCCACCGACGCGAGTAAGGGCAGCTAGCAACCGGCCAACTTCGTGGTCCACCGCTTCTAGGGCGCTAATAGTAGCCTCCATTTTGCCAGTGTGCCCTACCATATCCGGATTGGCATAGTTCATCACCACCAGCGAATACTCCCCTTTGTCAAACGCTTTAATCGCAGTGTCAGTCACTCTCTTGGCTGACATCCGGGGCGCTTTATCATAGGTCGCAACCATTGGGCTGGGCACAAGCTCTCTGTCTTCACCCGGAAAAGGTTCTTCTAGCCCCCCATTGAAGAAATAGGTAACGTGCGCGTATTTTTCAGTTTCAGCCGTGCGAAACTGCTTCAGCCCCTGCTCGGCGATCACCCCACCGAGAATATTGTCTAGGCTCTGCGGCTTAAAAACCACGCCTACGGGTAAAGACGGATCGTACTGGGTCATCGTAACGAAGGTTAATGGCAGAATCGGATCGCGCTCAAATCCCTCAAAATCACGCTTGACGAATGCTTGAGTAAGCTGACGCGCTCGATCAGGACGGAAGTTAAAGAAGATGACGCCGTCATTAGGCGCGACTGCCCCAGGTGCTAAGCGCACAGGCTCAACAAATTCATCATTGATGCCTTCTTCGTATGAGGCTTTAAGGGCTTCTATCGCGGAGATTTCGGCACCATCGCCTGCTTGCGTCATTACCCGATATGCCTTTTCCACCCGATCCCAACGGTTATCGCGATCCATTGCGTAATAGCGACCGCTCAAGGTGACAAGCTTACCAACACCAATTTCATCGACAGCGGCCTGTAGCTTACTCACAGCAAACTGACCATCGCTGGGCTTGGTATCACGCCCGTCAGTAATGACATGAATACACACATCCGTAAGATCTTGCGCCTTTGCCATCTCCACCAAGCCAATCAGATGATTGAGATGGGAGTGAACCCCCCCGTCTGAACACAGCCCGACTAGGTGCAGCTTACTGTTCGAGTAGCGGACCTTTTGACAGACATCCAGCAGCGCTGGATTTTCTTGAATGGTCTTATTTTCGACCGCGTCTGAAATTCTGACGAGCTCTTGAGGGACGACTCGCCCAGCACCAATGTTGAGATGGCCAACCTCAGAATTACCCATCTGACCGTTGGGCAGCCCAACGGCCTTACCCGAGGTATCGATTTTTGTGTGGGGATAGGTTTCCCAAAGGCTGTCTATCACGGGCGTTTTCGCATGGCTAATCGCGTTGCCATTGCTATCTTCCCGGCATCCCCAACCGTCCAGGATTACGAGCACCATTGGAGAAATAGGCGAGTGAGCCATACCAGAAAATCCTCTACAGTTTGCATACAGTGTGGAAGGTGCTTCATCCGGCAAACCCGAGCCGCATCGCTCGGCAACCTGTCGATATAGCAACGCTCCTACGGATAAGGCGTATAAAGACAAAAACTGAAATCTGCACCAAGCACTCCCTAATGTCGAGGCTGTTTCCCTATGTCCCGGCCTATGCTTGTGCAACACACCTAATAGACCGTGCCTCTACAGTGCAAAAGCATAGTGAGAGGGTGAGAGTGCTTTCCTCTGCTGGATATGGGCACTCTGCAAAAAGAGCGTAGAGTCAGCGTCCTTTTCAGTTCAGTGTCCTTAGTGCAGCTTGAGCAAGTGGCCTATGCCTGAAAGCAAATACCTACATGCTGATACCTGAAGCGGGTGTCTGAGGCTAAATTTAGAGACCTCAATACGATGACTTCTCAATCTACAACTCTTCAACCTATAAGCCGCAGGCAGACTCAGAAGATTGCCATTAGCCTGAGCGGCTTGAGATGCCTAGAGTTAAGATGCACGGCTCTTTTAACATTAGGCTAATGTCATTCTGACTCGTGAGCTATGAAACTAAGGTTTTTTTAATGCAGGGCTTTAAATGCGTATTCTTTGGGATATGTCTGAGTGGGTTAGGCAGGTCTAAAGCATTCTAGCTAGCTAGATACCAGTCAGCGATTTTAAAGAAAATGTTTTTATGAAGAGTTTAAAAAAGCGTGTGATGAGAAGAGCCCTCCTTAGCATTGCTTGCCAGAAGTTGCCATCATCTAATAATTATTTAACATGAGTCCCTCACAAAAGAAAGCACTTCGTGCGCTTTATTTGGAGACACGCTACGCCAGACTTAGCACTAAGCGATACTAAAAAGCGGCCTGGGCAAGCATTTTGCAGACCCTTAGCTGCTTTTTGCCGTTGCTTGAGCCTTACGCTTTTCAGCCTGCTTTTGACGCTGCTTCTGACGCTTTTTGGCTGATTTAGCAGCTTTTTCGGCTTCTGCTTTTTCTAACCGTGCCCTTTCTTGTTCTTCTGCGAGCTTATCTAAATAGTAATGGTAGTCCCCTCTATACAGACGTAGCTCACCGTCTCTAAGTTCGACGATTTTATTAGCGACTTGGGAGACGAAGTAGCGGTCGTGAGAGACCACCAGCGCGGTCCCATCGTAATTTTGTAGGGCGTTCTCCAGCATTTCCTTGGCGGGAATGTCTAGATGATTTGTAGGCTCATCAAGGATGAGTAAGTTAGCAGGCTGAAGCAGCATTTTGGCCAGTGCTAGCCGCGCTTTTTCTCCGCCACTGAGCGCCGCAACTTTCTTAAAAGCGGAGTCCCCACTAAATAGGAAGCGGCCTAGCAGCGTCCGCACTTCTTCGTTGTTCCAGTCTGGCACTTCGTCGTGGATCGTTTCCATGACGGTTTTGGCAAGATCGAGTGCCTCAGCTTGGTTTTGCTCAAAGTATCCTGGCAATACATTGTGCGCACCGAGTGTAACGGTGCCATCTTCAGGGGTTTCCATGCCTGTGATCAGCCGTAGAAGCGTAGATTTTCCAGCGCCGTTAGGGCCCACAAAGGCAATGCGATCGCCCCGTTCCACCTCTAGTCCCGCGTCCAAAAACAAGATTTTGTCGCCATAGGTATGGGTCATATCAGCAATAGAAACCACCTCTCTGCCGCTGCGGGGCGCAGGCGGAAACTTAAACTGCAATCCTTTCAAATCAGTGGTGGGCGCTTCTACTCGCTCAATTTTAGCGAGCTGCTTTTCCCGGCTCTTTGCCTGTGTGCTGCGAGTGGCGCTGGCACGAAACTTCTCGACGAATGCCTGCTGCTTAGCGAGTTCCTTTTGCTGCCGCTCGAAGGTGCTCTGTTGCGCCGCCGCACTTTCGGCCTTTTGCATCAGGTAAGTGCTGTAGTTACCCAAATAGGTTGTCGAAATTCCGCGCTCAGTCTCAACAATGGATGTACACAGACGGTCTAAAAACTCCCGGTCGTGCGAGACAATGACCATCGGGATCGTCAGCCCTTTCAGATAGGTTTCTAACCACTCAATCGTTTCGAGATCTAGGTGATTTGTCGGCTCATCCAGCAGCAGCAGATCTGGAGATTGCAGCAACACCTTACCGAGGCCCATACGCATCTGCCAGCCACCGCTGTACGAGCTCACCAGCCGCTCACCCGCATCGCTATCAAAGCCCATCTCTGGCAAAATCTTTTCAATGCGGGCCTCTAATCCGTAGCCGTCGAGCGCTTCAAACTGCCGCTGCTTTTTGTCAAGCTGGTTAATAAGCTTTTCTAGCTCATTGGGATCAGCATTCTCCATTTGCTTGGGAATGTCTGTGAGGGCTTGCTGAATTTTGTTAGCTTCTATGAAGACGGTCCAGAACTCTTCGCGTACAGTTCGTCGGGGATCAACCTCGAACTCTTGGCTCAGGGCCGCAATGTGCATGCCGTTGGGCCGGATGAGCGATCCTGATGTTGGCTCAACTAGCCCTTGAATAATTTTGAGCTGAGTAGATTTACCTGCGCCGTTGACACCGACTAGGCCAATGCGATCGCCGGTTTTCACTTCCCAGCTAATATCTTTAAGGACTTCTCCGGTAGGATAAATCTTGCTGATTTTTTCTAGGCGCAACATGGACAAAGTTCCGTAATGGCGTGGTCAAGTGACCAAGGACTATAAGACGTCTTACGACGCTAAATTTTCAAGTATCTTAACAAATAAGGTCGCGAAAGTGGATCGCTGGCGTTTTGTATAATCTCCGTGTGACGTTTGAACGTGACGTTTGAACCGGCTGAAATGCGTCCCCTATTTTTGTTGAGCCGCTTATGATTTCGACTTTTCGGTTTCCGCCTTTGGCAGCGCTGGCAGTTTCGTCGGTAGCGGCCTTTGCACTTCTACCTGGTTTTGGACTGTCCGCTTTGGCCCAACCTGAATTAGAGCAGCCATCAGCTGTCGCCCCTACCGAGGAAGCGGCTGATGCGGTGGCTGAGAGTGCTAACTATTCAGACGATACGATGTCGATTGACTTTCCGGCGACATGGGAAGTGGAGGTGGTAGACGATGGCGTCTTAATTTCAAACGTGCCGCCGGTTGACGATCAACGAGTGGCCACTCAGGTCGTGCGCATGGCAGCGCCACCGGGTCCTGTCGTCGATGCCAATATCGATAGCTTTATTGAAGAGGGCTCGGCGGTTGGCCGCTACAGAAAGGTCGTAATCGATGGCCAAGAGGCTTTGGTCATCTGGCTTTCAGAGCGCCCTGATGATTTGCCAGCAGCGATCGCCACTTTCATTGGCTACGGTGACGAAACGATCTTTCTATTTAGCCGCTATTCTCCTACAAATGCAGGGGCTGAAGGCGATATCCTCCGTCTGCATACCTCCTTTACCAATTTGGCAGCAGGCGCAGCCACAGCAGAAGAACCTGTCAATTAGCACCGCCCATCAGATACAGCAGCGCCATCCGCACGGCGACACCGCTAGCTACCTGCTGGGAAACGAGGCTGAGCTGCGGATCATCCATCAGATCTGAGGTGATCTCTACGCCTCGGTTGGTGGGGCCTGGGTGCAAAATTTTGACGTTAGGGGCACAGAGTTTGAGGCGATCGCGCGTCAGCCCAAAGCGCTGATGATATTCCCTTAAGCTAGGGAGTAAATGGCCGCTCATGCGCTCTTTTTGCAGCCTCAGCGCCATGACAAAATCAGCATCCTCTAGGGCCTTGTTCAGCTGCCAGTGTACGAATATCCGACGCTCCAACGCATCCGGCACCTGAGAAACTGAAAAAGCATCTGCAAAGGCTTTAGGCAAAAGCGTCGGTGGCGCCGCTAAATGCACCTGTGCGCCACAGGCCGTCAGACTCCAAAGATTTGAGCGAGCCACCCGTGAGTGCAAAATATCGCCCACAATAGCGACCTTCTTCCCCTTTAGATCGCTGCTCGTTGGCTGCTGCGGATTAATCGCGTTGCAGATTGTCAGCAAATCTAGCAGGGCCTGAGAAGGATGCTCGTGCTGGCCGTCTCCGGCATTGAGCACACCGATACCGGCACCGAGGCGATCCATTTCTTGGGCGATGGTAGCCGGTACCCCGGAGCTACCGTGGCGGATTACCATCAAGTCTGTCCCCATCGCCAGGTAGGTTTTAGCGGTATCTAAGATGGTTTCGCCTTTACTCAGCGAAGAGTTACCTGGCGAAAAATTAAGAGTGTCTGCGGAGAGGCGTTTGGCCGCTAGCTCAAAGCTACTGCGGGTGCGAGTCGATGGCTCAAAAAAAAGATTGGCGACGACCTGCCCTTGGAGCGTTGGCACCTTTTTAGTTCGCCGCGACAGCACGCCTTGGAAACTGAGCGCAGTTTGCAATACGCTTTCGTATTCGTCGGGGGTAAAGTCTGCAAGCGAGACGATATGGCGACGATTCCAGGGAAAGTTAGTCATAAAGAGCAGGGGACGGGGCTGTGCACATTAGCTGGATAAATCGGCAGCTGGATAAATCGGCGAGTGCAAATTGGCACATAAATTGCGACAGACCGGCAGTCTGTTTTGTACGATAAGGATATCTTTTATATAGTGCTGTACTCAGTATTTCGTCAGATGGTTCGGTTGCCAGCGAATATCTCAGATCCGACTGCGGAAACGGTTCCATTCAGGCGTTCTCAACGCGGATTGATGGGCCTCATGCTGAGCCTCAGCTTGATTGTCGCAGGCTGCGGCAGTTCGCCAGATACCGTCGTCGTCGAGCCAGCGCCGGATGAGACGGCTGGTGACGTGGAGACACTCAAGCCAACAGCACCGCCTGTCGTAGAAGATCCTGCTAAAGAGCCAGTGGTCCCAGCCGCCCCAGGGGAGCAATCTACTGACAAGCAGCCGAATTCGAGCGAGATGGTGACCGTCTCTGTCTATACCATCGACGATCAGTGCAATGGCTTTGTCGAAGAGTCGGTGCAGGTTCCTAGCGATCAGGCAATCAGCGAGGCAGTGGGCAAAGCCATGAGCGCAGTCGATTACAACGCTTTTAAGCTAGCAGGCTATCAGGTCAATATTAATGGCAATACAGCGATTGTAGATATGCAGCTCGCGCCGGGTTCACAGCGGCAGTTTGTTTCACTTTCCAGCTGTGAGCAGAGAGCCCTCTTTGGCAGTGTAGAAGAAACGCTGCTTAACAACCCTGATTGGAATGTAGAAGCGGTGAAGTTTACCGATGGTGGTAAAGAGATCATCCTGTAGACGGTTTGCCATTTAGCTATCTGCCGCTAAATGAACTTTTCAGCTATTTTCTAGAAACTGATGAATTTCCCTTTAAGTACCAGCGCCAGAGGCGATCTGCTGCTTTTGTGATACCGATACGCGTGGTTTGCACCATATCCTTGGGGGCAACGGGCTGCGCTCGAGGCTCTAGCCAAAGACCGCTATCGGGATGATAACGGACGCCATTGAGGGCGCGATCTATCTCTAGCGCCCGGCATAGTTTCCCTGGCCCTGCCGCAATCCGGTGGGGCTTTTGCATCTGTTTAGGATCGAGCCCAGGCGGGATCACGGCCAGCTCTAGCGCGCGAATCAGCACGGCGCTGCCGATTCCAGGACTTTCGGTGACGACGTTCAGACAGTGATACATGCCGTATATCAAGTACACGTAGCTGTGTCCAGACGGGCCAAACATGGCTGCATTACGTTGGCTTTTACCCCGATAGGCATGGCAGGCCGGATCGCCGGGCGCGTAGGCTTCAGTTTCAACGATGGTGGCGCTAATCAAAGGCCCATTAGGGATCTGTCGGATGAGCTTACAGCCGAGTAAATCAGGCGCAACTTCTATGGAGGGGCGATCGCACCACTCTGGTGTGATCGGTGATGGCAAAGGCTCATCAATGCCAGCCGCTTCAAGCAAATCTTCTGGCCCAGCGCTGCGGCTATCGAGATTTGTCATAAAGCATTAAGAATTGTCACTTGCTCAAAGCGAAGTTGTTAGGATTTAGGCTGATACCTGTTTTCCCCATCGCTCAGGACTAAAGCTGTCCTGCAATTTTCATTTTATGGATGTAAAAGTTTTACTGTTTGTGCTGACAGGCGTATTTTCTGTAGCTTGCCTGTTTTTTGGCACCCGCAACGGTTTTTACGACTCAGAAAATTACCATGGCAATGGCTCAGCCCATTAAAGCGTGCCAGTGACTGAGCTGTCCTGTCTACCATATGGCATTGGTTATGAAGACGAAGGGGTCTGTCTAAGCGTTCGCCTTGGCCCCTACTCTATTTTGCTCGACTGCGGGCTTGCGGACATTACAGCGCTGCGGGAAGAGGCCGCCGACTTTGTATTCTGTAGCCACGCCCATACCGATCATGTGCGGGGGCTGCTTCCGCTCCATCAAGCCTTTCCGCATCTCCCTATTTTTAGTAGCGATGTGACAGCGCGGCTATTGCCGTTAAATTGGCCTGCTCAGGAGAATACAAACTTTTGCCGACCGCTGCCTTGGCGATCGCCGACTGAACTGGCACCCGGACTCTCAGTGCGGCTCTGGCCAGCGGGTCATTTACCCGGCGCTGCCTGCTTTCTAATCACGTACAAAACGCCCCAGCGCACCTACAGCGTCTTTTATTCAGGCGACTGCTTTTTATCCAATGGACGGCTAGTGGATGGTCTACCGCTGGCGGAGCTGCGAAACCTCCAACCCGATCTTTTGATTGTGGAGGGCAGCTACGGCACTGAACGCCATCCTCACCGCAAGCAGCAGGAAAACTATTTGGTCGGACGCCTCTCAGAGGCACTCAAGAATCGAGGGCGAGCGGTTTTTCCGAGTCCCCTGCTGGGTCTGGGCCAAGAGCTACTGATGCTTGTGCGCGCTCATCACCACTTCACGGGTCAGCCGATAGATGTATGGGTCGATCCGTTAATTGGCGCGGGTTGCGATACCTATCTGCGCTGCCTATCTGCGCTGCCATCGACGGTTAAAAACTTCGCCCAGCACCAGCCTTTGTTCTGGGATGAGCGGGTATTGCCTAAGGTCAGGCGATTAGGCCCTGAGGTAGCACCAGCCGAGCTGGCCACTGGAATAGATCCGGCTATTTTCATTGTGCATCCGGCGACGCCCCCGCTCCACTACTGTCAGGGTGATGCATCTGAGTGGACGGTATTTGTGCCGTCGCTAGACGATATTGAGCTGTGGCAAAGTCAGATCACAGCGCTCAGCGCTGAGGACAAATTATCGGCTGAGGACGCTGACTTTAGCGGGTTTGCCTTTGACTGGTTGGCAGAAATGCACTCTGCCACAGCGGCAGGCGAAGCAGGCTTGGAGCACTACATGCTCACCAATCATTGCGATGGCGGCGGCACCACCCAGCTCATCCACAACTTACGGCCTCAGCATGTTGTATTTGTTCACGGACACACTCATCAGCTAGGCGATCTCGCCAGCCTAGAGGCATTGCAAAGCCGATATCAGCTCCATCTGCCAACCCCGCTGCAGGTGATTGAATTGCCGCTAGCGGAGTCATTCTGGCAGCCTGCACCGCCGACTCACGAACTCTATGAGGGGGAAGTCGATTCGACGAAGGAGCGAGTCATGCTGACGCTGCCTACGAGTCTGGAGAGCGATCCTCGCTGGATACAGCTAGCGGATACGGGTATTGTGGAGGCGAGCTGGCAGGGCGATCAGCTGGTGATTCGAGGGATTAATCAGCGAGAGCTCATGCAGGTAACCCCCCGCGATCCGGTGGCGCTTACGCAGACCTGCTACTTTTGCCGGCACTTGCGAGGGCAGCGGTGCCGTAATCCTGACTCACCGCTAGTGGGCTTGCAGGTTACCTCTGATGGCTCCTGCGCTGTTTTTGAGCGCTCTAATCGAGCATTGGGCTGAGATATCCTGAACAATCTACAGATCTACAGTTCCGCTCAATAGGGAGTCATTGCCACATTAAGAAATAGCTTCATTCAAACTGTGCACAACGCTAGCTACTTCTCTTGACCCGCTGATAAGAAACTCTTGTATTTCCGTCTTAGAAAACACCATATTCCTTTCTGTTTCAAAATACCTACAGAGCAGAATGAGAAAGTAGGACACTGTACTTGCTCTCCGTATCTCGATCAATAAACCTACTATTTGTTTCAAGCGTTTTGTAGCCAAATGTGTTAACAGCGATTGAAGCAATTGCTAGAGGAAGATGGCCTCTTGGAGATGCAATGTCAAAATTCGAGTATATGTATGAACCGTCGCTGAACGTCCAACCAACTTCATAGCAAAACTTTTTCCAGGCTTTTTCGTGGTGTTTACCATCTAAAATGCCACCACATTTCAGGTATATATCCTTCTGTACACTGAAACCAAATTTACCTTCGCTATGCTTGATCCACAGGTTGTCGATAGCCTTGAGTGATTCACGTGGAAAGTTGCGTAGTTCCTCTAAGTCAAACTCTTGACCCGCCTCTTTTCCTACCGATGTAATCATGAGTCGATAGGTTTCATGTTCAGCTCTTTTCCACTGCCTAGTGTTTAAATGATGCTCTAAGTCAGAACAGCGAGCTTCTTGAACCCGCTCGGCTAAAATTTGCAGTTCTTGCTGTAATTCTGCCTTGAGTCTCTCGTCGACTTGCTTGGTCGTTTCTTGTAAGCAGTCATAAGCCAAATCGTTTGCTCCCTGGCGCATAGCTTCACGAACAAGCTTAGTTGGATTAATTTGTCCTGCGTATAGTAGTATCGTTGCTTTCCACCAATCATCTGTTAGGTGCTTGTACAGAATTGATTCTCTTGTAGAATGTTTCGCGGCGATTGCCGCTGAGGCCAGATACTCTTGAAGACTTAAGTGTGCAAATTCGTACTCATCTTCTTGCTGTACTATGAGTTCGCTAATCTGTACGACTTGATCTAAAAAAACTTTTGAATCAACGGCTTCTCCTTGTACATCAAGCTCATATGATATGAGGGATAGCAAATCTTGACGTCGAATACGCTTGAGATGATTTCGCATCATGTTAAAAGCTATCCACTGCAGAACATTCTGTGCATCGCACTGATGTAGCAGAGTGTCTAGCTTTCTAGATCGAGGACGATCTCTGAGTTGCAGTTGACATATCTCTCGATATAACTCAACACGACGTTTTGGCAAATCCGCACCTGGATAACGTCTATGAAAAGTAGTGATCATATTCAGGAGGAGAGGGTTTTTTGCCAATGCTTTCAGCTCTGGTTGCGACTCAATTTGAGAAAGTAGCTCTTGAGCTAGCCGCGATGCAACCTTTTTAACATCCGGAGTGTGACGACCAGCATTGGCATACCTCTCTTGACACCAATACCAGTTTTCTACAAAACTTCGACGCTGTTGATCATCAAAATCCTTTACCCATAGTGATGAAGATAGAATTAAACGCTCATCGGCTGTCTGCTCCTTGTAAGCCTTAGGCCGAGAAGTAACAACAAAGACCGACTTCCTATACTGCCGTACTTGCTGCTTAATCCACTTAGCAACTAGATGTCTTTGAGGTTTGGGGACTTCATCGAAACCATCAAACATAACAATGGCTCTCCCTTGCACCAAAATATTTCTTGACCAAGAAGGAGGAATTTTCAGTCTTTCAGCACCTGACAAATTTGGAATATGGTGTACGTTAATTAATTCTGATAGGGTAGGTGGCTTGTCCATAGTCAACACATCCCTGTACGTTCTTAAAATCAGTAGTATGGGAATTAGCTTCGGAGCACCCTCAGGCTGCTGTTTAGTACCGTATAAATAGGCAATGTGCTTCAGAAGTGTCGTCTTGCCATACCCCCCCCAGGCTAAAATCGCGAGCTGTCTAAAGGCATCCACTTTCCTAGTTTCTGCTAAAAAATCCCAGACACTTTGCTTTTGACGATTCTCTACTGTTAGACCTGAATGCTTTGAGTTAAATCCTGGTAGGCTTCCACTCAAATCCAATGCCAACGGAACGAATACCTCTTTCAGCAGCGGTACGAAGATTCCATCGTGGTGAGCCAAGCCTTCCGACCTAAAAGCCTGGCACTCTGATGCCTGGCACAAAAGATATTTATCTTCAAAGCGCGTCGCAGCTATGATTGCTTTTTCCGTAACATCATCAAGAGTCTCATCAATTGCCTTGCCTGCCTTTTCAAGCCGCCGCTGGTTGCCCTCGTGTACTGGGACAAGCAGCTTTGCACCATAAGCTAAGCTGATTCCAATGACAGCGGAGGCAATTGCTTTTGGTAAATCGTTTTCTCTGAACAATGACCAAAATGCGCCGAAGCCTCCACCTGCAACACCACCTGTCATGATTACCTTGAGGGCTGCATCGACGATGTGCTTGCTGAAGGAATTCTTAGAGGTTGAATCGGGTGACTCGGCCATCAGGAATACCAAAGACGAGAACTGCTCAGATTTTTACATATAAGAATTCTATCGGAAGTTTGAGTTCAGCATTTACCTTAGGGCAAACACGAATTTGAGGGATCTGTGACTCGGCCATCACCGGATTGAAAAACTAGTCTCCTGTCGAGCTTAGGGGATGGGATAAAGCAGCCAGACGAAAGGCTTAATCAGTTTTCGAATATTATTAAGAAGTACAAAACGAGTCTCCCAATCAGCAATTTTTGGTGATTCTAATAATCTTCAGACAGTCCTTTAACATCTGCTCAACTCAAATTCAGCGCTTACACCATTTCCATCCATTCAAAAATTCTTTCGAGCTGCTGTAGAGAGAGTACGCCCTGCTGCCAAAGCACCATTGGCAAAGGCCCGAGATCTTCTTTGCACTGTTGAAGCGCCCGCTTGATAGAAGTGGGGGGAACGGCTAATTCATCTTGCAAAAAGCAAATTAACGGGGTGTGATCGACAGGTATCATTTCTCGAAGGTAGACGCAGTGGGCAGCTTTGGGCCAAAACGGGGGATGAGAAAAACGCTCGCCCCTTTTAATTCCGTAATTCTACGGTAGATCGGTAAGAATCCATTTTTATCTACTTTTGTATAGATTCGTTTAAGGTTTAGCGGCTTGGAGCTTCTAGGGAGTCTTCTGGTAGTGCTGCTGGATCGGATGCGCGGATAGCGACCTCATCGCCTGGCTGAAGGCCGATTTCGGCGGCGCGACCGCTGCGTAGTTCTAACACATAATCAATAATTTGATCACTCGGACCGTAGGACGGACAAGGATCGCTTTGGCAGGGGGGAACTTGCGGGGCGATCGCGACAACTGCGCCATTGCGAATAAACACCATATCTAGCGGCACTGGCACATTTTTCATCCAGAAGCGCGTGCGTCGAGGCGGAACAAAGGGAAACAGCATACCGCGGTTATCCGGTAAAGCAGAGCGAAACATCAGACCCAACGCCTGCTCCTGGCTAGTGCGAGCCACCTCTAGCTCGAAAATTTGCGCTTTCATTTCAGCCGTGGCCGTTACGGGCAATAGCTGTCCGGGACCGCTCAATGTGATGGGCGATGCAGCTGGATTATTCACTATCTCAGGCGACGCCTCTACCGAACTCGTCTGTGGATCTGGACCATCCGGCACAGAGCAGCTCGCCAACATCATACAAATAATCAGAGAGAAGGTCGTGTAGCGAGTCCAACAGGATAAATGCATAGCGTCTAATGGGCTGTTTTCCATCAGGATTGGCGAAACGGGTCTATATAGTCTGTATCACTGCTTTAGCTTTCGCGCAGCACATAGCCAACGCTGCGTACCGTTTGAATCAAGCGCTTTTCATTTTCGCCATCTATTTTGAGCCGTAAGTAGCGAATATACACCTCAATCACATTCGACTCTCCAATAAAGTCGTAGCCCCATACGCTTTCTAAAATCTGCTTGCGCGTTAGCACTTCGCGAGGATGCTCCATCAGGTATTTCAATAGCTCAAATTCTTTCATCGTCAGTTCAATCACCCGGTCGTTGCGGACCACCTGTCGCTGGGATAGATCCAGCACCAAATCCGCGAATCGGAGCTGCTCGCCGCTGGTGACATTCGGCTTTAGATAGGCGTTGATCAGCTTAATAAAGTCATCGCTGCGGTAGGGCGCTAAAAAATAATCATCTGCGCCAGACTCCAAGCAGGCAATGCGATCAGCGAGCTCATCGTGGGCCATCATCAGTAAAATGGGCACGCGATTTTGCTCAGCGCGCAGCTGACGGCACAGCTCTAGGCCAGAGTCTTCTGCCAGTCGCCTAGCGACCACGATCATTGCCGGGAGGTCTCGGCGGGCATGCTCCAAACCGTCATCCAAACTGTGGACACGGGTAGAGGCGTAGCCCGCTTCATGCAAATCCACTCCAATTTCGTTGGCGAGGCTTTGATCGCTTTCAACAATCAGGACTTTTGGTAGGCCCTTAGAAGAAGTGCTCCGAGGCGGCAGTCCTAGCGAATCGGGGGGCACGCTCATAATGTCCAACGGGAATGGTGGATATGGGCTCAGGGTAGCTCTACCGAAGTCGGCTTGGCAATATGGGGTAGCCCCCAGCCCAGCTTTTCGCGCAGCACTCGGAAAAATTCGGGGGCTTTCAACCGGACAAATCGAGCCGGATAGGGCGATCGCTCCAATCGCACGCGATCGCTCGGCACCACATAGCATCCCGCATTGCCATCGACGACCATCACCAGCGACTCAGGATTGGCAGAGGTAATTGTCACTGGCTCAGCATCTGGAAAAACCAAACCGCGAGAGGCTAGCGAATGAGGACAGATCGGCATCAGCTGGAGGACCGATACCCCTGGTGCAATGACTGGCCCTCCAGCTGACAGAGAGTAGGCAGTCGAGCCCGTCGGCGTAGAAATGATAACGCCATCTGCTGCAATATCAACCGGGGCGTGGTGGCCAACCTGCACTTCAAAATGACACATGCTGGTCAGGGGCTGACGGTGCAGCACCAGCTCATTCATGCAAAGGGCCTCCCAGCTCAGCGCATCGTTGCTGTAGAGCTGCACCATGACCATGACCCTTTCTTCTATTTGATAGTCACCCGCTATCACTTGGTCGATAGTCTGATCGAGCTGATTGAGGTAAATTTCGGTCAAAAAGCCCATATGACCGGTATTAACGGCCAGTAACGGGATCCCTTTGGGCGCAACCTGACGGAACGCCGACAGCACGGTACCATCACCGCCAAAGACCACTGCGAAGTCCATTGTCTGATCGAAGCCAGGGGGAACTAAACTCTCAACCGGGGTATGGCAGACCGGGTTGCCGGGTTGGGAATATCCCAAAATTCCAGCAGCACCTGTCGCTAGACAAACGTCGTAATTGAGCGATTCGAGTCGAGTCCGAAGCTTTTGGGCAGCGGCGTCCGCCACGGGCTTGATGTCGTTGTAGATGATGCCAACCTTAGGCACGATAAATTCTAGAGGTGGGGTGAGTACCTTATAGGCTACCGTCTTTGACGATACCTTGAATAGAGGAAATAGCTAGCGCAGGGCGGATAGCTGACAGCGACGCCTAATTTATGTCAAGAGAGTTTGTGACGAGACATTTTGTGACGAGACATTAAGAAAGATATTTCTTAATCAAATGTTTAGCGATCAAGGGGTAGTTACGATGGAGCTGGCCCGCTATCTTGAAAAGTGAAAAGATTGTCCGTTTCCAATCGTCTGTCTCTACAGTTTTCCATTTCTTCAGGAGTGCCAAGCCCGCGTGAGTTCTAGCAAACATCTGCCTGCGACTACTGCCCATGTCCGCATTACTCACCAGTCTTGGCATCATGGCAAGATAGAAGGCGAGGTGAGTGCTAACGAGTTTGAGTGGCGATTCCGCTGGCGCTTTCGACAAGGACAGCTGATGGTAGAGCCTTCTCTCGGGAGGGCACTGATTCAAGAGCCCTTGGGCCGGTTTCTAGAGCAGTTTGACTATCAGCTAGAGCCAGGCGGCGACTACTCATTTACCATTCGCGCTCAGCTATGACCGGGCCTTCGACTACGCTCAGTCACCAGGCTCTGCGTCGGTTGAGCGTAGCCGAAACCTAATCCTCACCAGACAGCCGCTTGAGGTAGCGTTCTACTAGCAAAATCGCCACGATGTCATCGATTGGCCGGGGAATGCTGCGCAGGCTTTGGGGCATGAGCTTGCCAAGGCCGGTCGGTGGGTACATTTGCCAATAGCGATCGCGCGCCTCCAGTGAGCTATAGCGCTCATCAACCAGCGTAATTCTCGGTGCGTCAGGCAGCGCTGTCATCGTTTTTTGCCAGCGCTGAGAGCCCGTTTGATCCCCCATAACGATGCCTGAAATCGGGTACATTTCCCGCAAGTCTTGAATGGTGTGGCTCACCGCATCGACAGCGATGACTTGGTGGTAGTGCAAGCTTTTGTCCAAGCCCACCACTGCTAGACCACACTTCGCCAAACCCGGATCGAATCCGAGGAGAGCAGGCCCTGATAACGCTATTTGCGAGAGGGGTTGAAAGGGGTTAGAAGACACTGGGCAAACTCACCAGGGATTGTCGTTTTTTCAAAGATACCGAAGCACAGAGCATTATTCTCTCTGCCAATAAAAACAATACTGACCGTTTTCAACCCGCATTTTCAAATGAAGGGGTGATTTTTGCCCCATTCTCTGTTAAGAATACGACTTACCGATGCTATCTTGTTTAGTACAACCGTACGCACTGCTTAGTGTGACGCCTGAGTGCACGTAAAAAGAGTCGAACTCTCAAATTTCAAATCGTTCGGGGGAGCGACAGATGTCCCCCTATTGCAAGGATTCACGGTCATTTCTGGCCCGAATGGTTCTGGCAAGTCAAATATTCTTGACTCGCTGCTCTTTTGCTTAGGCTTAGCCAGCTCTCGCGGTATGCGAGCAGAAAGGCTACCTGATCTGGTCAATCAAAATCAGGCCAAGCGCCGCTCGACGGTAGAAACCATTGTCACTGCGACCTTCGATATCAGTGACGTCGTAGATCGGCTCATCACTGATACTGAATCCACCGAACCTGAAGTAGGTGACTCTAGCACCCATTTAAAAATCGAGGCAGCGGCCCCCGCAGAAGCTGTGCCAGCGGCAAGTAATGGACACAGCAACGGACACAATGGCCTCAGCCCCAGCCCGAGCCAGAATGGTCAAAGCAATGGTCACAGCGCCGCCGCTCTACCACAAGAATGGCGAGTCACTCGCAGACTCCGGGTCACAGCCCAAGGCACCTACACCTCTAATTACTACATCAACGGAGAGCCTTGCACCCTCAATCAGCTCCACGAGCAATTGCAGCGCTTTCGCATTTACCCTGAAGGCTACAACGTGGTGCTCCAGGGGGATGTCACCAGCATCATTTCGATGAATCCTCGCGAGCGACGAGAGATTATTGATGAGATGGCGGGCGTAGCGTCGTTTGATCGCAAGATTATTCAGGCGAAAGCCAAGCTAGATGTAGTCAAAGATCGAGAGGAGCGCTTCCGTATCGTTGAAACGGAGCTGACCGACCAGTTAGAGCGTCTCGATCAGGATCGCAAAAAGGCTGAAAAATATAAGCAAATCAAGGCGACCTTACAAGAAAAGCAGGCATGGGAAGGGGTGATGCAGTGGCGATCGCTCAAAACCCAAACCGAGCAGCTCACCCATCAAATAGCAAAAGGTGAAGCAGAAGGCGAAGCCATTGAGCACCAAATCGCGCTGCTCACCGCGCAAATGGAGCAAACGGCTGCTGAGCTAGCCATACTGAATGCTCAAGTAAAGGCGCTAGGGGAAGACGAATACCTCGCCCTTCAATCCAAACTCGCAACGCAGGAGGCCGAGCTGCGCCAGCTGGTGCGTCAAGCCGATGTACAAGCTGAAAGTCAGCGGGCTCTCGCCGTGCAGCTCGCCGAGATTCAGGCAACTGCTCAGGCTCAGGCAGAGGAGTTGAACCACGTTAAACAGCAGCTAGACAAGCTAACAAGCCAAACCCTAGCCAGCATCATGACGGACCGCGATGCGGCGATCGCACAGCTCGAAGCTAAGCGAGAAGAGACCACAGCGATCGCTGATCGCTCCCAAGCCTGGATTCAGCAGCAGAGTGACTTACGTAAACAAATAGAAGCGTTGCTGAGCGAGCTAGACCCTCAGCGGACAGAGCGGGTGCGGCTGCAGGAACGGGTCAGTCGGTTGGCGATGCAGCTAGCTGAGCAGCGGACGAGCCTCGCCAAGTTAGAAACTGAGCGAGAGCGTGACTTGGCCGGGGAGATAGGGAGCGCGAGCGCAGAGGAGATAGAAGCGGGTCCTAGAAAGATTCAGGAATTGGCTCAAGCGGTCGCTGACGTAGAGGCTGATCTGAACACTCAGACGCAGACCCTAAACCGGCTGCTGCAAGAGCAGCGCGAGAAGCAGCGGCAGCTAGACCGGCTAGAGGCGCAGGAGCAGGCGATCAAAGAGTCGCAGGGCACACAAGCCACTGAGGCGCTCAAGCGTAGCGGCATTGAGGGACTGTGCGGGATCGTGGCAGAACTTGGGCAAGTGGATAAAAAGTTCCAACTGGCACTAGAAATTGCGGCAGGCGGGCGCATGGGCTTCATGGTGGTAGAAAGTGATCAGGTTGCCTCACAAGGCATTGACCTACTCAAGCAACGGCGGGCCGGACGAGCCACCTTTTTACCGCTCAACAAAATTCGGGTTCCGAGCTTTCGACCTGCCGATAAGTGGAATCGGCCAGAAGGCTTTATTGACTACGCTGTTAACCTGATTGAGTGTGCTGACAAATATGCCGACGTGTTTGCCTTTGTCTTTGGCTCTACGGTGGTGTTTGAGTCACTTTCAGCCGCGCGGCGTCACTTGGGCCAGTATCGAATGGTGACGCTGGAAGGGGAGATCCTCGAATCTAGCGGCGCGATGACCGGAGGCAGCTTGCGCTCAGGCGGGCGGCTGCATTTTGGCACGGTAGCCGCGGGAGAATCTCAAGCAGCGATGGCATTGCGCGATCGCCTGACAGAAATCACCGCCATACTCAGCCGCTGTGAACAGTCAATCAATCAGCTCACGCTCAAAGCCAAAGCAGAATCTCAAGCGCTGATAGAGACACGTCAGCGCTACCGAGAAGAAGCGCTTAAGGCCACCCAAGCGACCACACAGCGACAAGCGGTAGAGCAGCGCGTCAGCCAAGCAAAAGAGCAGCTCACGCGATCGCAAAGCGAGTATGCCCAGGCTCAATCGCGCCTAGCCGAAATTGAGCAGACCTTGCCCGCTCAAGAGCAAGCGCTTACGCAGCAGCGTCAAACCCTCGAATCACTCGAGACTTCTCAAACCCACAGCGAATGGCAGCAGGCTCAAAGTGCAGTGCGGGCGCTTGAAAGCCAGCTTAATGAACAGCAGCAGCGCCTGAGAACAGCCGAAAAGCAGCAGCAGGACTTGGCCTCACAGCAGCAGCGCCTACAGGAAAAAAGTCAGCGCGATACTGAGCAAATGAGCGCCCTGCGGCAGCAGCAACAGCAGCAGATTAATCAGCGATCAGAAATTGCCCGGCAGCAGCAAACGCTGCAAGAAGCGATCGCCCAAACTCAAGGAGCGATCGCCCTGCTTGACGATAAGCTCAAGCAAGAAAAAAATGCTCGCGATACCGTAGAGCGCCAGTACAAAACAGAGCAGAATCAACAGCAGCAAAATCATTGGCAGTTGCAAAAACTCCAGGAAACGCAGGCCCTTCGTCAGCAGCAGCGCCATGAACTGCAAGCCACCATTCAAAAACAGGCTGTAGAACTCCCCGATCCGCTACCCGACATTCCTGAAGACCTCACCTTAGAAGAGCTCAGCAAGTCACTCAAGGCTTTACAGCGGCGCTTAGAAGCACTAGAGCCAGTAAACATGCTGGCCCTTGAAGAATATGAGCGCACATTAGAGCGGCTAGAAGAACTCACCGAAAAGCTCACCACCCTCGAAGAAGAGCGCACCGAACTGCTGCTACGGATTGAAAACTTCACCACCCTGCGAAAGCAAGCCTTCCGCGAAGCCTTTGACGCGGTGAATGAAAACTTTCAGGCCATTTTTGCCGAACTCTCTGACGGTGACGGGCATCTCCAGCTCGATGACGCTGACGATCCGTTTGCAGGCGGGCTGACACTCGTTGCTCATCCCAAGGGCAAGCCCGTGCGTCGCTTAGCATCCATGTCTGGAGGTGAAAAGTCGTTGACCGCTCTGAGCTTTATCTTTGCGCTCCAGCGCTATCGCCCCTCGCCCTTTTACGCCTTTGACGAGGTTGATATGTTCCTCGACGGTGCGAATGTCGAGCGCCTCTCTAAAATGATTCAGCAGCAGGCACGTCAGGCTCAGTTTATTGTGGTGAGTCTGCGTCGTCCGATGATTGAGGCGGCTGAGCGGACTATCGGTGTGACTCAGGCGCGAGGGGCTTACACCCAAGTGCTGGGAATTAATTTGGCTAGGGCGACGTCGTAAAGGCTGACTTCGGCTACGCTCAGCCAACGGTGGGCGGCTGAGGGGGCTGAGCGGAGTCGAAGCCCGTTCGGTATTCTCTAGCGAGCAAAGGGGAAGCCATTCGATACAATGGTCGTCTAATGAGGTATAGTCCCTCCAGCTCTGTGATGCCGTTTTGAGGCAATTTTTGAACAGTCATGACTTTTGAACAAAGCCGACTCCGCTCTGACATCGTGGGCACCCAAGTAATTACCCGCTCTACCGGTCGCCGTCTGGGTGTGGTCAGTCAGCTGTGGGTCGATTTAGATCGATTAGAAGTTGTGGCCTTGGGCCTGCAGGAGAACATTCTTTCTAAGGTGATTGCCAGCAACGAAAAAGTAATGCTCCTGACCGACATTCGGCAAATGGGCGATGTGCTCCTAGTCGATGATGATACGGTACTCGACGGTGAGATCAATACCGCCCCGTTTAGCAGCCTCGTCAATAGCGAAGTGATCACTGAGTCAGGAGAAGTGCTGGGCCGAGTGCGCGGCTTCAAATTTGATGTGATCAGCGGCAAGCTAGAGACATTAGTAGTGGCTTCGCTAGGACTGCCCCAAATTCCCGATCAGGTCGTGAGCACTTATGAGCTACCCGTAGAAGAGATTGTCAGTACTGGGCCAGATCGCATCATTGTATTTGAAGGAAGCGAAGAAAAGCTGGTGCAGCTCAGTGTCGGGCTACTAGAGCGTCTAGGACTTGGCAGTGCGCCCTGGGATAGGGGCCTTAGCGATGGGTACGTCATGCCGGTCTCGACGGCTAACCAGTTGCCCTCAGGAATCAAAAATTCACGACAAGCAGAAAGTGCTCGCAATCGGCCAATGGTGGAAGAGCGCTGGCGAGAGGAAGCGCCGCCAGCCCAGCGAGAGGTTCAGCGAGAAGTTCAACGAGAAGTCCCTCGGGAACCTCGCCGAGACAACAGCGGCCCAAGCCGTCCAGACATCGTAGATTTGCCGACTGAGGATGTTGATGTGGTCGGCGATGTATGGGATGAGCCAGCTAAGGAGGAGGAATTGATTGAGGCAAAGCCACTGAATCTTCCGAAAAAGAAGGTGATGGAATACGAAGAGGAAACGGATTACTAATTAGAAAGTGCTCATTGGAAGGTGCTCATTGGAAGGTGCGAAGGATGGCAGATGGCTGTAGCTGAAGACCCTCAAAAACTAAGCAGGCTATCGG
>JBAUIB010000292.1:0-2512 GCA_049680585.1 Phormidesmis sp.
GCTATAGCCTAGAAGGACTCGATGTCCCTCATGTCACAGTTGAAGTCCCAGAGTCAAAAATCACAGCCGTCGGCTTGCTAGGTTCAGAAACTGTTACTTCTATTGCTTCTCCCGATTCAAGACTTGACGAGGATCAAAAATCGACCTATCTTCAATAGCTAAGGTCGTGATGCCAATCACGGTCTATCCTTCAGAACTCAATGCGATGTAGCGCCATCGGCAGGTGATTCCAGCACCTGCTCGACGGCTAACTCCCGAGATTTCACGAGAATCCCGGCAGCTAGGGACAAATGTACCTTAGCTACTCCGATTTTCAACACGTCTTGCGCGGAGTAGCTAAGTCGCCGCTGATGCACGAATGCATTCGGCGTCAGCGATCCACATTGCTGTTGTTATAAAAGGGCTTAATCAGTTTGTTTGTAATAAGCAATATGGACAAACATTAGGAGTTCTGGTTTCTTCCTGTAACCATACGTTCGGAGACCAGAATCACATGTGTATCCCTTGCTTCCAGGGCGCTCAAGCGCTCACAGAGTCAGCTGCCGCAAGCTGCCCTCTTCCCCCGGCCAACATCCCACCCAACAGCGAATACGAACCTGTTCGCCACATGCTGTTCGGTAGCCTTAGCGCCGTGCGCTCTACCATTCACGTACTGCACAAGCTAAACTACGCCGAACCCAACGACTGGAGTCAGCCAATTTCTACTGGCAGGTCGAATGAAGTGATGGCAATACTGACCAAGCGGGTAAGCCTGAGATAGGAACGCTAAAGTATAGCCAACGTCGGATGCATCCGAAATATGGGTTTAGCCTGATCGAAAACCGAAGGGTGAGCGTAGTCGAACCCTGGATCGGATCGCGACTTAGCGTACTGGCTGGGTGTTGACTTCGACTTCGCTCAGCCACCGGGTGTCCTGCATTCGTGTTCCGGCTCCGCTCAGCCACCGGATGTCCTGCAGTTCTGTACAGCAATGCTAAACACATATGCGTCCGACGTTGGCGTGTCACTTTATTTCTACCTGCGATACCCAGACGGTATCCATCTATTCCTGAAGAAGCTCACAAAATCTATGAATGCCTAAGAAAGTTCGACGCCTTACTGACCCGCGATTTTTGAAGAGATTATCTCGGTGCGCAGCGCTGGCGGCAGCGAGCAGTTTGCTACTGGGCTGCGATCGCCTGTCAAAAACAAGCGCCATTCAGATCGATGAAGATATCGAATTTGCTACGGTTGACGTCGCAGGCGAATCAAAATCGCTACAGCTCGACCTTTACCGCCCTGAGCAAGTGGATGTACCCGCCGCTGGCTGGCCGGTGATTGTCTACATTCACGGTGGCGGCTGGGTAGAACAGTCTCGCAGGGACTGCCCCGGCGAGCAGATTAGCGGATATGGCTATGCGATCGCCTGCGTCAGCTATCGCTACAGCAGTGAGGCTACCTTCCCAGCCCAAATCCACGATGTAAAAGGGGCGGTGAGATGGCTGCGGGCGCACGCCCAGACTTATCAGCTCAATCCAGATAAAGTCGGCGCGTTTGGTGAATCGGCGGGCGGTCACCTCAGCGCTCTGCTGGGGACATCGGCAGGCATCGCCCCGTTGGAAGGCCCACACGGATACTCAGAACTTTCCAGCGCAGTGCAGGCAGTCGCAGACTGGTATGGGCCAACGGACTTTGCCGCTGTGCCACTCACCTTTGGCAATACGCCGAGCGATCAGGAATTTGAGGCCCTGCAAGATCGCCCTTGGGCCTATCTGACCTTGGCGATGAATAAGCTCATTGGTGGGCCAGTGGCGAGCAGTCCGGCGCTAGTGACGGCGGCTAACCCCATTCGCTTTGTTACGCCGGACGATCCACCTTTTTTGATTGTGCATGGGACTGCGGATACCGTTGTGCCCGTCCTGCAGAGTGATTTGTTAGTGGCGGCGCTCAAGGCCAAAGGGGTAGAGGTTGAGTATCTGCGTGATCAGGGGCGAGGTCATACACCGCAGGGCGATCGCGGAGAAGCGATCGCGCCTGAACTCATCCGCCCAACGATGAGCTTTTTTGATCGCTATCTGAAGTGAACGCGGCTTGGAAGGTTCTGTTTCAGTGCGAGACTCTCCTTGAGCGGGCTAGCTCTTCCAGACGGCTAGACAAAACTGTTCATAGTTTTCAGGATTACGTCGGGCTGATAAAGGCTTTTTCGCCGCCAGCTTTTTCGCCAGCCTCTCACCATAGACCGTTTTTCTCTCGCCGCCGTCTTTCACCTTGTGATCGATGAACCAGTCATGCATCAGCTCGTGAATGATCACAACAGCCTGCTCCTCTCTCGTCGCTATCTTAAACCAACGGGGAAAAAGGACAAAGCGCAGTGGCGTCAGCGGACCGCCTGTATTGTGTCCACTAACAGTATGCTTGGAAGCGCGTGATTGAGGCAGCAGCCGAATGTTTAGCTCACGCTTAGCAAGCCGACGATGAGCCCGGTTTAGCCTTCTGCGTACGGCCTTAATTTCCGCCACGCTGACGAGATCAT
>JBAUIB010000293.1:0-6060 GCA_049680585.1 Phormidesmis sp.
ATAAGGCAACGACTGCCAGATATCTTCAGCCATGTGAGAAAGGACTGGGGCGATCGCCTTTGCCAAACTCTCAATCGCCACCGTTAGCACCGTCTGACAGCTGCGCCGCCGGACCGAATCCGCCGCGCTGATGTACAGCCGATCTTTTGCAATATCCAAGTAAAAGTTCGAGAGATCCACCACGCAGAAATTCTGCACCGTCTGGAAAAACTGGAAGAACTGATAGGACTCAAATGCCGCTTTCACCTCAGCAAAAACTTCCGTCATCCGGTGCAGCATATACTGATCGAGCTCAGGCAAATCCGCATCAGGCACCGCATCCTTTTCCGGATCAAAATCGTGCAGATTCCCCAGCAAAAATCGCGCCGTATTGCGAATTTTGCGGTATACATCCGACATCTGCTTCACATTACGCATCCCCAGGCGCATATCACCCGAGTAATCAACCGACGAAACCCACAGCCGCAGCACATCCGCCCCGTAGGGAGGCTCCTGCTTTTTGTTATTCCCCCCTTCGATAATCACCTTCGGATCGACGCCGTTTCCCAACGACTTGCTCATTTTGCGCCCGTTTTCATCGAGCACATAGCCATGCGTCAGCACCTGCCGATAAGGGGCTTGGCCATTAGCCGCCACGCTAGTGAGCAAACTCGACTGAAACCAGCCGCGATGCTGATCAGAGCCTTCCAAATAAATTTCGGCAGGGTAGTCTAGCCCCTCCCGCTGCTCCACCACCGCAGCCCAAGACGATCCCGAGTCAAACCACACGTCCATCGTGTCGGTGCCTTTGACGTAGGTCTTGCCATTACTGCAATAGGGCTCAGGCAGTAGCTCATCCACGTTCAGCTCCCACCAAGCATCCGACCCCTTTTCAGCGACAATCGCCTGTACATGGGCAATCGTCTCCTGACTCATCAGCGGCTCACCCGTTTCTTTTTCGTAAAAGACGGGGATCGGCACACCCCAGCTCCGCTGCCGCGAAATGCACCAGTCAGAGCGCTCAGACACCATTGCGGTGATCCGGTTTTGCCCTTGAGCGGGAATCCATTTCACGGTGTCAATCGCTTCTAGCGCCTCGCCAACAAAGCCTTTGACTGAAGCAAACCACTGCTCAGTCGCCCGATAAATCACTGGCTTCTTAGTGCGCCAGTCGTAGGGATATTTGTGGGCGTAAGGCTCGTGCTTGAGCAAATACTTCTCTTCGCTCAGCGCTTCAATAATCACGTCATTGGCCGTCTTCAGCACGTTGAGCCCTTCCAGCGAGCCCGCTTCAGCAGTAAAGTTGCCCCGCGCATCCACCGGACACAAAATCGGCAAATTCTCCCTTTGCCCGACGACAAAGTCTTCCTGACCGTGACCGGGAGCCGTATGGACTAAGCCCGTACCAGACTCAGTCGTGACATAGTCGCCGCCAATCACAATCGGGCTCACCCGGTCATAGGTACTGTCTTTGCTCGCGAGCGGATGGCGGTACGTAGAGCCTGCCAGCGCCTTTCCGCTCAGTTCAGCCACCACCGTCAGCCCGCTGCCAAAGACCTCAGAGAGCTTTTCGGCTAAGTCCTTAGCTACAATCAAATGTTTAAACGGCTCGCCTGTCGCGCTTTCCACCACCGCGTAAGTTAGCTCGGGGTTAACTGAGACAGCCACGTTGGCTGGTAGAGTCCAAGGGGTGGTGGTCCAAATGGCAACGCCCAGGCTGTCGAGGTAGGGGGCGAGCGTTTTGGCAGCGCTATCGGAGGCGCTTTCCATTGGGAAAGATACGTAGATGCTGGGTGAGACGTGCTCTTCAGGGTATTCTAGCTCCGCCTCAGCTAAAGCTGTCTGTGACGACGGACTCCAGTGCACCGTGCGCAGCCCGCGATAGATATGGCCGTTTTCCACCATTTTGCTAAATACGCCGAGCTGAGCGGCTTCGTACTCAGGCTGAAGCGTGAGATAAGGATGATCCCAATCGCCCCACACGCCATAGCGCTGGAAGCCTACCCGTTGTTCATCGACTGTCTCTAGCGCAAAGTCCTTTGCCCGTTGCCGCAGCGCAATCGGCGTCAGCTCTCGCCGCACTGAGGATTTCAGCTTTTGCAGCACCTTCAGCTCAATCGGCAGACCATGACAGTCCCACCCCGGTACGTAGCGGACTTTACGGCCCTGTAGGGTCTGATATTTATTGATGATGTCTTTGAGAATTTTATTCAGGGCGTGGCCCATGTGCAGATCGCCGTTGGCATACGGCGGACCATCATGAAGGATAAAGGGCTCTCCAGGGTTTTCGCTGGCCAGCTTTTCGTAGAGCTTTTTTGCTTGCCAGTAGGCTTGCAGCTCGGGCTCGCGTTTGACGGCGTTGGCACGCATGCTGAAGTCAGTTTGGGGCAGCAGGACGGTTTCTTTGTAGCTTTTGGCTTCACTCACGGTTGTCACGGGGCGCTAGGGGAATTAAGAGGAATGGGGCGATTGAGAGAATCTGGGATTAGGACATTCTGCCTTGAAGTCTGGCTCGCTTCAAGTCAATCGTCCCAGTTGCTTTCTTCCCAGTTGCTGTCAGGCAGATCATCTTCTATGGAGGTGCTTTCTATAGAGGCATCTTCTGTCTGTACGGTTGTCGGTGCGGTTGCAGGCATATTTTCTGAGGCGTCAAAGCTGAAATCAGGCTCGGGAGAACGATCTGAGGGCTGGGGCTGAGGCGATCGCTCATCGCGAGTAGCCACTGAGGCAGGAGACTCCCGCCGAGGAATATCAATCACCGGTTTAGCAGGTTTCGGTCGCGCCAAAGCAGCGACAACGTCTTTTATCCATCCTACTAATATAAGCGGTGTGGCTAATAGGCTGGGCTTTTGGGCAGAAGTCTGAACGGTTTTCTCTGTTGTGTTTTCGGGCGCGATCGCAGACAAGTCATCCACCCAGTCTTCGCTATCAGCCCAGTCATCTTCCGGCAGCGCACGCTGGGCTTCTAAGGATTTGTCCGCTGGGCTTTCCACTTCAGCAGTCTCTAATTCAGAACCATCCAATTCAAAACCGTCCGATTCAGCACCGGATTCGACCCGCTCAGGTTCACTGGCTTCTACATCGGGCAAATCAGTCTCAGGTAAAGCCGTTGGCAATTCAGCCTCAGCAGTATCGTCAGCTTCGTCAGCTGAAATCTCAACAGCGGATGGCTCAGGGCCTTCTACTGAAATGACGGCAGCAGCCACCGACGGCGGAATAGGATGGTCCAGATCGTCTGAGGGCTCTATCCGTCGTTCGCTAACTGGCAAAGCTTCCAATCCCGGCTCCAAATCAGACTCTTCGACAAGCGCGCTGTCTTCGGTAAATTCGCCATCTTCGACAAACTCATACTCGTACGCCAAGCGGCGGCGCGGGTCAAGGCGCTGATCTTGAGCTGCCAACATTCGCTTTTCTAAGCGCACCGGGACAGATTCCGCGGGTACCATCCGTAGCTGGTTGAGCTTGCTTTTAGCCCAATCACCGACGACTTCTGGCGTGATCACAATGGGCGTCTGCTGGTAGACGGGCGTTTTCTCTCGCCGTACGCTCAGCGTTTGCCACCCAAGCCCAAATAGTAGCCCCACGGCTGTCAGCTGTCCGAGCAGCAGCGCGCCCGTCATCTGCCCAGCGCAAAACCACAGCACCACTGCATAAAATAGACCCAGCCCACTCCACAAAAAATCTGAGCGGCGATGCACCTCCGGATACACAAACGCCGTCATATAAAATATGAAGCTGCCTAAGCCGAGCAGCACAGCCAAAACATTTGCGAGCATTCGCCAACCGATTGCAACGTAGCAGGATCTGCCTTTTCCATTGTGTAGGATAAAGGCCCGTCTTGAGCAGATGCAATTGTCAGCCCATTGTCAGCCATGAGTAAAGGGGTATACCGCTACATTGCCCCTGATTTTTTGCTGAACAGTACCAGCACCGTCTTAATAATCAGCTGAATGTCGTACATCAAGCTCCACTTGCGCTGATATTCAAGATCTAGCTGAATCACTTCTTCAAAGGTGGTCACGCTGGAGCGACCGTTGACCTGCCATTCACCCGTCATACCAGGCTTCACGTTTAGCCGCTGCCACTGAGAGACTTCGTACTGCTCAATCTCATCGGGGGTGGGGGGGCGCGTACCCACCAGGCTCATATCGCCCTTGAGCACATTCCAAAACTGCGGAAACTCATCCAGGCTGGTGCGCCGCAGAAATCGACCAATCCGGGTAATGCGCGGGTCTTGATCGTTTTTAAACAGTGGCCCTTCTACTTTATTTGCTACCTCTCGCTTACGGGCTTCTGCGTCCGTCACCATCGAGCGAAATTTCCAAATTTTGAAGCGTTTGCCCATCCAAGAACAGCGAGTTTGGGCAAAGAAAATTGGGCCACCATCTTCGCGTTTGATCGCGATCGCCACCACCACAAATAAAACCGCCGTTAGCACTAAACCCACCAGCGCCCCGACAATATCCATGAGCCGCTTAGCCTTTGAGCGTACCGATGGATGAGTTTCAGGTAAGTTTTCTAATGCGGACTGCAGCTTGCTGGCCTGCTTACTGGCCCATTTGCTGGCCTGCTTACTCGCTCGCTTACTGGTTGGCTGACTAGCCGGTTGAGCAGAGGGCTCATCCGCCAACTGAGCGCAGTGCGGATCAGACGAAGGGGCTGATCCTGAATCAATATGAAAAATTTTGTCTAGTTCTGTGAGCGAGAGCGCCATCATCACCTGAGAGGGGAGGTTCATCAGCCGCATCTTGGCCCCCCTCGCCTCGCAAAACTTATGGCAAATTACCAGCACGCCAATACCGCTGCTGTCGATAAACGTCGTATTGGCAAAATCTAAGATGATTTCTTTGAGATCTGGATTTTGCGCAAAGGCTTCCTGATAGCTGCGCTTAAACGAAACTGCCTCGACGACAGTAAACGATTTGGAGAGCTGAATCGTCGTGCCCATTGATTCTAAGACTGCGGCCCTGAGGTTAGCATCGCTGAGTGGGGTGAGCAAACTATCGTGGCGGCTAGTCATGGTAAAAAAATCGTTAAAACGTCACAGTTACCTAGCCTTGCCTAGCGTTCCCAAAGGAGCCACCTGCTCACGAGTGCTATGGCTGAGTCGGCTGTACAAAAACAGCCTCATCGCTAGAGCACAACAGCCAGAAAGAGGACAGAAGCTAGGCAAGCCTCACGTTAGATTAATTGACGCAGCCGGCAGCCTAAAGAGCCCGGTAAAAAGGGGTGTATCAGCCTATATAGAATTTCTAATGTCATCTACAGTCCACTGCGTTCAAATTACCTTATTAATCCTCGGTTTACCTGTATCGACAGCAGCCCTTCTCGGAACCTTACATTAAATACATACGACTGTTGTTTTTTAGCTAAGCTGCTTGACAAAAGCCATCGTTATCCAGCTCATAATCCTAGCAAAGGCACCTTAGAAAAGGCCAAAGGCACAAAAAACCAGCGCTGCTCAGTCCTGCGTTAGCAGTGATGAAACAGCGCTGATGGCTATCTATGAAGTTTTTGTGAAGAGAAAGTGGTTTCGACGATAGTGATGGGAGCTTTGGGCGGCGTCTACTGCGCGAGTTCTGTACGCGATCGCTGCTTGATCAGCAAAAAGCCAGCGCCTAGCCAAAACAGCAGCAGCCCGGCCGTAATCAGCAGCGTCGCCACTAGCCCAAGCCGAGCAATGAGCGCTGGGGCGGCCGCTGTAAACAGGCCGCCGCCGACAATCGGCTCAAAAAAGAGCTGCTTATAGGCAAAGCTCTCAAACGCGCCCGAGCGGTTTTCAGGATCTACCATGCGCAGCAGCAAAATGCCTGTTGCCGTCACACCCATCGACTGACCGAGATCTCCGATTCCCTTTTCAAACCAATAGTCGGGGAAAATGCGCGGTGCAAAGGCGAGGAAGAAAAGAACATTCCAGGCAATGCCCGCTACGCTCAGCGTTAAAAAGATCCCTAAGTTACCGCCAATCACCTGCAAAGATATGGAGGCTAGCGCCGCGACCACCACCACATCTAACGCCATACCCGCAATATTTTTTGTCAGCCTTGGAATGATTAGCGCGTCTAGTCCTAAGCGAACCAT
>JBAUIB010000294.1:0-1636 GCA_049680585.1 Phormidesmis sp.
ATGTCGATGTGGCCACACCGCTTACCTACGAGCGCTATACCGCGAACTGGCAGGGCTCTAGCTGCGGCTGGCTGCTAAGTAAGCAAACCCTGCCGCTGAAGATTGTGGGTTTACCCAAAACACTGCGAGGGCTCCAGTGCTTTTATCAAATTGGCCAGTGGGTAGAACCGGGCGGCAGCGTGCCCGTCGTGGCAATGTCAGGGCGCAATATTATCCAGCAGATTTGCCACGAGGACAAGAAAGTCTTTACAACTCTCTCCGTCTAACGCCTAAGGCGACGCTGATTCCCTAGCTACAAACCGAGGATTCCAACGCTTTTCTTCTCCAATTGTCATTTGGCTGCGTATCGATTGAAAACAATCATGCCTGCGACCATCGATAGGAGAAATAGCACAGGATTCCAACTGCCGAGAACCAGAGCCGTAATACCGGGGCCAGGGCAATAGCCAGAGATACTCCAGCCTACGCCGAAAATGGCGGCACCTGTGACCAGCTGCCAATCGACATCTTTGCGGGTAGGGAGGTAAAACTGACCTGCAAAGAGAGGCTTTGGCTGACGCAGAACGAAGCGAAAGGCGATCGCCGTAACCGCGACAGCACCTCCTAACACAAACAGCAGTGTAGGATCCCACGTCCCGGCTAGATCTAAAAATCCTAGCACTCGCTGTCGGTCTATCATTTGCGATAGCCCTAGCCCTAACCCAAAGATAATACCTGCAATCAAAGCCAATATGTTTTTTTTCATGGTTTTACCCTAACAGCAGTACGTGTCGAGTAATAAAGACGGTGATAAATCCCGTTGTTAGGAAGCTGACAACAGCGACTAATGATCGAAACGACAGTCTGCCAAGTCCGCAAACGCCATGTCCGCTGGTGCAACCGTGACCCAGCCGTGTGCCAATGCCGACTGCGAGTCCACCTATGACCATCGCCCAAGGCGCAAAGTCAGAAACCGGGGTGGGTTGCTGCGCAATTCTCCGCAGAAAAGGCTCCGCCATCGCACTTTCATAGAGCCAGCCCCCTATCAACAGTCCCAAAATGAACAACCATCGCCAGGTGCGATCCGAACTGTATCCAATTGCGCCACTCACAATGCCACTAATTCCAGCAATGCGACCGTTAAACAACAGTAGGAGAGTAGCACTAAGGCCGATTAGAATGCCGCCACATAGGGCGCTCACCCAATTAAAGTCTGCCATTATTTCCTCCCTTGTCGATAGATTTTCTGTTTAAAAAGATTCTTGGGTGTCAACGTTATTTAGTGGATTTCGTTTGAATATAATGCTCCAACCACCGGCGGAATGGCGGCTTACTGTCAAAGTCAAATCCTAGCTCTTTGCCTTTTGCTTTAGCCGCCTCTAGGGTGAGGTCATGATGGGTTGCAATATACAGCAGCGAGATAAAGGTGGCCCGAAGAGAACTGCCGCAATAGACTAAAAGCGGCCTGGGTAATTCGTGAATTTGCTGAACTATCTGATCGATGAATGCCTCATTTAGCTCAGAAGGCTTAACCGGCATGTTGACATAGGGCAACCCCACGGCCTCTACACGGCGATGGTCTTCATCGGTTGCTCCTTCTTCTTGGTAAGCGCAAGTTGACCACTGCTTGAAATCCTTTTTCAGGCAGCTGTTTGAT
>JBAUIB010000295.1:0-1794 GCA_049680585.1 Phormidesmis sp.
GTAGATAAGGGGGACATGGTGAAAGCGCCAGCCATCGGCTGGTGGTAAGTTTGATCAGGCGAACATAAAGCTCTTATTCAACTCGGTTATAAAATCAAGGAGCTCTAAAAAGTGAACTCTGACAGACCTAAATACTGCAGGCGTGTGTGCATACAGGACTTATCCTAAGAGTCGCAATCAGCCGGTTACAATCAGCTCAGTTGCGAAGCTTGTCAGATTCTGCGATTGCGAGTTCGGCAAAGGTAGGACTTAGAAGGGTGGACGGTTGAGAAGGCAGATGCAAAAGCTTCAAAGACAGAATTCAGACAGCGGCTGAATTCTAAGGATGGATCGGCCCGTTCTGAGCGCTACCTATTGTTTTACAAGCTTGCAAACCGTATTGCAAGCTACAAAACTAAATAATTAGATACGTTGTGTGAGACTTTCGTGACATCATGCTCCGCTACCCCACAAAAGTAGGGCCAAAAAAACCATTTTTCGTTGGTTGAGAGACTTTTTTGCCAAGTCCGTCTTTACAAGCCCGTACCTGTCTCTGTCATCGATTTCAGATATTTATTCATTTGTCGGTGGCTGACTTCACTGATGTATCTATTTTCGGCCTATCTGTCTCTAAGCTATCTAGTTTGTTATTAGCAAATGACCGAACGGTTTGCAGCAGATAAAGATCTTCGTAGCCGAGGCGGGCGATCGCGTTGATAACATAGCCCTGATAGCGCTGATTTAGCCCAATCCTCTCCATCAAACGAACCAGAGAAGACTTGAGCTGAGCATATTGTTCTACCGGCATCTTTTCACAGTTCAGCCTTTCGTCTTTTATTTGTACGTAAGTCTGTTGCTCTGCTAGCGCGAAGCTGTAGAGCATCACCGCCTGAGAGAGATTCAGCGAAGGCTGTAGGCTTACCTGTGGAATAGTTGTGAGCAGATCGCACTGCTCGATGTCTTTATTACTCAGCCCCGAGCGTTCGCTACCAAAGACGATCGCTACGCGCTGCAAGCTGTTTTTTTTTGCCTGGAGAACGGCAGGTAACTCGCGCACTGACACGTAGTGATGCTTTTGAATGCGATGGCGAGCAGTCGTAGCACAGGCAAGATCGTGATCGCACAGGGCCTCGGCAAGCTGCTCATAGACACGGGCATTCTCCAAAAGATGCTCAGATCCATGTGCAAATGCTTTGGCTGTGCCGCTGAGGTGATCGGCTTGAGGTCGCACCAGCCGTAAATCTGTATAGCCCATCGTGTTCATTGCGCGGGCCGCAGCGCCTATATTTCCAGCTTCACCAGGCTCTACCAAAACAAACGAAAACTGAATCACAGCACTGAGATGAACAGAGGGCATAACGTCTACAGTCTACGTCAAACGCTTCCGTTTTTTCCTGGCAGGCCGCTTTCTAGAAATTTCAACAGCGCTTGCTGATGGGGTTTGCCGAGCGATCGCACTTCTCCTAACACCTCGGAATACTTCTGCCCGGCTCGAATCTCTTCTACCGAACACAAGCCCAAATCCTGGCCCTCATTTAGCTGCAGTTCGCTGACAGGCACCGTTAGCTCACCGTGATAGTAATAGCGTCGCTTGCTGCTATCAGCGTGCTGTTGAAAAAGCGCTAGCTTCGGCGGTAAATAGCCCAGCTCTTCAACCAGCTCTCTGCGGATACCGATATCGACCGCTTCGTTTGCTTCTATATGCCCGCCAAAAAAGCCCCAGCAGCCGGGATGCACAATATGAGGAAAGTCATCCCGCAGCTGCATGAGAAACTTACCCTCCCGGTAAAGAATCGCCATTGCAATCTCTATCAC
>JBAUIB010000296.1:0-8269 GCA_049680585.1 Phormidesmis sp.
GGCGCAGCAAAGCTGATGGTTTCTCCAGCGATGGTATTGCCAAAGCGATCGCTCACCTGCACAATCAACTCATCTGTAAAGCGCGTGTTGACTGTCGCGCTTTGATTGTTTCCAGAGAGAATAGTGAGACTTTCCGGCGCATCTGGCAGCTTAACAAACGGCGCACTGTCGATGGCACCGCCTGCTGTTTCTGCCACCAGCGTTGCAATGCCGGCGACTGAGTTGGCAAGTATAGACAGTGACGTCTGCCCGCTAGCATTCGTCACCCGACTCGCTAGGAACTGACGGTCAGGCCCATTGCTAATGCCTTCACCAGGATTAAAAGAGAAATCAACATCAATACCGTCTAAGCTGCCGCCTACAGAATCGACAACTTCAACTAGAACAGGATCGGGATAGGGCTGAAGCACCACCGCCGTTTGCCCGCCCCCGGAGAGGATGGACAGCGTGCTGGGGGCTAACCGCTCATACGCACCAATATCTCGAATGCCGTTAGCGTTGGCCCCTCTCTGATCGGCGTCTGTGCCCGTACCTGCATCAATAGCCGGACTGCTAGCCCGCAAGGCGTGGGTTAACGTTGGCCCACCATTGTCTGCCAATGGCAACAGGGCCGGATCGGTGCCATCCGGTAAGTCTGACAGGCTATAGCCAACGCTTTCGGCTTGGCGCTGCACCAAGTTGTTGCCAGCGCTGGTAATCACGCCGCTGATATCGTCACCTGTAGGCGCTGCATTACCCGCCACAATTGAGCTGCCCAAGACAAGATTGCCGCTAACTAGGTTTGCAATACCGCCTCCCTCTTGCTGAGCACTGTTATTAGTAACTGTTGCGTTTGTCAGTGCAGCAGTGGTCCCTGAAGAGATAAACAATGCCCCGCCATTGCCACTGCTGGCCGTGTTTCCAGAAAGCGTACTATTGTTTATAATCGTCCCTGCAGAGCCGTCTATACTAATGCCCCCGCCACTAGCGGCAGTATTCCCGCTGAGCGTGCTGCGCTCAATCGTCAGCGTATGGCCGTTTGTCAGGCTGATGCCACCGCCCTGAGCACCTGCTCTGTTGCCCGACAGGGTCGTATTTACGATAGAGGATGCACCAGCCCCATCGAGGCGAATACCGCCCCCACTCATCAATCCAGGTGCGAGGCTGTTGTTGTTGCTTAGGGTGCTATTCGTGAGCGTCAAGCTGCCGCCATTAGAAACAAAAATGCCGCTGCCAACAGTATCCGCTCCATCGCTGATGCCAATACTATCTAACACAGCAGAAGTCGCATCGATCTGCAAGACGCGGTGGGTGTTGCTGCCACTGAGTAGGGTTGCCTCGTCCCCTTGACCGCGCAAAGTCAGATTGCGACTGATCGAAAGCTGACTGTTGGGGGTGTAGGTTGCGGCTGCTAAGCTGACGGTGCCGCCAGTGGCCACCGCGTCTATGCCGTTTTGCACATCGCCACTAGCACCGACATTTACAGCAGTGGCTGTGCCTGAGAGTGTACTGCCTGATCTGAGTGCGATCGCCGCATTCAGATTCACGGTCGGTGCCTGCAAGCTCAAATTGCCAGCTGAGGCATTCTCTCGGGCATCAACAACCGCCTCGACAGTGAGAGAATTGTTCGCCTGCAAATCTACGTTTGTTCTATCTAGTGCTGCTACCACCGTCGCCGCGCTGATCGTAGAGGCAGAGGCGGGCTCATTGGTATTGGCAGGGATAGTGGCTCCTTCAGCCGCAGAATTTACGGTTAAATCGGCGGGATCTAGCAGCCAAGTGCCGAGTTCCCCGCTGTCGGAATCGGTCATAACGCTGGCGCGATCGCCCACCGTCAGCCGCTCCAATCCAGACGTTTCTACCTGCCCGCCTGAACCTGATCCCGCCCCTCTAGCCGATATCTCTCCGTCAAAGCGAGTTGTCCCATCCGACCACACCACCACCTGCCCGCCATTGCCCTCTACGCGAGCATCCCCGCGCGCGATCGCCCCTTCGTTAAACAAAATACGGCTAGCCGTCGGTAGCGTTTCTCGCCCCTGATAGTCGCCGCCAATGCGGATAAGACCGCCGCCCATGTCTCCAGAAGCCTCAAGGCTAGCTCCCGCAATCTCAATGTTGTCGCCCACCAGATTTAGCTGACCGCCCACGATTCCAGAAACATCGAGTTCGCCCGCAGCCAGCACTGTAGACGCTGAACGCTCAGGAAATGCTGAAGGGCTAACAGTTTGATCGCTCCCGAGTAAAACAACCGAACCGTCGCTATTCACCCGCAAATTGCTCGCCCCTGACAGCTCTCCGCCCGTCAGTAGCTCAGGCAGCAAAAGCGGCGTCAATGCAGCCCCAGGCGAGAGCAGAGCAGAGTCTACTTCGATCTTTAGCAAAGCCCCCGCCGCACTCAGCCGCACCAAGCTTTCACCCGGCACCGCTGTCAGGGTAATCTCACCAGCGGGCGCACTCAGTCGCCCAGTATTTACCACATCCGCGCCCATCAGCCGAATAGAGCGCTGTTCAGAGACCGCTAAATCTCCCTGATTGATAATCGCGCCCGGTGTCTCTGAGGTAAATCGATAGGCCGTCGGAGCCCCCTCGAAGCGGCTGTAGTCTTCTGTGGACAGCGCGTTAAGCCAGTCTTCTCCAAAGCCAACCTGATCGGCAGTGGTGACGGTCAGCGAACCGCCTAAGTTGAGCCGCGAATTTGGCCCAAACAATACCCCGGCTGGATTAATCAAGTACAAATCTGCATAGCTGCCAGAGACCTGCAAAACGCCGTCGATATAGGAGGCACCGCCAGAGACCTGCCCAATCACAGATTGAATCGAATCAGGCGTAATAAAGTCAGCCGTCGCGCCTGTTTCTACATTAAAGGTGTCAAATTGGTGAAAAAGGTTTTCATCGACCTGCACGCCGCCTTCGATGCGGGTGTAGCCATCTTCTGTTGTGACTGAGGTTTGAGGGCTGCTAGATTCTATCGGCTGAGCGATCGCCGTTAGAGGAAATCCAGATGCTAACACCAGCAAGGCCAGAAACCCGTTCGATAAGGAACTAAGACTGACTATAACCCGTCCGAAACATCCGCTCTTTAATAGCGATTCCTGTGAATGCATAGCCTTGTGAACATTGAGATGTTATCAAGTTTTCCCAAGGTATGCTGCTTTGTGAAGGCTTGATAGCGGACCAGCGGATTTACGGAACGGCGTCTGTTCCCTTTGTAGGAAGATACTGAGTCTTAATGCCGATTTCTTCTCAGGAAGGAGTCGTTAGGCTGGTATTCGCACTATTATTTCGTTGGCATTTTGTCAGGCATATAGGAGTTCCGTATGACGCAATCACCCCCTGTTTGGTATCAGCAGCAGCTCGCTGCACTGACTTACCGCCGCGGACTTTCCTATGCCAGTCAACAGTCTTACCAAAAGGCGATCGCGGCCTTTAGCGAAGCCATAGAAAACGGCTACAGACACTCCGCCCAAGCTTACGTGATGCGAGGGATTAGCCACCTTCAGCGAGAAGAGAACGCAGCGGCGATCGCTGATTTTGAAACGGTTATCCACTCAGAGCCAGCCGGAGAGCCAACCGCAGAACAAGCCGCCAGTCGCACCTCTCAGGCTGACGCTCAGGCGTTGGCCAAAGCTCACTATTATCGGGGCCTACTTCGTCAGCAAGCAGGCGATGAGGCATGGGCACTCGCTGACTGGTCGGTAGCGATCGCCCATTGGCCGAGCTACGCTGAGCCGCATTATCACCGGGCGCTTGTCAGTCTCAGTCAGGGGCACCACAGTCAAGCACTGGTCGATTTGGATGCGGCCTTAGCCGCCGATCCGACAATGGTGAGCGCCTATCTTCAGCGAGGCAACTTACGCTATCAGCTCAAAGATATTCCCGGCGCTGTTGCCGACTGGGAGATTGCCGTCTCCAACGACTTCACGCTCGAAGAAGCCAAGCAAAAGCTAGCAAGCGTCCAGCGAGACGACTACGACGCACAGCTCAGCGCCATCCTGGAAAAGCCTTTAGCAGACAAAGGGCTCACCGTTGAAGTCAACCACGGCAGACCTCAGATAGATATTCATGTGCATCGTCAGCTCGGCACTGGCATCAACTACTACACCTTGCCCGATTTGATTCGCACGCATTTGGTGCCGCTGCATTTAGCTGAGATCACTCGTTTCCGGCTAATTGGCTATTTGGCCGACGTCAACCGACCTGAGTGGCAGCAGTCGTATGATCTCTACAAAGGTCAGCCTTGCCCGCCGAGTAACTGGCAGACTGCATTTTCCACGCTCGTGCTCTTTCCGCCGTTTGGCGTTCCCGCGTTCATCCAAGCCTGCCGTGTGAAGCAGTTTTATGATCGGGGAAAATATCTCGATGCGCTCAGCGCGTCTAAAGCGGTTAAGGGGCTCTGTGTCGCTGGCAGTGTGACGCTGGGGTTTTTCACGCTGTTACCGCTAGGCTATGTTGCCTATGACTCTATGCAGGAGACATCGAATCTGCACGTGGCCGGAGAGCTAAAGGAAGCGCCTCATCGCCCTTATCATGAGCTATTTCGCGATAAGGGCGATCTTCATTAACTATTGCTGGCTATTTGAGTTGTTGCGTATTTATAAATTTACAGTGAAGGTTCTCATCGCCTCGTCTCGTTGGCTCTTAGGAGGCGATACGCTTAACTACGTTTACTTTCGCAGCTGCAAACTATCACTGGCAAGGAAATATTTCTACGCTTTTGCCGCTGATTTTTTGTTGCTGTTGGGTGTCGTGTCTATCTAGCGTTTGCCTTTTATACATCGCGCTGTATAAAACACAACAGGCTTAAACGTGATTATTTAAACGCAACTGTTTAAGTGCAGTTTTGCTGTGCTTAAAAAAACAGCTCACCCTATAAAACTTTCTTTACCCATGATAGAGTTCTCTAATCAATCCTACACGGCAGCGTCTGTGGCCGTTTCGCTATCAGTTGTCTCGCTGTTTTCAGCCCATTCTGTCCAAGCCGCCACATTAGCTCAATCCACAGGCGGATTTGCGTTTGCAAACTTTAGTCACACACCCCTATTGACGGCTTCATCTACAAAAACTTTTACCCGCACAATCAGCGGCTCTACAGACGGCAGCAGCTCTGTTGCGATCGCGACTGCGGATGCTATCTTTGATGCATTTCCTACGGCACAAGCCATCAACACAATCTCTAATACAACTTTTACAACCAACAATTTGAGTAGTGCACTAGCAGAGAGTGAAGCTTCTATTCTATTATTGGAGATTTTGTAATCGCACCGGAAGAAGCGTTTAGCTTCGATTTTTTTGGATTTATTGATCTACTGAGCGTTACAGAGGATCCTGACGAAACAGCGACTGCGGCTTTAGGCACTCAATATTCTATTTTTAGTACTGAGGAAGACGACACAGCTGTTAGCGAAATAGACTTTCTCAATCTATTTGGCCAGATCAACACCCCTGAGGGTGCGGACGATCTCGGTGTGACCAGCAGCGAGGCCGTCACAATAGATTTTCTGGAGATTGACAATACAACCGGTCCAGACAAATCTATAGAATCGATTTCCATTCAGGTGGCAGGCAGCTATGAGCGCGTCTTTGACAAAGCCACAAATCTGACGCTTGCCGAACTCAAAATCGGAACAGCTGAAAGTGGAACTTCACAAGAAGTTCCAGAGCCTGCGAGTGCACTCGTTTGGATGCTAGGCATGGGCGGTGCAATGCTGTTGGCTAGACAACGTGCTATTTTAAATCAGCCTAGGCCGCAGTTTACTCAGTGCGGCTAAAATAAGTCACGAAAAGAGACGCTACCGCTTGCGTTCATAGTCCTAGCGGTAGCGCCAACAACACATCCAAAAAGACAAAGACAGCCCGTGGCAACACAGCGTTTTCCAGCATCGCGACGCCCACCACCCGCTCTAAAGATTCGGGCAGCGGCTTGGCCCTGACCCCAGGCGGAATCGGCAGTGCTTCGAGTCGCGCTAAGATAGCCGCACCGAGACCTTTTTCGACCATGCTCATGAGGGTAGAGTCTTCTCGCACCTCATAGTCCACTGGCATGTGGTGACCAAAGCTAGCTAAATGCGCTTCCACTAGGCGATTGTGCTGAATAGATCGCTTGTTGGCGACGCGCGAGTAGCTGAGTAGGTCCTGCCAGGTTAGCGGCTCATCTGCTGAGGCGACTTTATTATCTGGCGGCAACAGTGCCACAAACTCTTCTCGAAACAGCTCCCACGACTGAAACTCTGGCGGTGCTGGCATTAGCGTAAAGCCCAAGTCAGCTCGGCCCTCTCGCAAGCTTTGCTCGGCTTCGACATAGCGATCGCACTCAATAATTTCCACTGTCATCTCCGGGTAGGCACTGCGAAAGCGAGAAATCACCTCTGGCAAAATATGCGTGGCCACCGTACGAACCGCCACGACTCGCACTCGGCCTGTTTGCAGCTCTTTTGCCTGCTTTGCCGTTTTTCGCAAGTCGCCGATCTGCGTGAGCACCGCTTTTGCCCGCTGATAAATCTGACTACCAATTGGCGTCAGCACCGCGCCCGAACGGCTGCGCAATAGGAGAACAATGCCAAGGTCTGCTTCTAAGGTGGCGATCGCATGGCTCACGGTAGACTGCGCCAACCCGAGCTGCAGTGCCGCCGCGCTAAAGCCGCCAGACTCAGCCACCGCCACCAGCGCCACTAGCTGTGAAATTTTCAGTTGTTCGTTAGCGGTGCCCGTGACATCTGTGCTCATGATCTAGGTGTGATCTCATTTACAGATAGCATCTTCTGCTACCAGTAGACCCTAAAGCGATCATCCCTACCATCGATAGCGTCGATATTAACCATTCACTCCGTACGTTGGCCCGCTGCCCAGATAATCGCTACGGTAAAGCCATACGACACTTCGATAAGTTTTTACAGCAATCCCATGCGCTATCGCATCCGCCCGGCCACCTCTGACGATCTGCCAAGTCTGCTATCACTCATTCACCTCAAAGCTGACTTTGACGGCTGTCCCTCTGAGGTCACCGCCACCGCCGAAAAGCTCAGTCAGACACTATTTACGTCACCCCCGATGGCCCATATTCTCCTTGCTGAGATGAGTGAAGAGACAAACAGCTCTCCTACCGGCTTTGCCAGCTATCACTTCACCTATTCCACCTTTCGCGCTCAGCCCAGCATCTGGCTAGACGATCTCTTTGTAAAAAAAGAACATCGCAACCAGGCACTCGGCACTCGCTTTATCCAACAGCTCTGCCAAATTGCGCATCAACAAGGCTGCGGACGCATTGATTGGACGGTCGATGTAGAGAACCAAGCAGGCATTCGATTCTATCAGCGCATCGGCGGTCAGCTACAGACGCACGTTCATCTATGCAGACTCTCGCAAGCGGCGATCGCTCAGCATGTCTCCTAACCGCTTTACAAACGCTCCAAACCCAAACAACACCCTCGATTTGATCGCTGTTCTTCTGATTTCATTCGGACTGCTGGTTACAAGCGCGATCGCAGGTATCTTCATTGGCTATCCGCTGATCACATCGCTGTTGTTGTTCATGGGGGTGTTGGTTCGCAGAGGATTTTCTGGGCGATCGCTGATTTGCATGGGTGCTGTGGGAGCACGTCAGTCGCTGCCAGTTGTGCAGGTGCTGTTGCTAATTGGTGTGGTAACGGCTACCTGGATGGCGGCAGGCACGGTGCCGGCGCTGGTCTACTACGGGACGGCGCTAATTTCGCCGCGCTTTTTCATTTTGTGGGCCTTTTTGCTAAGCGGGGCGGTTTCTATCCTGCTGGGGACATCGTTTGGCACAGTCGGCACGATCGGTATTGCGCTGATGGTGATCGCTCGTAGCAGCGGGGCAGAGATTAACCCAGTGGCAGGTGCGCTGATCGCTGGAGCTTATGTGGGCGATCGCTGCTCTCCGATGTCTTCTAGCGCTCATTTAGTTGCCAGCATTACCTGCACTGACCTATACGCTAACTTGCGCCGCATGATTAGGAGCGCACTGTGGCCGCTGTTGATTTCTCTCGTGTTCTATACGGTGCTGTCGCTGCGCTACCCGGTGACGCTCAGCGCTAGTCCGATTACGGCTGAGCTACCTCAGGTATTTGACATTTCAGCAATCGTGCTGCTACCGGCGATCAGTATGCTGCTGCTGGCGATGGTGCGGGTGAATGTAAAGCTGGCGATGGCGGTGAGTATTGGGATTGCGGCGGCGATCGCCCACCACTCTCAACAGGTGCCATTACTAAAGCTGTTTCAGTTTGCGCTGTTTGGCTACCAGCTCGCACCAGACAGTCCGCTCCAGACGATTTTG
>JBAUIB010000297.1:0-14385 GCA_049680585.1 Phormidesmis sp.
TCAAAGGGAAACTGACCGGGCAAATCCGAACGCTCCATTTGAGCCAAGATGATTTGTTCGGAGCGTTTGCACTGCAGGGCGTAGCCCATTTCTACGCAGACTTTGGGGCTAGGGATAAGCTGTGGCGGGGTAGCGTCTATGCCCAGTATAGGTGTGCCGTCGGCGATAAAAAGAAGCGATCGCCGAATCTGACGCATGAGGCTGCTATTGATCCGTACAGGCCCTTGACTCAGCCGATGCGATTCTACTAAGGAAATAGGCAGACGAGATTTGCTGTTGAACTTTTCGATAAAGGCTTCAATTTCTTCTCGGAGCAGATCGCTAGAGTCGGGATATTCGCTTTGATAGCTGAAGAAAATAGTCGGATCTAGATTTGCAAGCGAGTCTTGCTTGGCGAAGTAAATTTCATGGCTGATCAGATCGATATTGGCGATCGCATAGGCCCCACTTCCCTCCACATAGAACTCCACTAGATCGCCTTCGAGGTAGCGCTGAAACCACTCAGACTGCTTAACCTCTTCAATATCTTCTAAAAAGTCAGCGCGAAGAGCAGACTTTAACAGGCTATTCTTGGCGAGGCGCAAGTCATGCGGCCTGTTTTCAAGATCGCGGATGGGTTCATAGTTACTGAGATACCAAGCCTTGAGCGCGATAATAGCCATTCAGGGGACGCGTCCTTTCTTTCCTTATCTTTTACTCTAAATTATTACCCGCTGAAAAAGGGGTTTTGGTAACAAAAGTAATACATTTGTTCTGTTTCAAAGGGTCTTATGGCGGGTGTGGTGGCGGCAGGGCATATCAAAACAGCGGAGGCCGGGCGGGCGACTTTCCAACGCGGCGGTAATGCCTTTGACGCGGCAGTGGCAGCTATTTTTACGGCCTGTGTGGCAGAGCCTACGCTGACCTCGTTGGGGGGCGGCGGTTTCCTACTGGCTCACCGGGCGAATGGTGCGGCTAGCGGTGAAAATACCCTGTTCGATTTTTTTACTCAAACCCCCGGTAATCGTTCGCCAGGGAGTCGTTCTCGTCGCTCTAATGGGGGCAAGAACCTAGATTTTTATCCAGTTGAGGCGAACTTTGGCGATACGGTGCAGGAGTTTCATGTGGGGCTGGCCTCAATGGCGGTGCCTGGAGTGTTGGCTGGGGCGCTGGCAGTCCACCGGCAGCTAGGCCGATTGCCGCTGAGTGTCGTAGTCGAACCAGCCGTTAGCTGCGCTCGTGCAGGCTTAGAGGTGAGTCCATTTCAAGGCTATTGCTATGAGCTGCTCGCGCCGATCTTGCTAGCGACGGCGGGGGCCAGAGAAATTTATGCGCCCAATGGCACGCGGCTGCAAGCCGGGGATACGCTACGGATGCCGCAGTTTGCCGATACGCTGGAGTATTTGGCGAGTTTGGGCGATGAGGAAGCGCTGAGGGCATTTTATGAAGGGGAGTTTGCCCGCAAGATTGTGCGTGACTGTCAGGCGGGTGGCGGCTATTTGAGTTTGGCTGATTTTCAGCAGTATCAGGTGATTGAGCGATCGCCGCTGACGATCAACTATCGCGGGGTGCAAATGCTTACCAACCCACCGCCGAGTGCCGGGGGCGCACTGATTGCTTTTTGTCTAGAGCTGTTAGATCGCTTTGATATTTCTCCAATGACCTTTGGCTCGGCTGAACATTTAACGCTGCTCTCTCAGGCGATGCGCTGGACCAATGAAGCGAGGCGATCGCACCTAGACACCGCTCTATTCGATCCAGATATTGCCAACAAATTTATGGCTGCTGATCTCGTTGATAAATATGCGCAGCCGCTTCGAGACATCTCATCTAGAGGGGGCAACAGATGGGGCAGCACGACTCACATCAGCGTCATGGACGATGAAGGCAACGCCGCAAGTGTCACCACTTCCAATGGAGAAGGCTCTTCTTACGTCATCCCCGGCACCCAGATTATGATGAACAATATGCTAGGTGAAGAAGATCTCAACCCTCACGGCTTCAACCAGTGGCCCATGAACCAGCGGATGTCGTCGATGATGGCACCCACGATGATTTTGAAAGAAGGCAAACCGCAGCTCGTACTAGGTTCTGGCGGCTCCAACCGCATCCGCACAGCGATTTTGCAAGTCATTTCTAATATTTTGGACTTTGAGATGCCGTTAGCCGCAGCCGTGGAAGCCGCTCGCATTCATTGGGAAAGCGGAACCTTTCATCTAGAGCCGGGGTTTGATCCGGTTCAAGCTGATCTGCTGGTAGCGGAGCAGCTCGGCACGGAGCGGGTAGTGCAATGGCAGCAGTCCAACATGTTCTTTGGCGGGGTTCATAGCGTGGGACTCAATGCCAATGGCGCCCTGCAGGGCGCAGGTGATCCCCGACGAAGCGGTGCCACTGCTCAGTTTCAATAACGGTTACAATCACTGTTTTGAAGGCGCGATATGGACTGGGGTGCACTCCGAGCTAGGGCCAGATCTAAGGCGACGAAGTCTGGTGTGATCCCAGAAGGCCGCGCGTTTTTGAAGCTGGCGATTCCATTGGCAACTGCGCAGCTTGCCCAGTTTGCGGTGGGCTTTGTTGACACTATTATGATGGGCCACTTAAGTACGGCTAGTTTGGCAGCGGGCGGGCTGGCCTCTGGCACCTTTTTGATGGCGCTAACCGTTGTCACTGGCTTTGTGATGTCTGTCGGGGTATTGGCGGCTGAGGCATATGGGGCTGGCAAGAAGGAACGGCTCACTGGATTAGCGCGCCAAGGGTTGTGGCTATCGCTGTTGCTATCGCTGCCTTTTACGATCTTGCTTTGGCAGATGACGCCTGTGCTCAGGCTATTGCGTCAGCCAGAGACGGTGATTGGCCTGGCGCAGCAGTACTTTAGCTGGGTGTCGGTGGGGGTGCTGCCGGCGCTGGGATTTGCCATGCTGCGAGGCTACCTGTCGGCCTTTTCGCTCGCAAATGTGGTCACTGGAATTGTGGCGATTGGCACCGTGTTTAATATTGCCTGCAACTATGTTTTGGGCTTTGGCAAACTGGGGTTTCCGCGAATGGAATTAGCGGGCTTAGGTCTAGGCAGCGGGCTGAGCTTTTGGTTGATGTTTGGGCTGTTTGCGGGCTACATTTTGCAGCATCCGGAGCTGAAGCAGTATCGCTTTTGGCGGGGTTGGAAGCATCCGAATGCAGCGATTTTGCGGCGGCTGATGGCAGTGGGTCTGCCGATTGCGGTCACGCTGATTCTAGAATTGGGCCTGTTTTTGGCGGTGTCTTACATGGCAGGGAGCTTAGGCACTGAGGTGCTGGCTGCCCACCAAATTGCCTTTCAGACGATGGCGCTGATCTTTATGGTGCCGCTGGGGATGTCTCAAGCGGTGACGGCGCGGGTGGGGCTGTGGTTTGGTCGGGGCGATCGCGCTGGGACACAGCGAGCGGGATTTGTGGCGATCGCCGCTGCAGTTATTTTTTTGCTAATGACTGGAATTGCCCTAGTGATCGGTCGTCCTGTCATGATTGGCCTTTTTATCGATCTGCAAAATCCTCAAAATACACCCGTGATTGATCTCGCGATGGAGCTGCTGCTCGTCTCTGCTGTCGCACAAGTAATCGACGGGGTACAGCGGGTGACGATGAGCGCTCTGTATGGCTTGCAGGATACGCGGGTGCCGATGGTGCTGAGTGCGATCGCCTTTTGGGGTATCGGCATTACCAGTGGCTACCTACTGTGCTTCGTCTTAGGGTGGGGGGCTGTGGGTTTGTGGGTCGGTCAGTATGTTGGTGTTGCTGTCGGCGGCGTGATTTTTGTCTGGCGCTTCAACCGGCTGACGCAGAAGGTTTCTGTTCCCCGCCTTTAGCTAGAGATAACGGCGTCTTCGGCAGTCGCGATCCGCTGACGTAACCGAGCCAGCATAAACTCATCGTCAACCCGCTGAGCGTCATAGCTTCGCTGCCACACCGGAGAGCCTGGCTGATTGCGAATTAAGTTAATTCTTTTGGCAGTAGCGGCTTTAAAGCCCGCCACAAAAGAGGTGAGCAGTCGAGGTTTATCTGTGCTGGCTTCAAGTCCAGGACGACTTTCTTGGACGAATATCAACGCCTGCACTGCGCCCGGTATAATTGCCCACTGATCTAAATGAATGCCTCGCTTGAGCGCTGCTATGACCAGCTCATCGGCGACAATCTGTGCCAGCGATGCGGTTGAGGCGGCTGAGCGCTCAGTTTGGGCCTTTTCCGACAGCTCAAACAGCCGATTATCGCTGTGGGTTTTCAGCCTGATATAGAACAGCTCGACCTCACCAGGCCGATCAGCTCTTAACCGAGATATATTTGCCAACGGACGTTTTCAACCCTGACGAGATGTCTGCTTTAGACTGCCCACAGAGGTTTGGAAAGTCTCGAAAAGAGTATGAAAGCTTAATAGGCTTCCTGATGTCCGTTGTGAAGATATGGTGTGTACAGATATGGGCAAGGAGAGACTCGAACTCTCACAACCGAAGTCGCCACATTTTGAGTGTGGTGCGTCTACCAATTCCGCCACTTGCCCGACTAGGTTCATTAGTATAGCGAACTAGGGGACTTTGTTACAGCTTTTACGTTTGGCTGGCGTTTGGCTTCCTGTTTACCCTTCGCTGCCTTAGCTCTTACCAATTGCGCCAGCCACCAGAATACTCGCTCGTCTCAGCCGCCGCTAGGGGCCGACTATCCAAGAGTGCTTGATAGTCGGGTGTCCCTGCCCAGCGATCAATTTCTCTAGCTCTAAGTACAGGGACCGGATGACTGAGTTCGTTGGTCTTTAGCTGTTTAAGCATTTCGCCCAGGTCGCTGTCGCTAATCGCGTCGTAAGATCTAGCCTGCTCAATAAAGGCATCGAGATTTAGCTGAGAGGAAAGCGTGGGAGATCCACCAGAGAGCTTCATCAGCACTGAGGCGACGGTGCGCGCATCTTGAGTGGCTAGCAGGGCGGCGCGATCGCAGGTAAACTCAGCACAGCGCACCCACTCCATAATTTTCGACTGCCAGTTTTGCATGAGCACACTGCCAAAAGGCAGTTGACTCGTCGCTAGCGTCAGAATATTCGCCAGGGTAAGGTACACGCCATGATCACACTTCAAATGGCCCAGCTCATGGCCGATCACCGCCTGAACTTCTGCTGGCGTTAACAGCTCGATCAAGGATGTGTGCACCACAATGAACGGCCGCTTACCGCGCATCGCGAACGTATAGGCATTCGGCACAGGATGCTGCTTGATGTAGAGCTGTGGGACTTCTAAGTCAAGCACCTCACAGGCTTCTACTAGCGAATTGTATAAATCCGGCAGCTGATTGGGACCGACTAGGACGCTGGCGGCAATATTGTCGAGATAGAAGAACTGCTCACCCATCGGACCGAGCAGACTGCGGATAGCCACGTCGAGACCGGGTAGCTGCTTCAGCGCTTTGGTCGCCTGCCGATCTAGCGGGTGACGAAAGTGATTGGAGGTGAGCCCAATCAGTAGAGATTTTGAGGGCAAAGAGTTAGATGAAACCATAGAAAAATCGCTAGCCTGAGGGCAATCACCGCAGCGCATCTGCGGAAGATTGCTACCTCGTTAGTATAGCGAGGTTTCCAGATCGCTTACGGCGTCGAGGCTGAGGCTGGAGGACGTATCGCTGCTATACGCCCCCCAAACGGGTCATCTCTGTGACGAGACTATATCGGCGACTTAATTGGCCGCTATATTTGCAGGAACAGCTGATACAACAGACGCAGGCGGGCTCGTTTTTCCGCTGAGCGGCTGAGCGGCGTTGTCTGCTTCACTCAGCGGAATTCGGCGCAGTCGAGCACCGACGTTGCTTAGCTTCTCTTCAAACTTTTCATAGCCGCGGTCTAGATGGTGCAGTCCGTGAAGGGTTGTTTTACCTTTGGCAGCTAAACCGGCGATCGCCAACGCTGCCGAAGCGCGCAAATCACTGCCCGTCACCGGCGCACCTGACAGGTGAGTCACCCCGCGAACAATAGCACAATCGCCTTTCACCCGAATATCCGCGCCCATGCGGTTGAACTCGGCGACATGCTGCAACCGATTTTCAAACACGGTTTCAGTCACCATGCTGTTGCCCTCAGCCAGCGTCAGCAGCGCCATAAACTGAGCCTGCATATCGGTCGGGAAGCCTGGATAGGGAAGCGTTTGCACATCCGTAGGGACAATTTTCTCTCCCGGCGTTAGACGAATGGTACTGCGGTTCTCAATGGTTATTCTCGCGCCCGTTTCGCGCAGCTTCGCTAGTAGCGGGCTGAGGTGAGATGGATCGACTGGGCCGACAGTAATTTCAGAGCGGGTCAGCGCGCCTGCGACTAGATAGGTGCCGGCTTCGATGCGGTCCGGGATAATAGCATAGTCCGTCGCATGGAGGCGAGGAACCCCTGTAATCGAAATCGTGTTAGTCCCTGCGCCGCGAATCTTCGCGCCCATCGCCCGGCAGAAATTCGCCAGATCAACGACTTCAGGTTCTTGGGCCGCGTTTTCGATCACAGTTTCACCTTCAGCCAAGGTCGCTGCCATCATCAACGTTTCAGTCGCACCAACGCTGGGATAATCCAAATAAATTTTGGCGCCCTGGAGCTTGCCGCCTGCGCCAGGAACGTAGGCATGAACAACGCCATGATCCATATGGACATGCGCACCTAGTGCCTGCAATCCTCTGATATGAAGCTCTACAGGACGCGCACCAATCGCGCAGCCACCCGGCAATGGCACGCGCGCAACCCCCAATCGCGCCAACAGCGGCCCGATCACAAAGAAGCTTGCCCGTAGCTTACTGACAATGTCATAAGGCGCTTTGGAATGACTGACGTGACTCCCATCTACTTCCATTGTGTTGCCGCTGCGCGTGACCTTGAGGCCAAGCGCATCAAGCACGCTAGCCATACGACCAATATCCATCAGTTCGGGAATATTGCGGATGCGGCAGGTTTGAGAGCACAGCAGCGCCCCACCCAGCACCACTAGGGCTGAATTTTTAGCGCCGCTGATGGGGATATGACCGCTCAATGGCTGACCGCCCCAGATTTCAATAACAGATCCAGATTCAGTCTCTGCCACTGGTTTACTATCCCTAGAAAGAGCACCGGAATGATTAGAAGTGATGATGGGAGTGACCTCCATAAAGCGTTAAATCTCAAAAAATCGAAGAATTTGGTATGGATTCTACCCGAAACTTTAGGGTTTCTTCTGATTATTCTGAAAGTGCGAAGGACTGATTATGACTGATTTTGTCCTGGATATTGAACGAGTCTAGGGGCATCAGCTAAAAAACTGCGCAATTGGTATACCGGTGCTGTTGACGGATGACACACACTGCTAGATTATTGTTAATCGCGGCCTGATACAGGTTTCAATCGTGAGCCTGTGATGGCCTTCTGGCGGGACTGGCGGAATTGGTAGACGCGCTAGATTCAGATTCTAGTGTTCGCAAGGACTTCCGGGTTCAAGTCCCGGGTTCCGCATCGATATGGTTTAGGCAAAAAGCTCCTTGGTTTCTACCAGCTGAGGGGCTTTTTTGTGTGAACTAACGTGGTTGAGATCACTGACTCAAATATCAAATGTATTGATCGAAACTTCCTATCAATCTGTAGAAATACATAGTTATTTAAATATCGTTCACTATGCTCACCAGTTTGCAAAATCCTATGGTAAAGCAGCTGCGTAAGCTGCAACAGCCGAAAGAGCGGCGTAAGCAAGCGGTGCTTTTGCTAGAAGGCACCCATTTAATTGAGGCGGCCTGCGCTGTTAGCTATCCGCTTCAAAGCCTGTGCTATACCGAAGCTTGGCAGCAGCAACACCCGGCCCTTTGCGCGCAGGCACTCGCTCAGTCTGAAAGCGCACAGACGGTATCGGTGGCGGTATTAAAGGCGATCGCCAGTACCGTTACGCCCGACGGGGTCGTCGCGATCGCGACGCAGCGCAACGCTTGGCAAGCCGCTGCCGCTAGACCCAGCAACGCGCCCAGCTTAGGGCTGGTGTTAGAGCGGCTGCAAGATCCTGGCAATCTTGGGACGATCATCCGTACCGCAGCAGCGGCAGGGAGCGATGGTCTGTGGCTCAGCGCTGACAGTGTGGATGTCGGCAATCCCAAGGTGCTGCGAGCTTCGGTGGGTCAGTGGTTTCGCCTGCCGATGGCAACGGTGGATGTGGTTGACCAAGCGCAGTCCTTACGGCAGCAGGGGGTACAGGTGGTCGCGACTAGCGCGATCGCCGATCTAGACTATTGGGCCCTGGATCTACGTCAGCCCACGGTCTTTATGATGGGCAATGAGGGCGCGGGCCTATCTGCTGCGCTGATGGACTGTGCCTCTGTGACGGTAAAAATCCCCGTCATGCCAGCGGTAGAGTCGCTTAACGTGGCTATTTCAAGTGCGCTTTTACTGTATGAAGCTCGCCGGCAGCGGCTAGGATGACACAATTCGATGAATGACATCAGTTGTCTAAACTCACGGTGCTAGCTGAGAATAAAAATACATAACCAATGGAGAGAGTAGTGGATTCAGCATTTGATTACGATTTGGTGATTATCGGCGCGGGAGTGGGTGGTCATGGCGCGGCCCTCCATGCCGTCAAGCGCGGTCTCAAAACCGCCATCATCGAAGCCGCTGATATGGGCGGCACCTGCGTAAACCGGGGCTGCATTCCTTCTAAGGCACTGCTAGCGGCCTCAGGTAGAGTGCGTGAAATGCGCGATGCTCAGCACTTAAAAGCAATGGGCATCAGTTTGGCAGGTGTTGGTTTTGATCGAGAGGGCATTGCTGATCACGCCAAAAATTTGGTCAGTAAAATTCAAGGTGACTTGACCAATAGCCTCACTCGTCTAGGCGTAGAGACGATTCGCGGTTGGGGTAAGATTGCGGGTAGCCAAAAAATCTCTATTAAAGAAGACAGCGGCACGCGCACCATTAGCGCCAAGGACATTATTCTCTCTCCGGGCTCGATCCCATTCGTGCCCAGAGGCATTGAAACCGATGGCAAGACGGTCTATACCAGCGATGAGGCTATCCGGCTAGACTGGCTTCCTGAGTGGGTGGCGATCATCGGCAGTGGCTACATTGGCCTAGAATTCTCCGATGTTTACACGGCGTTAGGCTCTGAAGTGACGATGATCGAGGCGATGGATCAGCTGATGCCGACGTTTGATCCTGATATTGCGAAGCAGGCTGAGCGAGTGCTGATCAAACCGCGCGACATTGAAACCAGAGTCGGGCTACTGGCGAAAAAAATTACGCCTGGTGCACCCGTCGTAATCGAGCTAGCCGATCCTAAGACAATGGAAACGGTCGATATCCTTGAGGTCGATGCTTGTCTGGTGGCAACTGGCAGAATCCCGGCGACTAAAAACTTAGATCTCAATATGGTGGCCGTCGAGACGGATCGACGCGGATTTATTCCGGTTAACGATCAGCTCGCGGTGATGCGCGATGGCAAGCCAGTGCCGCACCTGTGGGCAATTGGCGATGCGAATGGCAAGATGATGCTGGCCCATTCCGCGTCGGCTCAAGGCATCGTGGCGGTAGATAACATTTGTGGGGATAATCGCACGGTAGACTACAACGCGATTCCCGCAGCGGCCTTTACCCATCCTGAGGTGAGCTTTGTCGGTATGACTGAGCCTGCCGCTAAAGAAAAGGCAAAAGCAGAAGGCTATGAAGTGGCGTCTGTGCGCAGCTACTTCAAGGCAAATTCTAAGGCGCTAGCCGAGGGCGAAACTGATGGGCTAGCCAAGATAATTTATCGCAAAGATACCGGTGAAATGATGGGCGCGCATATTATCGGCCTACACGCGGCTGATTTGATTCAAGAAGCGGCAAATGCGATCGCGCAAAAGCAATCGGTCACCGAACTCTCTCGGTTTGTGCACACGCACCCGACCCTCTCAGAAGTGCTTGATGAAGCCTATAAGCGCGCGGAGGTCAGCGTATGAAGATCCGTCGTCGTCCGCCCAATCCGGCGATCGCAGTCGCTAGCCTCCAGTACCAAATCAAAACCCCAGACGCCGAGCCCCGACATATTCTTGAAAAGATTGTCTGGCACAAAGAAACAGAAGTCACCCGGCAGCGAGAGAAAGTCCCGCTAAAAGACCTACAGCAACAGGTTCAGAGTCTGCCGCCGACGAAGGACTTTGTGGCGGCTTTGCGTCAGCAGGCTACGCAGCAGGCGCCGGCCCTGATTGCCGAGGTGAAAAAGGCGTCGCCCAGTAAAGGGGTGATCAGAGCTGACTTTGATCCGGTGGCGATCGCCCGCAGCTACCAAGCTGGTGGGGCCACCTGCCTTTCTGTGCTCACCGATAGCGAATTTTTCCAGGGGAGCTTTGACTATCTCAGCCAAATTCGTCAGGCCGTCGAGCTGCCGCTGCTGTGCAAAGAATTCATTATTTATCCCTACCAGATCTATCAGGCGAGAGTCGCCGGAGCCGATGCTGTGCTGCTGATTGCGGCCATCCTATTGGACAAAGATCTCAATTACTTTTTGCGCATTGCCAAGGCTTTGGGCCTAGCTGCGCTGGTAGAAACCCATACGCTAGAAGAATTTGAGCGGGTGATGGCACTGCCAGGTGTAGAGCTTATTGGGATTAATAACCGCAATCTAGAAGACTTCACGGTCAGCTTGAAAACAACCGAGCAAATTTTGGCAAACTTCCGTGAAGCGATCGCTCAAAAGCAAGTGCTGATCGTCAGCGAATCCGGGCTGCATACGCCTGCTGATGTCAGCATTGTCACGGATGCGGGCGCACGAGCTATCTTGGTAGGGGAGTTTTTGGTAAAACAGCGCGATCCCAGTCAGGCGATCGCCCAACTTCTGGCTCGATCCGACTAACGCAGTTCAGAGCAAATTTAGGCGCTAGGCCGTTAGCGTCTGAGCAATCGGCACATCAGCAATAGGCTCCGGACTGCAAAGACCAACACTCGTAAAAACACTAAACACCGCTTACCGGCCGTCATTAGTATGGTTACAGATCGTCATCCCCTACCGCTGCCTTCCCATGTTCACTACGAGCTGCTGCTGCAATTGTTAGAGCGGCAGACAGCGCAGGAGATCCGCCAAACCCCGCCCCAAAAAGAGCAATTGCAGGCGCTGATCGGGACGTTGCGCAAGGCATTTTCACAGCAAAAAGAACTAGAAGAAAGCTGTCGGCGATCGCATATCCCCGTCGAATATCACTGGTCGCTCAACGAAACGACTCATTAGAGGAGCGCTCATCGGTAGTTGAATCTGACTAATCTAAGACCCACTAATTAGGACTAGTAAAGCTTAGGACTAGTAAAGCCAAAATGAGGTCTATACTAAGAAATGTATAGCTAGTAACACTACGGTATGAGTCGCAAGAAAGCCATCATTATTGGTTCGGGGATCGGCGGATTGTCTTTGGGCATTCGATTGCAGAGTTTAGGATTTGACACTACTCTCTTTGAAAAGCTAGACGCGCCGGGCGGACGGGCCTACGTGCGCCGGGCCGATGGCTTCACCTTTGACATGGGGCCCACTGTACTGACTGTCCCTCACCTGATTGAAGAGCTGTTTTCCTTAGAGCGCGACGCGGCGGCGCTCGGCGAGCCTGACTTTCCAGCGGCGATCATGGACCCCAAAGATCGCATCCGAACAGGCATTAGCGGCGGACCTAATACCTCTAAGTACGTCAAGATCATCCCGATTTTGCCGTTCTATCGTATTTATTTTGATGACGGCACTTACTTTGACTACGACGGCGATCCAGAGAGCACCCGCCGCCAGATTGAAGCGATTGAGCCCGATGACTTAGAAGGCTACGAGCGCTTTCACAAAGCGGCTAAAGCTATTTTTGATCGCGGCTTCATTGAGCTGGGCTATACCTATTTTGGAGATGTGTTCTCCATGCTCAAAATCGCTCCTGATCTAGTCAAGCTAGACGCGGTTCGTCCGCTGTTTTCGTTTGTCAAAAGCTACTTCAAAAGCCCTAAGCTACAGCAGGTGTTTAGCTTTGAGCCACTGCTGGTAGGCGGCAATCCGCTCAAGGTGCCGGCTATTTACGCGATGATTCACTTCGTAGAAAAAACCTGGGGCATTCATTTTGCAATGGGCGGTACGGGTGAGCTAGTGCGCGGCTTTGTGCGTAAGTTTGAAGAGTTAGGCGGCACGGTTTGCTACAACAGTGAAGTGGCCAAAATTGATGTAGAGGGCTCTTTCTTCGGCAAAAAAGTTGCCAAGGGTGTCACCCTTGCTGACGGTAGCCAGCATCGCGCTGACGCTGTTATCTCTAATGGAGACTACGCCAATACCTACATGAAGCTGATCGATCCAAAGTATCGCGTCATTAATCAAGACCTGCGAGTGAAGCTAGCCAAGCAGTCGATGTCTATTTTGGTCATTTACTTTGGCTTCAAGGCGGATGGACTAGACGATTTGGATTTGCGTCACCACAACATTATCTTGGGGCCGCGCTATGAGGAATTGCTCAGCGAAATTTTTGATGAGAAAATCCTCAGCGTAGACTTTTCGCAATATCTGCATGTCCCCTCTCTCACCGATCCCAGCATGGCTCCAGCGGGACATCACGCGGCCTATACTTTGGTGCCGGTGCCCAACAACGCCAGCGACCTCGACTGGGAGATAGAAGGCCCCAAGCTCACCGAAAAAGTGCTCACCTTCCTCGAAGTACGCGGCTATATTCCTGGCCTAAAAGAGAGACTGGTCTATCAGAGCTTTGTCACGCCTGATTACTTTGAAGGATCGCTCAACAGCTATCTGGGCAATGGCTTCGGTATTGAGCCGGTGCTGACGCAAAGTGCCTTCTTCCGTCCGCATAACCGCAGTGAGGATATCTCAAATTTTTACTTAGTCGGGGCGAATTCTCAGCCGGGCGGCGGCACCCCGGCGGTGATGATGTGTGCCAAAATGACGGCCCGCGAGATTGCAAAGGACTACAAAATCTCGCCAGCAGTTGTCAATGGTGTGCCAGCCGCGCCTGAGGCAGCAGCTGAGGTGGCTAAGGTTTAGCAAATGCTCCCTAAAGACGATATCCTCAAACGGGCCGAAAATCGAGAGGCGATCGCCCGCATTCTAGATCGCGCTGAGCAGGCCATCCGCACCTGGGAACCAATTGCGACAGACTTTCTTTCACCTCCGGAGCTATTTGAAGCACAGGTAATATTTGAACGGCTCACCGAGATTCATTTAGTCGCTAGCGGCGGCTACCCTCAAGCTGAAAGACAAAGATTGGTGATTGTCCGCAGTGAGCTGCCGTTTGAAGAGAGTCCTGTGCCGCTAGCCGCCGTGAATATTGCCGGAAACTTCTTGTTCGATACTGCCTCTCATCGCGATTTTTTGGGATCGCTGCTGGGCACGGGGATCGTCCGCGACAAGGTCGGTGACATCATTGTATTAGGAGAGCGAGGGGCTCAGGCCATTGTCGTTCCTGATCTTGTGTCGTTTTTGACCACTAGCCTCGTGCAGGTACGCTCAGTGCCGGTCAAAACGCAGCCGATTGAGCTGAGCGAGCTGCGGGTACGCGAGCCGCGCAAAAAAGAGATGACGACGGTGGAAGCCTCTATGCGGTTGGACGCGATCGCCTCGGCAGGTTTTGGGCTCTCCCGCAGCAAAATGTCTGACATGATTACCCAAGGGGATGTGCGGGTGAACTGGAAGCCTATCACTCAGCCGAGTCGCAGCGTTGACGCGGGGGATTTGATTGCGATTCGGGGCAAAGGACGCTTAGAAGTGGGTGAGGTTGCCATTACAAAAAAACAGCGCTATCGAGTGCAGCTCACACGACTGGTTTAGCTTTACTGATGCAACTTTAGTTCAAGCACCGCTAGCCGTTCGGAACCGACTGTCGCTTTGTACAGCTTTTAGATAGTTGACGGATTTTTTTGACAAATCTACCGGGTGTTTAGGCACCGACTGTGTAGTACTAAGTACGTCTCTACATCTTTACAAAAGTTTAGCGGAAAGCCTACCGGGTTCCTGACATGTCTCGCCTGAGCGATCGCGCCTTTCAGATCATTAAAAATGAAATCGACCGCCGCTACACAGATTCTTCAGAGGATCAAATTGAGCGTGCTATTTTGATTGCTCGGCTGCAAACGCTGCGATCGCGTGATGGCAAACCCATGGATCGTGTCCAGATTTGGGAAGAGCTGAGCGACATCATGCCCAACTTCGATCAAAATATTTTGATTGAAGCTGCCCACATTGATGCTGACTCCCCCTTAATGGGTGCCTCGATTGGGGTAGGGGCCGTGGCGATGCTGGTATCTACTGCTATGGGCATAGATACACTGGTCTCGAACCCCACGGCCCCAGTTGCCCAGCTGCTTTCGCTTAAGCCAGAAAATGGACAAAATCGTCGCGCCACGCCCGTCAGACAGAATACGGCTCAAAACGATCTGCAAAATGCGCCCAGCGTCGATAGTGA
>JBAUIB010000298.1:0-9449 GCA_049680585.1 Phormidesmis sp.
CGCGACTACCGCGACCGGATTGAGCGTCTTTACGACCGTCCTTGACCGAGTTTATGAGACTGGTAAGAAAGCGACTGATGAACTCAAAGCTAGCATTCAAGTTATTTTCGATGATGTTTTGCCAAAATGGAATTACACGGCCCTAGCTAATCCGCCCTCCCCAATTGGATCAACTATTTAATCCTTGATCCTTAGATTGTTTTTCTAGTTGCTAATTTCTGAAACGACGCAAACTCGTTGGATGGTACATTTAGTCACCTTAACAGGGGTACCGCTAAGACCAAGCCTCATCCACATTCATATTTGCTTCGTCATGAATATAGTCGGGCTTTTGCTGACGCGGCAACTGACCCGATAGCACCAGATGCGCCATCGTATCGCAAATCACGCGAGTCGCCATCAGCGCCGTCATATCGCTGACATCGTACGGCGGCGACACTTCAACAACTTCTAACCCGCAGACAGGCGCTTTTTCAACAATCTTGCCAAGCAGATACAGCGCTTCGCGAGGCAGCAGCCCACCGGGTTCCGGCCAGCCCGTGCCGGGGACAAAGCCCGCATCAATACAGTCAATATCAAAGCTAATCCATACGCAATCGGTGCCATCTAGCGCCCGATCAATCGCAAAGTCTACCGCTGCATCTAGCCCCATATCCATAATGTCGGTCACGGTTAAGATGTTGGTGGCACGCTCCCGACAAACTTTTACGCCAGGACGCGGCACCTGCCAGCCGCCAATTCCGAGCTGCACTAAGTTCTTCGCAGGCGCATTCGCCATATTCGTCGCATGGAACCACGGGCAGGTGTGCATGCGCTCATCCAAATCGGTCTCTTGCGTATCGACATGACGATCGAAGTGGATAATACCGACTTTTTTATCGCCTAAGTGACGACAGATGCCGCGAACAGTAGGAAATCCAATGGAGTGATCGCCGCCTAGGAGAATCGGAAATGCGCCTGAGCTAAATACATGAGCCACGCCTTTCGAGATCTGGTCAAACGATTTTTCGTTGTTTCCCGGAATCGTGAAAATATCGCCGACGTCGCAGAGTTTGATCTGTTCTCTTAAGTCCACGCCCAGTTCAAAATTGTAGGGCGTGTACAGCGCTGAAATTTTGCGAATGCCCTGAGGCCCAAAGCGCGTGCCGGGGCGGTAGGTCGTACCAGAGTCGTGCGGCACACCTACAATCGCCACGTCGTAGTTGCCAACTAAGTGAACATCCTCTACGTAGGGAGCCTTCATGAAGGTGTTGATGCCCGCATAGTGCGGCAGCTCGCCCCTTGAGAAAGTGGAGATGGTACGATCGCGAATACTCTCTGCAGCCTCTAGCCCATAGCTCAACCCCTGATCGACTTCCTGCTGCCAGCCCGTCAGCGGTAAGCTGCTCTCTCGCTCTAGTGCTCTCTGTGCTTCGGACAGTCCATCTGGGTTCTGAAATTCGGGACTATTAGAAGAGTCGGTTGTCATAGAAAAGCCTCACGTCCACTGAGAAAAAATACTGAGAAAACACAAAAATCAAGAATTAAATCGTCAGAATCTTAACGTAGTAATTACCTAATTTAAAACCTATTCAAAAAGCCCGGGAGAAACCAGAAGTGAGTCTCACTCCTAATGTTTCTCCCGGGCTTTTTCCCCGCCGTGTAAGTTAGCGACAGAGAGCTAACTCGACTTCTCTCGGACCAGTCATCAAGCCTTTAAGCTTAATCGGAACCCTAGAAGTCCTATGTTATGTAAAGGTGTTATGTCGCTCCTCACTATAGGACGAAGGCTTTTGATTGGTCAAGTATCGCGATCGCACCTCAAAGATGACAGTATCGTGACAAACCGCCAAATAAATCCAGCTCTGTATCAAACGACACTTTTGCTCTCGAAAAACTATTGTTAGATTGCAGTCATGGTCAAGCATACATAAAACTGCTGGCAAGCAACCGAGCAAGATCCACTTGCTGACCAAACTGAAAGAAAGCTTATTGAACTGTTTGATAAATATCAGCTTCTAGGGTTCCGATCTCTTCTATGAGATGTCTGGTCCGAGAGAAGCGGCCTATGTGACGCTGTGTCGCTAGGTTCACGGAGGGATAAAAGCCCGGGAGGAACTACACCACTGTTTAGTGGCGGTTCTCTCCTGGGCTTTTGTTGTTTTTGGCTATAGCTACCTCGCCGATTCCAACGGCGCGCTGGCAAGTATTTCAAGTGAACAAATAGGAGATTCAACAGATGGAAAATCCGATTTTATTTTGGGGAATTATCATATTTCTCTTAGGAACTCTGGGGGTGGGTGTTTGGGCCTCCAAGCAAATTAAAGGAGACAGTGTTAATTTTTTGGTGGCTGGTCGGGGCTTAGTGCTCCCTCTAGCTGCCGCTACCTTGATGGCGCAGTCGGTAGATTCTAACGCCACGCTGGGCAATACTGACTTGTCGGCGGAGTTTGGCTTTTGGGCAGGGGCGTCGCTGCCCGTCGGGCTAGCCCTTTGTTTATTTTTATCTGGGATGTTCTATGCCAAACCGCTGAACCGCATGGGGCTGATTACCCTACCTGACTTTTATCGCGTTAAGTATGGCCGCACCACTGAGTTCGTTGCTTCTTTGATTATGGTGCTGAGCTTCTCCTTTTTACTGGCGGGTAACCTGGTCGCGGGCGGCTATCTGTTTCAAACCTTTTTAGGGCTGAGCTATTTTGGTGGGGTCACACTGATTGCGACGCTGGTGCTGGTGTATACGGTATCGGGTGGCTTGTTTGCAGTGGCCTATACTGATGCGGTTCAAGTTGCGATCGCCTTTTTCGGAGCGCTGGTTTTACTTGGCTTTATCGGCTTTAACTTTGGCTTAGAGATTCCAGCGGGAATGGGGCCTTTTGACTTTGAGCAGCTCACTGTACCCGCATCTGGCTCGGTGATCAACTGGGCCACTATTCTAGCGCTAGGGCTAGGGGATATTGTGGCTATCGACTTCATGGCCAGAATCTTTGCCGCTGATAGCCCTGAAACCGCTCAGCGAGCCTGCTTTATTGGCTGCGCAGGCACCTTGATTATTGGCATTCCGTTCTCTATGGTTGCCCTTTCTGCCAATCGGATCTTAGAAGGGGCTGGCGTTGTTCCCGATGGCCCGGTGCTCTTCGCACTGCTTGGCAGCGTGATTCCGCCTGCCATTAGTTTGCTGGTGATTATGGCGATTATGTCAGCATCACTCTCTACGGCTGACGGCGCTATTTTAGGCACCTCTTCAGTGATTGCTCACAACGTTATGGGCATTCGCCACGGCCATGATGCTCCTAACAACTCTCACAATGGCCACGTTGCTCAAGCCGGTGGCGATCAGCTGTTGAAAATTACCCGCCTGATGGCGGTTGTGATTACGGTGATAGGTGTTTTCTTTGCCCTTCGCATTCCTCAGACGGGCGTGCTGCTATTGCTGGCCTTTGATTTGGGCTTTGCTGGATTGGTCATCCCCTTGACGGGTGGACTCTTCTGGCCAAAAGCAACCTGGCAGGGAGCGCTGTCGTGCATCATTGTTGGCTCGCTGACGCGGCTGATATTCTTTGTCCTAACGCCAATGATGTTTGGCGTGGAAAATACGCTGCTGTATATTCCAAATGGATTGTTTGCTGACACGTTTGATGGGTTTCCTACGCTGATTAGTCCGATTGTGGGGCTGATTGTCTTTGTTGTTGTTTCAAAGATGACATATGTGCCTGTCTCCGCTCAGGTCACCGAACGGCAAAAAGTCTTGACGCGTCTGTAAAATAATAGAGATAACAACCCCTGCTTAACGTCGATAATCCCTGTATAGCCAACGTCAAATGCGTTTTACGTTGGCTATTGCTTTTCGCCTGTACCTGCCTGAAATGCTTTCAACGCTTCGACGTGGTTTACCATCAAAATGCAGCGCGATAGCAACCCTACATCAATGCCTTTAACTTCTTCACTGGCGGTAATTTTCTCGTAGTGAGGCTGGCGATCGCCATTCTTTGCCGAAGCAGCCTCGCCTGCCCGCAAGTGATACAAATCCAGCACCCCATCCTCCCAAAACCAAACCTCAGCAATCTTGAGACGCTTGTAGGCTTCTAGCTTGCTAATACCGCCACTAGAAAAAATGACTTCTATCGCCAAATCGGGTTTAGTGCTATTTGATCTCAACTTATAAGACTCATCAGCTTCTCGTTTGACTCTGCTAGCTTCGCTTTCCAGCGTCATTGACCCCGTCGGCGTAAAATCAAATCCGGCGGCAAGCAGATAAAGCTCTAGAAGTGCCGCAATTCGCTTTTTCGCCGTTTCATGGGGTTCTCCTGGCATCTGCAAAATCTCCAATACGCCATCTAAGTAGGAGAGCCGATACCCTGGCTGATCGAGCAATTGCTCAACCGCTTTAAACTCACGCCAAGTGAGCCCTTTAAACAAGAGCGGGATATCTTTGGCTGGCAAGGTAACCGCTGCTGCCGCCATCGGCTTTTCCTCAACTATTGATGGGCTTGCTGGCTATTGTATGCCGTTTGGCCTGTAGTTTGCGATGGGTAGTTTGCGATGGGTAGTTTGCGATCGCAGGTACGCTACGCTAAGCGCAGAAATTGAGAGAGTTGTCTCAAGGGAGGCAGTTCATATAGTTTTCAGCGTCCCAGTTGCTGGTCGTCGCCAAAAATCTGATCCACTCATCGCGCTTGTACTCGTCGTAAAGCCGATACATTTCACCGGGCATGGCAGATTTGATCACCTCATCATCGGCTAGGCGATCTAAGGCTTCCCCTAACGACATCGGCAGTTTCTTCACTTCTTTGCCGTCTTCCATGGCCTCATAAATGTTGCGCTGCTCCGGATCGCCCGGATCGAGATCGCGGCTAAGCCCGTCGTCAAAAGCTTTGAGCATAGCAGCCGCCATTAAATAAGGATTCACCATCGAATCGACCGCGCGGTATTCAAATCGTCCTGGCGCGGAGACTCTCAGGCCACAGGTGCGATTTTGATAGCCCCAGTCCGAATATACAGGTGCCCAAAATCCCGCATCCCACAGCCGGCGGTAGGAGTTGACGGTAGAGCAGCCGACAGCCGTAAGCGCACCCAAATGTTCAATCACCCCGCCAATACAGTTCAATCCTATGGGTCCTGGCATTCTAGGAGACTCTCCTTTAACCGGCATAAAGGTGTTCTCGCCGCCTTTGCTGTAGGTGTAGTTACCCTCTAGTCCCGGTAAGCTTTCCATGCCAAAAGTTTTAATCGCGTCCTCACCACCGCGCCAAAGTGAGAGATTGTGATGACACCCGGAGGCAGATACGCCTAAAAACGGTTTGGACATGAAGCAGGCGATCAGATTGAATTCACGGGCAACTTGAGCGCAGATTTGGCGATAGGTGGTGAGGCGATCGCTCGTCCTCAACGCATCGTCATACATAAAATTCAGCTCTAGCTGGCCGGGCGCATCCTCATGATCGCCCTGAATCATATCGAGGCCCATCGCCCGGCTGTATTCAATCACCTTTAGAAACACCGGACGCAGCTCTTCAAACTGATCGATGTGATAACAGTTGGGTTTCGTTGCCCCGCCATCTGGCTTACCATCTGGCCCTTTTTTTAGCCACATCATCTCCGGCTCGCAGCCGTGACGCAGCTGCAGGCCATGCTTTTGCTGAAACTCAGCGTGTAGGCGCATCAAGTTTCCGCGACAGTCCGCTGTCAAAAACGCACCTGGATCATTCTCTTCTTCGCGGTTGCGAAAGCATACGCAGTAAACTCGGGCAACTCGCTTGTCCCAAGGCAGCTGGCAAAAGGTATCCGGATCGGGAATGGCCACCAGCTCTGCTGACTCAGGGCCATAGCCTAAATACTGCTGCTGCCGGTTGATCGCCAGGTTCACCGTCGCGCCGTATACGAGCTGAATGCCACCTTGTGCGATCGCCTCCCAATGGTCAGAAGGCACCCCCTTGCCAGTAATCCGCCCGGTAATAGAAATAAACTGGTAGTAAATATATTGAACGCCCAGCTCATCGATTTTGGCGCGAACCTGTTTGACCAGATCCTCTCTTCCGGAGGCATGAACATACGCTTCCAAATCTGTTGAAGTACCCGCTGAAGACCCCTTCGAAGGGTCACCTGAGGCGGTCCGGGTGAGAACTCCAGTCACGGCGTTATCTCCAAAATAATGACCAAATGATGAGAGTGAGAGAAACCTATCTGTCTCAGTAAATCTAACGAGTTGCAACAAGTTTGTATCAAGCGCTACGAGAGGGGAAACGGTTGCCAGGGTATCCACGTGTCCCAAAGCTTAGCCATTGTGCCGTCAGCGAGCAGCGTGCCCAGTGCGCTCTCCAGTTTTGCGAGCAAGCGCGGCTGATCTTTAGAGACGCCAATGGCAAACGGGACTTGGGTCGGTAGGCTAAAGGCTAGCTTGAGCATCGGATCCTCGGCAGCGGCGACCCGCAGCACTAGCTCATCGTCAATTAGCGCATCAATTTTCTCGGCTCGAAGCGCATCGAGCATTTCAGGGAGGACATTGTCGCTGCCAGGATAGGGCACAGCTTGGGCACCCGGAAAGTCTTCGACGAGCGCAATGTTGGTGCTGTCAGCTAAGCCACCTACCTGCTGACCGGCCAAGTCAGCAATGGAGGAGATAGAACGGGTTGCCTTCACCAAAACAGCCTCATCAAACAGACCGTAAGGGCGAGTGAAGTGTACTGAGCGCTGTCGCTGCTCGGTGATGGCCTGGTTAAACCAAACGACGTCGTACCGCTTGGGTTTGGACGGCTCAAGCTCTAAGCAATCGTAGAAATCAGCCATCGGGACATTGTGCCAAACGGGAGAAAGTCCTAGCTGCTCACAGACGGCGCGAGCCAGATCGGGCTCATAGCCACTACGGTAGCCTTCAGGCGTCAGATAGCTCATCGGGCGGGCATCAAAATCACTTGCCACAATGTTGAGAATGCCGGACTGAACAGTTAATAATTCTTCAGATTTCATTCCACCTGCCCGAACAGTAACAAAGGACACATCTTCTCAATGAAGAAAACTTATTATGACAAGTAGAGTTTGTTCGTTCTCCTTTGTCAAGGAGCAGCGCTTCTAAAACACACTCTATAGAGTTTTTCTGACGAATGCAGGGTAACGTCGTATCATGGTCTATCAGCCCATCAGCCTTTCTCAAGAACAGCTAGAACAATTTCAAGCAGATGGATTTTTGATTGTTGAAAACTTCTTGAGTGCGGACTTTGCCGCTCAGCTGGCGGCGCGAATGGAGCCGCTGTTTCACGGAGAGTTTGAGACGGGCATTTATCCGGATGAGTGGCACTGGCGACCTGGTATGAGCCGGCCAGATATTACCCGAGAGATGTGCAATGCCTGGAAGTGCGATCGCACAATTGCTAGCCTAGTGCTCTCGTCAGAAATTGGTCGGCTCAGCGCCACCTTGGCGGGTTGGGACGGGGCGCGCATTGGGCAAGACAGTCTGTGGATGAAGCCGCCAGGGGCAAAGGCGATCGCGATGCATCAAGACGGCGCGTATGTTGACTACTTATCGCCTGCCGCGATGATGACCTGCTGGGTGGCGCTAGATGATGCGAGCGCCGCAGACGGCACGCTGGTGTACGTAAAAGGTTCTCACAAGTGGCCTTTGGCCGATGTTGACGGAGAGTTTCATGCCCCCACCAAAGACTATCGGTGGGCAATGCTTCAGGCCGCAGAAAATGCGGGTGTCGATGAGCCTGAGCTGGTTGTGGTAGAAGTGCCCGCAGGTGGCTGCGCGTTTCACCATGGGCATACCTGGCATGGATTGTGTAAAACAACGCGCACGGAAGGAACGTTCCACAGCATTGGCCTGCACACACTTCCAGCTAATGCGCAGTTCCATCCCACCAACTCACCCGGCTACATTTACGGGCGCTACAAGCGTTGGGGCGACCTGGAAATGGATGAAAGCTTTTTTCCAGTGCTGTGGCAAACAGATGGCTACCGCAGCCCTCATCTCGCTGACTATTGCACCGATCCATTAGCTAGCGAGAGAGCGGTTGTTGCGTAGAGACGCATCAGCGTTTTGTCTGACTGTTTTGTTGATCCTTAATTTTTTACGCTGCTACCCCGTTTTCGCCTATGACCCCTGCAAATGGAACCGCTCCGGCCTCGGCAAGCGCTGTTTTCGGCGGCTTGAGCCCAGACTTCGATCCTCAATGGCTACTGAGCCCGGAGCAACAGGAGCTGCAGGCAAAGCTAATTGCTATCTGTGAGCAAGTGCTCAGGCCGAATGCGATCGCCTCTGATCGCAACTTGACCTATCCGCGTGAGAACTTCAAAGCGCTGGCCTCACTCGGGTTACTGGGCCTGCTTGTGCCAACTGAATGGGGCGGACTGGGCGAAAATCATGTCTGCGCTGCGATGGTGGTCGAGACCATTGCCCGCTACGGCTGTCCAAGTACCGCAATGTGCTACACCATGCACTTGGGCGCAGTGGCCGCGGCGCTGTTTCGAGCGCATGACAATCTAGAGCTGAAGCGACTGCTCAAGCGGTTAGATGCAGATGTGGCGATTGGCACCCTCTCGTATTCTGATCCAGAAACCGGCTCTCACTTCTGGTATCCGATCTCTTCACGCGCCGAGCGCACAGACGCGGGCTGGCAGGTCTTCAAGCGGGCTTCTTGGACCACCTCAGCCGGTTTTGCCGATTGGTATATTGTTCAAACGACTAGCCCTGATTTTGCGGGAGACTATTCTGATCTCTCTTGCTTTTTGATTTACAACAGTGAAGTCGAAGCGCAGCCGCATAAGTGGGACGCGATGGGGCTGCGCGGCAACCAATCAGGCAGTCTTTTGGTCGATGGTGTCACCATTCCCGCTCAGCGCATGGTCGGGCCGATTGGCGATGGCGTCGCTTCGAATGACGAGATTGTCGATCCATTTTTTCTGCTGTGCTCATCAGCCTGCTGGAACGGGATTTCGCTCGGCGCGATTGATATTGCGAAAAAGCACGTCACCCGCAAAAAGCACGTCGATGTCGGGATGCGAGTCGCCGACTACCCCACGATTCAAGACTATTTCGGTGAAGCCATTATCGATACTAGCGCCTGCCGGCTGTATACCTTTTCAATGGGGCAGCTGATGGACCAGCTCACGCATGGCTGTGACTGGTCTGTGCACGCTGATCTCTCAGCGTTGCCTCGCTCTGCCTATCTGCACTGGTACTGGCAAATCAAGTTCTCAGCTGCCAAAAATGTCGCTCATGTCTGCGACAAAATGCTGCATGCCTGTGGCGGCTCCGGCTTTAAAAAAGACATGGAAATTGAACGCTACCTGCGAGATGGCAAAGCGGGCTGGGTGATGGGCCCAACCAACGAGATTTTGCGACAGTTTGTGGGTAAATCGGCATTGCTAGGCTTCGACAGTCTCGACTACTGGAATCAGTCTGTCAACGAGCGCGTACTGCACAACGAACTCAAGAAAATGGACGCCGATGCCAAACGCACCCTGGCCCAAAC
>JBAUIB010000299.1:0-4488 GCA_049680585.1 Phormidesmis sp.
TACCAGCAGCCAATGTCATCGGGTCAAAACTCTACAGTGTTGTTGCCGCTCAGCGACAGCGGTTTGAGCGCTGCACGTTTGATCAGTGCGCGATTGATCTGGGCAATAAGCAGTAAATAGCTGATCGCTGAGTTAATTGATCAGCTCTGCCAGGCCAGCAGTAACGTTCCATTTCTGATATTCCAGCTTGTAGTGGCACCCCGCATCTTATGGTTATGAAACGTATTTGGCATCGCATATTGCTCATGCTGCTGGCGATGCTGGCCTGCTTCATGCATACGCTGAGCCCAGTTCAGGCTGAAAACGGCGTTTCTGAGGGCTTAGCGCTGAAACAGACGGGGACGCCTGAGGTTTATTTTGCTTACGACGATGCGCCTTTGCTTTCATTTGGCGGCATGTCAGATTTTATTTTCTATGCCGCACCCGATGCGTTTGACTATAGGCAATGGACTGATTGGGCCGCAGCGCATGGGATGAACCACCTGCGCGCCTATCCCCCCTTTAGCTGGAAGTATATTGAGACATTTGCCAAGGAGAATGGCGGCTCGGCTGAGAATCTATTGTTTCCTTATGAAGAGACGAGTCCGGGCAGCCGCCAGTTTGATCTGACCAAGTTTGATGAAGCCTACTGGCGTCGCTTTCGTGAGCAGTGCGAGTATCTGCATGAGAAAGGGATTGTCGTTCATTTGCTGATGATGAATGGCTGGCAACTGCGGACTGAGGAGAAAAATTGGGGCGGTCACTTTTTCAACCCTGATAACAATATCAATGCGTTTACTGACCCTTTGAAGGGCGATCGCCTGGGCTTTTATCAATCTGTCTCCAACCGGCAAACAGGATTAGTCGAAGCCCAACAGCAGTGGCTGCGAAAAATTGTTGAAACCACCGCAGATTTAGATAACGTTTACTATGATCTCGTGCATGAAATGGCCGAGAACTACGAAGATTGGTCAAAGTCTAAAGACTGGATTGAGGTGATGGCGGGCACTGTGCGCGATCGCTTCAGTGAACTCCAGCCCAACCGCCCGATCATTCTCGGCATGGATACCGGCGGGCTAGAGCGCAATCAACGCGAGTGGATTTTTAGCAGACCTTATTTCGATGTGCTGGTTTACGGCAAGTCGCACCGAGTGAAGCTTGCGAAAGACTGGCGAATTGAGTACAAGAAGCCCTATATCCCCCAAGAGATGTGGGATGAGAACGATGATAAATATGGCTACCGCGAGCCGTCGCTAAGCGTACACATGCGCAAGTATTTGTGGAAGTTTATGATGGCAAAATGTCAGCAAATGGACTTTTACATTAAGCCTAGAATTGATGAACAGCTCCCCGGCTTTGATCACAACTACGATCCAAACGGCTGGAATCCCTTTGAAGATCATGCTGTTGTCTTAAGGCAAACCTGGGATCGGCTGAGCGATTATCCCAATCTCTGGTTTGATGGAACTGTGCGTTCAGGGCCAGGAGAAAATCGCTACGTGCTTTCTTCTCGCCGGGAAGGATTAGTCTACCTTTCTTCCCAGACAGGCGAGAAAGAGGTCGCTTACCCAGCGCAGACGCTACAGCTAAAAGAATTGGCACTGCAAAATGGAGCTTACACAGCTGAAATTATTTCACCAGAGCAGGGCAGCGTCTCGACAATGAGCGTTACGGTCAATCGCCGGCAGGCGAGCCTCGACTTGCCAGCGTTCGTTGATGATCTGGCGATTCATCTCTTTCGCAGTGGCAGCGCGGCACTTCAAAATACGGACGTTCAGAATGCGGACGATCCAGGTGCAGGCGTTCAGATCAAAGCGATCGCGCTAATTGCAACTCTCGCTGTGGGTCTGTCAGTTTTACTGTTAGGCGTAATTTTTATCAGGCGAAAGAAGGGCGCGTAACCCTCAGCGCCACTCGAAGATTGACATAGAACAAGTTGAGCAATAGCACAACTGTCAATTGATAACCCCGACATAACCTCTCCTTTACCTGAGGTGTGAGGAACTTTGTTAGCTTGAGACAGAGTTGAAAAAATGAGCCTGAAATTAGACTGAATCCTTTTCCCCGTAGGGGTTAAGGCTATGTCTTGTTTTCTCAAAAAACAACTTTCAAGTAGCATTTCTCACAGGTCACGCAGGTGTGTATCTATCCCGCTTCAAGGTGGGTTTAGCTATACAAAATATAAGGAAAGGACATGACGCCCACACTCGAAAGGATAGGCAGCTTCACTAGCGAAGTTGGCGCTGAAATTGTTGCTTTTGATACCGATAGGCAGCTGCTATACGTAGTGTCTGGAGGGACGGTTGTTCAGGCGATTGACCTGAGCGATCCAGCGTCTCCTCAAGAAGTTTTCTCGCTTGATTTGGCTGAGTTTGGTGTGCCTATTGCAGGTGCCAACAGTATTGCCTATAAAAATGGATTGCTGGCGGTTGCTCTAGAAGCACAGGTGACAACCGATCTGGGCGCTGTTGCGCTCGTTAAGCTAGACGAAATCTCTTCACCAGAAGATATCGAAGCGGCGCTCAAAATCTTTGAGGTAGGGGCGCTGCCTGATATGGTGACCTTTACCCCTGATGGCAGCAAAATACTGGTTGCTAACGAAGGTGAGCCGGACGGAGAGATTGATCCAGATGGCTCTATCAGCATCATTGATGTGTCGGGAGAGTTTGCGAGCTTAGGCGATGAGAATGTGGCGACGGCTGACTTTGGCCGTTTCAATGGTAGAGAAGCCGAGCTGCGCGCTGAGGGCGTCAGAATTTTTCCCGATGCTAGTGTGGCTCAAGACGTAGAGCCTGAGTACATTGCGATCTCGCCTGATGGGACAAAAGCGTTTGTAACGCTGCAAGAGAATAATGCGATCGCCATCATTGATATCGAGAGCGCAACCGTCGAAGGCATCCAGCCGCTGGGCCTAAAAGACTTCAGCAGCGGGCTCGATGCGAGCGATGAAGATGGTGGCATCAATATCGACAGTGAGCCGGTGTTTGGACTGTATATGCCGGATGCGATCGCCTCGTTTGAAGCAGGCGGTGAAACCTACTACCTCACGGCCAACGAAGGCGATGATCGCGGCGACGCCGACGAAGCAGGCCGCGGCGACGCGATCCGGCTTAAAGATTTGGCCGATGTGGTCTCCTTTGGCCGCGAAGGTTTAGCGCTAGATGAATCTTTTGATCCGGCGCTGCTAGCCGAAGATGAGCTGGGTCGCCTGACGATCTCTTCTATCGACGGCGATACTGATGGCGATGGCGATCTCGACGAGATCATCTCCTACGGTGGCAGATCATTCTCCGTACTAGATGCCAACGGTAACTTGGTTTTCGACAGCGGCGATCAAATTGCTCAAATCACGGCTGAGCAGACGCCAGAGCTGTTCAATGCGGACGACGGTGACCCAGAAGAATTTGACGGTCGCTCAGATAACAAAGGCGCAGAACCGGAGGCTGTTACCACTGGCGTTATCGGCGGTCGTCCCTACGGCTTTGTTGGCCTAGAGCGCGCTGGCGGCGGCGTGCTGGTCTATGACCTTTCCAAGCCGCGTCAGCCCGAATTCATCCAGTACGTCCGCAGCGATGAAGATATCGCTCCTGAAGGCTTCGCCTTTATTGCCGCTGATGAGAGTCCTACGGGCGAGCCGCTGCTAGCTGTTGCGAACGAAGTCTCTAGCACCGTGGCGGTATACGGCATTGACGTACCAGAAGCAAGCATCAGCGACATCCAAGGGGCCGCGCATATCTCGCCGCTGGTGGGAGAGGTGGTTAAAACTCGAGGTATCGTTACTGGTGTCGCCTTCAACGGCTTCTACCTACAGGGCGAAGACGACGGGAATGAGGACACTTCAGACGGTGTCTTTGTCTTCACAGGCGATCAGCCTATTGTCAACCCCGGCGATGAAGCGCGGGTGTTTGGCACTGTGAGCGAGTTTATTCCCGGCGGAGCGGACACTGGCAACCTCTCGATTACGCAGCTGACCTCGCCCGATGTTGTCGTTCTCTCTTCAGGCAATGATCTGCCAGAAGCAGTTGTCATCGGCACCAGCGGCAGAGTGGCTCCAAGCGAAATTGTGATCTCAGATGATGAGCTGCCGGTGAATCTACAAGAAGTTGCGGGTAGCTTCGATCCATCTGAAGATGCGATCGACTTTTATGAAAGCTTAGAAGGCATGCGCGTCACGGTAGAAGATGCGGTTGCAGTTTCGCCAACCCGCGTTTTTGGTCAGTTTTCGGCGGAGGCGTTCACGCTGCCCAATCAGGGGGCAACCGCGACGCCTGAGGACGTACTCACCGCTAGCGGTGGCATTAACCTGCGCTCTGGTCCGGATAACAGGGGCGATCAAAACCCTGAGCGCGTGCAAATTCAGTTCGATCCGAATCTCTTGCCAGAGGGCTTTGACACCCCGGCACTGACGGTGGGCGATGCGCTTGGTGATGTCACTGGCGTCGTCGGCTATAGCTTCGGTAATTTTGAAGTGAATGTTACCGAAGCGTTCGAGATTACGCCGAGTGAGTT
>JBAUIB010000300.1:0-29933 GCA_049680585.1 Phormidesmis sp.
CAGCGCGTCAACATCTTCCCCGCTGTAATGGTGCTGCTTAGCATCCAAACCCGGAATTCCCAACTGAATCCAGTCGCCATGAATTAAGGAATCCCCACAGGCCAACCGAAACCCAAACCTCGGCGCATTCTTCAGCTTCGCTATATCACTCACCTTCATCGCCGCCAACAGCAGCCGAAATCGCGCGATCGCCACCGCATAAGGATTCACATCCACCCCATGCACCGCATCCAACGCCCGCTGCGCCAACGCCGTATCATTCGTATGCTTATCCTTACCTCGCCACCGATCCAAAATCCGCTCAAACGCCCCCAGCAAAAAGTGACCGCTCCCACAGGCCGGATCAATCATCCGAAACTCTTCTAACCCAAACTCTTCTATCGCCGGATCCAGCGTCGTATCTAAAATAAACTCCTCCACAAAAATCGGCGTCTGCAACAGCGCATACCGCTTCCGCGCCTCTACCGACAAATCCTGATACAAATCGCCTAAAAATCTGGTATCAAAAGGCTCCACGCCATCCAAATTCTCATCGGTAAAATCATGCACCAGCGCCCCCGTCTCATCATCAATCCGCTGAAAAAACGCTAAAATCCCCTGCGCCGCATCCCCACTCAACCAATTCGGCAGCTCACTCGCCGGATTGTTCTCTACAAATATCGCCCCCATCCCCGGCAGCGTCCCCAGCTCTCGAAACACCGCCAGCAAATACTCCCGATCCGACTCCAGCGGTCTCGCCCGAAAATACGCCTCATGCTCATCGCGCGCCCGCTGTAGCTTCTCTCCCACGCCCGACAGCTTCGCCCCTTCCACCAGCCCATTATCTTCCAAAAACCTGGCAAACACCGCATTCAGTACCCAAGCCACCGCCACCTGCGTAGCATAGTCACTGCACCACTCCCCATAGCTTTGCGCCGTCCGCTCCGCCTTCTGCGCCTTCTCATATTCCGCCCGCAGCGCCGCTTGCACCTCCGGCACCTCCGCCGACTCACTCCGAGCCGTCAGATCCTCCTCCAACCGCTTCAATAGCTTCTGCAAATCAGCCAGTAGCTCGCCCCGATTAATCATACAAATGCCGCCCTTACCGCTTTCACCACCGTCAAATCTGTTCCCTGCTCTCTTAGCAACAGCCAGTCATTTAGCTGCGTCACACTTACCTGCGGAAACGACAAACTCTGAACAGCGACTTCGTAGCGATCGCCCTGCAACACCCAAATCACCAGCCGCCCCTGCTTATACAGCCACAGTTCCAGCACCCCCATCGCCGCATAAATCTCTATCTTGTTATCAGAACTACTGGCAATATCCACCTCCACAGCCAAATCAGGCGGCACTTGGGTCGGACTTGCCATTCCTTGCCCTGCCTGAGCACTGCGAATATAAAAACAACTATCTGGCTCAATCCCCTCCATCAAATCCGGACGATTCAACGTCGCCGAACCCAAATTATTAAATTCCAAATCCATCAGCTCAGCCAAAGTCAAAATAACCGCCGCCAACACTCGATTAATCGCCTCATGCAACTGCCCCGGCATTCTAATCTCCAAAATATTGTGACTGTAGGCAATGCGAGAACTCCGATCCTCCCCTAGCGCCTGTAACGAGGCCAAGTAATCCTGCCAGGAAACCGCCTTCAGCCGAATGGCACTTCCCGGCGCAAGCTCTATTTCATTGACTGGAGTCGTCATTGTTATCGCCATTGTGCAGCTACCTCATGTGCTGATTATCATTATGATTGGCATTACTCTTTGGGCACATTGTTTTGGCTAAGCCCCCGCCCGATGCCGATTTGCTAACCAGTCATCCGTAATCTTGGCCCGCTGCCCCGGACTCAACAGCGGCACCGCCTTCCCATCAATCATCGCCTGCTGCCCATTCGGCAACAGCACCCACAGCCCCGGAATCCCATCCGCCCTACCTACCTTCTCCCGCAGCCGCTCCAACAGCGTCATTTGCTCATACCTAGCCAATAGCCCCGGATATATCAGCAAAATCGTCTGCTGCGCTCTTAGCAACTCCGCCTCTACCAGTGGCATCGCCCGCCCCACCAGCAGCATCAACTTATCCCAATCGTTTCCACCTGGCACCGCATCCGTTTGCAACACCAAATCCCAATTCACCCCCGCCTTGCTCGCCACCTGCTGCAAAGCAGACAAAAACAGCGCCTCATAATCCACCACCTGCACCGCAAACCGCGCTGCAATCTCCTCACGCGCCACCTGATACCGCTTCGGATTTACCAGCAAAGCCAAAAACGCCCCGTCCTTAATTCCCCGCGTCAACCGTTCTTCCAGCAGCCGAGTATCCGCTTCCACTGGCGTTAGCTCTCGGCCTACCGCCGCAGATATCCCCGTCGGCGTCCTAGCAAACGTCGTCGTACTCTTGATGGATAAATGCGCCTGTGCCTGATTCACATAGCACCCGCTCGCCCTATCCCACACCAGCGTAGGCATAAACTGCTGCAACAGCCTATCTAACTTAGGCCGCTCCGGCAGTGCCGCCGCCTCCGGATATCGCCCGCTAATGCGATCTTTCACCTGCTGCACCGTCAGCGATCCCGCTCCATACAGCGCCCCCTGCGATAGTCGCAACGCCCGCTCTGCGTCCATCCCCTTCGGATACAGCTCCTGCCTGCTAGAAAGTGCCGCCCCCTGAGAAGCCGCCGCCGCTAGTTGCAGCAGTCGTCGCTCCGCCAAAGGCACCGCCTCCACAGGCGGTGCTATCTCTTGCAATGCCTGCACCGCCCGCTCCGGCGACACCAGCGGATCTGATTGAGCCAAAGTATCTGCTTGCTCGCCTAGCGATCGCCCATAGGTCGCCCACCCTTTATCTATCGCCACCAACACTCGTTTGCCCACAGGCTGCACCACAAAGCGCGAATTCACTCTGGTACGCTCTACCTCAGCCGCCGCTCGCAGCAGCGCCATTGCCTGCCGAGTCCTCAATGCGGGCTGTTCCACCAGCGACCCCCGATTTACCAGCAGCGAAATGGCCACTTCCTGCGCCGTCATCACCCCGCCTGCCTGCTGCAAAATTGCCAGCACATCATTGCGCAGTCGCGTTACCGCTGGCGTCTTCGCCCAGCGTTTCCCAAACTTCCCCGCTAGCTGACTAATCCTCGCCTGCGAAACGCCAACATGCTTAGCAATCTCGCTCTGAGTTGGCCATTGCTGATGAAAACGCTCATCTAGCCCCAGCAGCGCGTCTAAAGCCTGCTGCGCCGACTCACCATCCTTCCCACTCGGCTTCGCAATCTGCTCCACTAGCCGATCTACACTCAGGCTCCCAGATGCCTCCTGCGCCGCCAAATCAGCTTCACTCGTCTCATTGCCTACGCTACTCTCATCGCCTAAATCACTCAGCGTCGGCGTTCCTAATCTTTCTTTTAATATCCTCACCACCGCCGAAATTTCTCGGCGCGTTTTGTTCACCACGCCGCGCTTTTTCTGAAAGCGTCTAGGCGGCGCGTTCAGCAATGCCTTCACCGTCAAGATATTCTCTCTATCTAGTACGGTTGTTACTCTCGTGCCCAACCCTAGCGCGGCAATCGGCGTCTCAAACGTAGCCGCTTCCAACAAGGCTTCTAAAGCAGAATCATCTTCTGTTTCTAGCAGCGCACCTGCTGCTTCGATGCCTTCAAAGCACTGCCGCCAAGATCGCAGCATTTCTTCTGCATTATCAAAGCGCTCGTCAATTTCTCGACGAAACGCCTGTTCAAAAAAAGCGGTGAGGCGATCGCGCAAATCCGCATCAAACCGCTCCGGCTCCAGCGTAATCTCACAATTTAGAAAAGACGCATCGCTCACCCCATCGCCCCATACAGGCAGCGTTCCTGTTGTCATTTCATACAGCGTAATCGCCGTTGCATAGCGCTCTGCATAAGAATCCCACTGGGCCGGTTGACGCAGAGATAGCAATGGGTCTAAATAGCCCGTGGTACCCGCTTTGATATTTTCCCTTGCCGCCCGCGAAAGCGAGAAATCAAACAGCACTAGGTGCAGCTTGCTGCCGCTCCCTACCTGCCCAATGGCGATATTATCCGGCTTAATATCTCGGTGGCTAATCCCCTGCTCATCTAAAAACTTCACCACATCTAGCAAGTCTTCACCAAACCGCTGAAGCAAATCAATCTGCAAAGGGCCATCCTTACGGATTCGCTGCCCCAACGTTTCAATCCGATGCTTCTCACGCTCCAACAGCACCGGCTGCATCAATATGCCAACCCGATTGCCCACCTCTATTTTTTTGTGAATCTCGACGATGTGCGCATGGCGCAGCTGCGTTAGCACCTCGGCTTCGTCTTCCAAGCGCTCATTGTGCTCCGGGTCATTCGCCACCTTGAGGATGTAGTCTTGCTCATCTTTTTCTACCAAAAAGCCAATTGAGCTAGCCCCCTGCCCCAGTCGCTTCAGCACCTGCAAGTTTCCCTCTAGCACATCGCCTTGCTGAGCATCATTCGGGTTCTCAATCCGGTCGTAGTCTGGCTGGGTCAGCGTTTCTTCCACCGTATCTAGCATCGCCACAAAGTCTGCTAACGTCTCTGTGCGATCGTCTACATTGGGCCGGGTGCTATGCAAAATTAGATCTTGTAGTGCTTCATCGGCTCCATTAATCACAGAGCTGATCTGCAAGCCGTTGGTTTCTCGCAGTATTTGCACTAGCTCTAGGCCATTAGCGGCGGGCGGTTGCCCTGAGAATAGATAGAAGGCGATCGCCCCCAGCGAAAAAATATCTAAATGCTCACCGATAAACTCCGCATCCGTCAGTGCTTCAGGCGCTAAATACGCCGTATTCTCATCCTCTAGTAGCCGATCCACATGAGCCGTTGCCGTCACCTCATGGTTCATTCCAGCCGTCGCTGACCCTGCGCGATAGCCTAGCTGCCAGTTAATAATCTTGATTTTCGGGTGACCCGCCCGATGCTCTAACACCAAAATGCTCCGGGGATTTAGCCCGCGATGCACCACCCTTTGCTCATGCGCAAACCGCACCGCCTCGCAAATCTGACGCATCATATCTAGCTGCATGGCAATACTCAGTGGCTTCTGCCTTTGCGCTAAGTAATGATCTAGCCGGAGTGCCTGCGGGTTGTACTCCAGCAGCAGCGCTGGCCCTAGCTCATGCTCACTAAAGTTATAAGCCCGCACGATCCCCTGATGCTGCAAAGACTCCAGTAGCTGAAACTCTCGCTTCGCCGCCCTGGCAATCATCGACTTATCCTCAGCCGACGCCTCCTGCCGCACCAAATAAAACCGCACCCGCCGTTTGGACTCAGTCATATCCAGATGAGCTGCTGACCAATCTTGATAGCTTGGGCCACTATCAATGACCTTGTCTAAAACATAGTCACTAACCCTGCGCGACTTATTTGAAGGGCGAACCCCTGCCTGCTCCATCGCCTGAGCGACTAATTTGGAAATTGGTCGGCTGTACTGATTGAGCCATTCATCTCGGAGGGGGCGCAACCCTTGACAATCCCGCCTTTGAATAGCTGCCATGATGCCCGCTCTTTCGGGCAGAGCGCCCTGTGCGGGACGGTCTTTCAAACACAGACCATGCTGTGCCTCAAACGGCAAATTCAGCGTTAGCCTATCTGCTGACAGGAAAGTCAAAGGCTCAATAAACGGCGTGCCTCGCTTGCCCTGAAATGCCCGCTGACGCTCCAGCAATGATTTCAGGCGCTTTGCCTTCATATTCGTTAATTTCAGCGGATTATCGTAGGTTCGACGCCTGCCATCCGGAAACTCGACCGTCCAGGCACCCGCATCACCAGTTACTCTGCCTGGCCAACTCTTAATTTCGATTAAAAAGAATCCCTGCGGTGCAAACACCAGAAGGTCTACTTCATTGATGCTGCCATCGGTGGCAATAAATTCAAAATTTGACCAAGCCCGGTATGGCTCATGCTTTGGAAACCGCTGACGGACAAACTCGAGTGCTTCCCGCTCATGGTCGAAATTGGATTCAGTAACTGTTATCCAGTTCGATGAGTCTGCCATGCGATAAATAGAGCCTGGTCGATAGTGGTGCCGAGTGCAATCCAAATTCTAGTTCTAATCAACTAGTTTTGGTTGATAAAGCCTCTCTTACGCCAAGAATTTATCCAATCTAATTTACCCTTAGCTTAGTCTCGCCTATCTGCCATGAGTTATTACAGAGGAGCTAGAAACTCACACTCTACAAAGAGTCGTCTGTGTTCTTGTTTTTCTTTTCCTTTTCGTATACCTGAAGTTTTTCTAAAACCAATACCTTCAGTTTTGCCCCGGAGCTCAATTCTTGCCAACTTAGATCTGTGCGGCAAGACTCAATTCTTTTCGGGAGGGTTCAAAGTCGGGTGACACTTTAGAGCGATCAGGTCGTCTAAAATCTCGTCGTCATCCTAACTGCGATCGCCTGCTACGCATCAAAGACGATCGCTTGCAGCAGGCGTCGCCATCGTCCCATATGAGTCCAGCCCTTTCCGTCGCCGCCAGCTTATCGCCCACAGTTCGCCAAGACATCGGCATTCAAGTGCTCTCCCGTTCATTACCTATCAGCCAGCTAGCAGATCAGCACCAGGTGAGTCGGAAGTTCGTTTACCAGCAGGGTGATAAAGCACAGCAAGCCCTGGATGAGTCGTTTGCGCCGTCCCAGGGGGATGATGAGGTTCTATTTCATCTGCCCGTGACCAAAAACTGGCTGTACCAGCTGATTCTAGGACTGGTGCTGATTTGCCACAGTTCATATCGCAATGTCGTCGAGCTGTTTCGCGATCTCTTCGATACGTCGATTAGTGTCGGTACTGTCCACAATCGGCTCCAGGAGACAGCTGAGCAAGCGGCTGAAATCAATCAAGCACAAGACCTGGCTAGTATTGCCGTGGGTCTCCAGGATGAAATCTTTCAATCGGATAAACCCGTGCTGGTGGGCGTGGATGCGGCTTCCACCTACTGCTATCTCCTACAGAATGCAGACCACCGGGATGAAGACACCTGGGGCTGTCATCTGCTGGATGTGATGGCGCAAGGCTTTGACCCAGACTACACGATTGCCGATGGCGGCAGTGGTCTGCGGGCTGGCCAAAAAGCAGTGATGCCAGAGACACTATGTCATGGTGACGTATTCCATATTCAGCATCAGTTTGAGCAAGTGGTCAATGGTCTGGTTCGTCGTGTTCAAGGGGGACCCGCACGGTTGCTGAAACAGGCGCAGCAAATGTCCAAAACCAGCCTGAAGGAGATCGTGGCACAGAAACTGCTCAGTCAACAGATGCTAGCCGAACAACGAGAGCAGGCACTCATCTGTCTAGCGCAGGATGTCAAAACGCTCTTGAACTGGTTCTCTCATGACGTGACGGCTTTGGCTGGGCCACCGCTAGCGGTACGTCAGGAACTCTTTGACTTCATCATGAGCGAACTGAAACAGCGAGAAGAGGAACGATATCCTGCTATCCGAAAGCTTAGAAAGGCACTGCGGAATCAACGCGATCAGCTGCTGGCGTTTGCGGGTGTGATTGACCAGAAGCTGGCGGACATTGCAGGCGCGTTTGAGCTGCCACTTCAGGCGATACGAGAGGTCTGTCTGCTACACCGCAAGCACAGCACCTCCAATGCCTATTGGGAACGGTGGAACCAGCTGCACACTCAGCTGTCGGGCAAATTCTACGGGGTCATGAAAGCGGTGGGGAAAGCGCTTGAAGAAACGCCGAGAGCTAGCTCTATGATAGAGAATCTAAATTCACGCTTGCGCAATTACTTTTTCCTACGGCGCAGCCTGGTTGACGACTATCTAAGCCTGCTGCAATTCTTCTTAAATAACCGTTGCTTTATGAGGTCGCTGAAGCCAGAACGGGTGGGCAAAAGTCCCAAGCAGTTGCTGACTGGTGAAGCTCATCCACATTGGCTGGAGTTGCTCGGCTTCGAGCGCTTCCAGAGAGCGTAGAAACTGGCACAACAAGCTGGATAGGCCATCGCTGACGATGGTCTATTTTGTGCTGCGAGTGTTATCCAAAATCGGCCGAAAATGAACCATGCCGTCACAAGATGGTAAACACTACCCACAGGTTAACCGGTGTTAGCAACACAGAGCCTTTCTGTCTACGTAGCGCTGTGCGATTTGATTTTATCAGGATTAATCTGAAACTCAATCATCACACTACTCTTTCGCTTTCCGGGCAGCTCACGCGCATTTATCAAAAAGTGGCTCTCTTTAAGTTCATCGACAGTTCGCCAAAAAATCTTGCCATTGCGCGATGAATTACTGCCTAAAAGGTCGAGATTTTTATATAGATGTCTTTTAGAGATGTTTAGATACTGCCCGTCCTTTGGGGAGTCCCACTTCAAACGACTGGCCAGGTATACCAAAAGTCTCATGCCATAGTCGTGGCTAGCGCTCTTGCCCACCTGCTGCTGCATGTCGATGTTGCCAAAGAGCACATAGTCACTGTCAGCACGGTCTGGGTTTTGAAAAAACTCTAAGTTAACCCGATATCTATCGGCAGCTCCGTAGCTGTAATCTGCGGCTTTTTCTGTATCAAAGTCACGCTGCACATCATCAGCCCAAAACTTTTGGATTCTGAGGACATTTTTGATGGTGACCTCTGCTTCTAATTTTTCGCCATTGCGGGTCTCTACAGCGTAAACCAGCTCCGTTCTATGGAGCGCCATAAGGTCGCAGTGTAGCTGAGATCTTACGTCTGCACGAAAGCCACCATCTTTGGTGCGCTGGTAGCCCATAACTTCTAGTAAATTGTTAGAGCGAAACTCGACGACAGAGCCATTTCTCTGACTAGCGGCAGCTCTATAAAGATAAAGAACAAGCTGTACCTGACGTGGATTTAAAAACGTCAGCAAAGCAACTGTAAGGCGACGAAGCCTGAGATCTTCTATTTGCTCTAAACCTTTGATACCTCGATTCAAACAGGCTTCTAAATCTAAGACATCGTATTCTTGCTTAAGCTCCTGCCACTCTTCACCAGAAAGGTTATCTAACGGGATGCGACGCATTAGCCCGACTTCACTGACTTCGCTCTTGTCAGCCTCGACACGCATTTCTAGATAATGGCCACCCGCATCAGATCGAAGAACAGGCAAGTTAACATCAGGATTACGTAGTGAGGCTCCGGCACGCGGAAGGAGCTGAACAAATTCACTATCAACCTCGAACATATCTAGCTGAGCAGGTGCGTCGTTCATAGCAAGATAGCTGGCTTAGTTCAACAGAGAAAGGCTTCTTAGATGGCCTCAATATAGATGAGTTCTCACGAAAATAGAAGCCCTATCTATTTAGCGTACGTTTTTTAGTTATAAGCCTATCTATTTGGCGTATAAAATTGCCTGTCTATTTGGCGTATTGATGAGCAGTTGCCTATCTATTTGGCGTATAAAATTGCCTGTTTATTTGGCGTATTGATGAGCAGTTGCCTGTCTATTTGGCGTATAAAATTGTCTGTCTGTTTGGCGTATTGATGAGCAGCTGCCTGTCTATTTGGCGTATAAAATTGCCTGTCTGTTTAGCGTATAAAACTACCCTACAGAATTTTTATAGCTCTCAGCCAATATGTACTAATAAGCAGCTGCCTATCTATTTGGCGTATAAAATTGCCTGTCTATTTGGCGTATTGATGAGCAGTTGCCTATCTATTTAGCGTATAAAATTGCCTGTCTATTTGGCGTATTGGCGTCCTATCTATTTGGCGTATTAAGATTTTCAACCGCTTGAAGCACGGGCATTCCGGTGGTAATGTCACCTTGGCGAAACAAATGCACTACTCCTTTATGCGGCATTCGGAGCAGTCAAGGCTTCGGCTTTCTAGACCTTCGAGCTTGCCCAACAAATCAGAGGCTCATTGGGGTCCTGACCTGAAGGAATACAGCAGTTGTTTCTACAGCATCTATGAACGCTAAATTAGACGTTCTCAAGAAGTGTCTGTCATAACCGGAAGGTATATACCAATCTCAGAAAGTCATACACTCTTTTGATCTTTCGGAGGAAGTCATATGCCTTTAAAAATTTCCAGCGATATTTTGGAGGATAGTCATATAGCTCTAATAAAAGCAAAACCCCAACCGTAAAAGCAGTCAGGGTTTAGCTGATTTCAATATTTTTAGGAACCCCAACCAAGCCGACAAGCAATGAACTGGTGTTCCCAATAGCTTTTATGAGTCTTAAAAGACTCTTGAGCCGTACTCTGATTTTAGCAGCATGGCATGTTTTGCTGCAAATTTTGCGGCTCTATCAACCACTACAAGATAGAGAACTATGTCATCAACTGTGACGTTAGGGCGGAGCACTGCTGCGTATCCTGGCGCTGGCACTAAGCAAGATCCTTTGCCAGCCGATCCGCAAGGTCAGCAGCTCTGCAAAATCTTTGGCAATTACCTCTACTGCTCAATCTATGCAGACGCGCCTCAAGACGCTACAGAGAAAGCTCGATGGCATACTCAAAGGCGGTACAAGCTAAAGAACCGGGTTCTCTTTAGAGACTGGCAAGACGCAGAGAAATTAATCGGGGTCAGACCAGGACATCAGATTGCTTATGCTTTGCTCGATATTGACATCAACAGCCCATATCATCCCAGGCAGGATGCTGGTGCGATCGCCCGAATAGAAGCCGCCTTAGAAACCATCGGCATCACGCGAACACTCCGAATTCGCAGTAGCTGGAGTGAGGGATTACATCTCTATGTGCCTTTACCAGAACTCGTCAAGACCTTCGACCTGGCGGTCGCCCTGAAGAACTGCCTGGAGCCTCAAGGATTCAAGCTGAAGCAGGGGCATCTAGAGTGCTTCCCAAACGTTAAGGCTTACGGCAATGTCATTAAGACTGAGTATTTGGCCCATCGGCTACCGTTACAGCCCGGAAGCGGCTCTTGTCTTTTAGATGAGGCATTTAGCCCAGGCAGTAATAAGTTAGGCGATTTTCTGTCTCTGTGGGACGTTGCCGCAGCAGGGCAGGATATCTCAACGTTAAGGCAAGCTTTGCCACTGGCTCGCAAGAATCGATACAAGAAGGTTCGCAGCCGACTCAACAAGGTAGATAGCTGGAAGAAGGATTTAGAAACCATACTGGCAGAAGGCTGGACGGGGCCAGGACAAACCAATCAGCTACTGAAGGAGTTTGGTTGCTATGGGCATGTATTCCTCGGGTACTGCGGCGAGGAGCTGGTTGACTTCATACACCAGCAGGCTACCGCCAGTCCTGGCTATCAGCAGTGGTGCCGACATCAGCGCGAAATAAAAATGCGATCGCACGTCTGGGCAACAGCTATCGAGCAATACTACTGGCCCATAGGCACCTACGGAGAAGCTCAACAGAAACAGAAGGACGCTACGAGCAAAATCGCACCTTTCAACGACTTTCGCGCTCGAAACGCTCAGGAAAGCATCAAAGCAGCCGTTCAGCATCTTCAAGATACAAACGCGCTGCCAGGGGCAGCAACAGCACGTGCTCAAGCAGTTAGGAAAGCTCAGAAAAAACTATCTCAAAGTTCCAGCAGTCTGGAAACACTCTACAAAGCTGAGAACAAAAATCTTTGGCATCCTGACTGCTACCCCAACCGTCCTGAAGACGCTTTCAGCAAACTGCCCGTAATAGACGGAACCACAGGTCTTTCAGAGACTAAGAGTCTCAGAGCTAACGAACTTCCTAAAAGGCTAGAACCTTGTGAGATCAAGGAATTACGGACTAAGAGAGAGATAATGAAGTGTAAGCGCATAGCAGATGGCGTCTTGGCCTCTTCTAAAACGAAGTTTAATTCCGGAAAGAGAGGGATGGAGGGAATGAAAAGTTTTCCACAGGATGAACTTAAAAGGGACGCTCTACGTAGAAGGAATGATCACACTAAGAAAAGTACTGTCTTGAGCAGCAGTTCCATACCAACCCCGCCTATGCAAACGCCTACACAAACAGACAGTACAGACAGTACAAGAGATCCAATATCGAAATTACGACCGAAATTGCGTAGGAGAGCTGTTCCCGATGCTAGCTTTAGAGAAGATGGAATTCCTAAAGAGCTGAGCGAAACTATTACGGCTATTCAAGATGTAGTTCGGAAGCTCAGTTGGCCTATTGAGCAAATCAACAACTTCATTGCCCAAAAATTTCAGGGACGGCGACGAGCTCAGTTATCTGACAAGGAACTTGTGAAACTCTTATATCATTTGCAGGTTCAATGCCTTGAGAATGTGAAAGTTAATCCAAGCAAGGCCCAAGATCTTCAAATACTCTCATCTACACCTATTGGTTAGCCAGCGATATTCATTCGTGTTATTTTTTGATATACTTTAGAAAGTAACACGAATAGTTTCATGGACATTCGCACAAACGTAAAAATAGAAATTGAAGCTCTTCAGCAGCAAATTTCATCTCTCCGAGAGAAAGGGCCTTTTCTTCAGAACACACGGGTAGAAAGAACACCTGCTGGAGGCACTGCCTCTAAAAGAGCTAAAGATGAGTGCAAATACGCCAGACTTAGGACAGGCAGGGGGAACCTCTTAGACAATGGCAAAAAGTCAAAGTATATTCCTGTACGCGAGATAAATAAGTATTTGGCAATGTGTTCCCGAGGAAAAGCAATTAGTCGGTTGGAGAAGCAGTTGGAAAAACGCCAACAAAAACTAGCCCGTCTGAACGCAGTTGCCGCGAGCTTTGGTTTATCCTGACGTTCTAGAAAGAAATTGGAAACTGGCAGATTCAGGAATTTCAACGGGTAGCCTTTGGGCCCATGAAAACTTTCCGCTACGAACTATTGGTGTCGTCTCCTGAAACAGTAGTCCGGACAAAAGAAGGTACCCAACGGAAGTGCGACAGCAGAGTCAATTTAGGCGATCTCAGTCGTTGGCAATCACTCGCGAGGTCAAGCCAGTCGTTCGTCTGTTCACCGCTATTGTTCTGTCGCTTCTATACGATACAAAAATCTTCTATGCGCATCGTTAGTCCTTAATATACGCTAGATAAATCGCTTTTGAGGAGAGCTGCTGTGATAGTTACCGAACAACTTATCTACGAAGGCACAGACGGCAAATTTAAAGGTACTATCAGCTGGGATAATTCGCAGACCGGGCCGAGACCGGGCGTGATGATCGCGCCAACGTTTAAGGGGCAGGCTGACTTTGAGACTCAGAAGGGGGCGCTCCTAGCTGAATTAGGCTACGTTGGATTTGCCATAGATATCTACGGGCAGGGCAAGCGGGCAACTACACCGGAGGAAGCCAGCGCTTTGATGGCTGTGCTGAATAACGACCGCGCTTTGCTGCTTGAGCATATGCAGCTAGCAACAAAAACAATCCGTCAGCTACCTCAGGTGAATGAAAGCAAAGTAGCGGCTATTGGATTTTGCTTTGGTGGCAAGTGCGTGCTGGACTTAGCCCGCTCAGGAGCAGATATTCGCGCTGTGGTCAGTTTTCACGGCATCTACGATCCGCCGCCGTTGGCCGGTGCCGAAAAGATTCAAGCATCGGTGCTGGTACTACATGGATGGGAAGATCCTTTATCCCCGCGCGAGCAGACAGTCGCCTTGGCCGATGAGCTGACACAACACAAGGCCGACTGGCAAATCCACATGTTTGGTCATACTGCTCACGCTTTTACTAATCCTCAAGCTCAAGCTAGTGAAGCCGGTATGTTCTTTAACCCGCTGAGCGCTGAGAGAGGCTGGGAGATGATGCAAAGTTTCTTACGATCGCAGTTTGCTTGATGAAGCAAAGGAACCACATTTATCTCCAGTTAGGCAGTTCAATTTTTTAGCTGTAGACTCACAGTGCAGTTAGAGATTCTAGCTGGCCTGCTGTTCTAGCTGCTCTATTCTGCGACTGTTACCGATAACAGCTGCAAGCTGCGACTGACTAGCCTCAACCAGTGCCCTCACCTGCTGACCATTTGCGGCAGTTACAGCAGCATTCTCTTGTTGTGTCTTTCGTAGCTGTGCAATCGCTTCTGCATTGGTAGCTTGCTTTACACCTAACTCTGCGATCACTTCTGCATTGGCAGTTTGCTTTACGCCTAGTTCTGCGATCACTTCTGCATTAGCAGTTTGCTTTATACCCAACTCTGCGATCGCTTCTGCATTATTAGTTTGCTTTATGCCTAGCTGTGCGATCTGGCTAGCGTTGTCGGCCACTAGCGCCCGCGTCTCTTCTAAGCGTTGGTCGAATGCGGTCAGTGACTCGCTGACGCTAGCAAACTGATTTGTCACAGCTTCTAGCCGCTCGTCTATGTCAACGATTGCCCGACCGTGGCGGCTTAGCAGATCGATAACCTCGTCCAAGGTCTCTCGGTTGCCATTTGCCTGCTGCATTGCAGGTCGAATAAATTGCGATACCACTGTGTCTAACGCGGCTGTGAGAGCGGCGATCGCCTGGGCGTTCTGTGCTGACGTTGGCGTTCCGTTAGTGGGTGAGGCCATAGTGAGAGGAGGTGTTGGTAAATAAATTGTAACTCATCAGCATTGTGGAATGGCGATCGCTACTTCTAGTCCTCAATCTGTGAGCCCATTTAAGCGACCAGCGGCTGCGAGCTAACCGCCAAATAGTTCTAGTAGGAGGGTTGGTTGCCCTACCTGTAGTAATTTGGTTTTGTTTATTCGTGTTACTTTTAGTCTTATCAAAAAAAGTAACACGAATAAACTTTTTAAGTTGCGATCGCATCCCTTTAAGGTCCGGAGACTGGGCTAACTTTTCGCTGCGTTGTGATGAGGCAGCAGAATTGTGTGATCGTACTTTAGCCTCAGAAGTTTTTGCCCGTTCAGATAAAGGTGCTGCTAATCCAGTTCAACTATTGAACCAATCCATAGTAGAGCAAAGGGAAATATCTCTTGGGCTAGCCAAGTACAAGGTTGAACGGGGTGATGTTATCAGAGCAAAAGAAATTGCAGATATGTGTAGCATTCCGTATCAGGAGATCGGCCTAACAGAAGATGGCGAAATGCTAAGCGCACGTTTTCATACACACTTAGATCGAACATCGATCCTTACCTAATGTCAAAGCCCGAATCACTGACACAGCAATAAACGGTAGTGGTATCCGCGATACGGTCCGAGCTTTTCCAAGTCTATTTTGATGCACGGACACAGTCATTGGCCTGTTCATCAATCGCTGTGAATGTGGTCGCGCTGTGTGACCCCTCTTCCACAGGTCTAGAACACTACCTCCTCTCTTAGTTTGATTTTTCTAGCAAGATCAAGTCTTGAGCACCTACCCACGAAGTATTTGTCCCTGACCACAGCCCAGGAATAGGTTTTTGATTCCAAGATAAATTTGCATCAGCGGCAAAATTCTCAATTAGCTGCAGCCGATAGGCCGTCATCTGTTCTGGATTATCTGGTGCCGCGATTGCAAATGAATCACCATACTCGCCATAGGTATGATCGAAATTGAAATCGGATCTATTAAAGCCAAGTGGTCGAGGCTGAGAGGGACGATAGTTGTCTAATAAAAAGACGCTGAAAACAACTCGCCCTCCCGGTTTGAGAACCCTTGCTGTTTCGCTAAAATAGTGTGAGGTAGTCTCTGGCAGCATATGTGTGAACACTGATGCTGCATAGACAAGGTCGAACGTTTCATCTGGATAGGGAAATTGGTAATGAGTGGGTTCAATTAGCCCGGAAGGATTGTAATAGGTATTGTGAAGGTTGGCCCAGCTGAAGTTGAAGTTTGGATACAAGGGCTGAAAATTACGTTTCAGGAAGTCGACCTTCTCTTGGCAAATCTCGAAGCCCTCATAAGAACCGTTCGACGAAAGAATGAAACGCAGCGGGAAGGCTATGCGACCTAATCCGCAGCCAATCTCTAAGACAGAACTGTTGCGAGTAATCTCCCCATAAACACGTAGCACCATACTCCACTCTTCTCCCCAACGAAACCATTCTTCGAGCACGCTGATGCCTTCCTGCCGCATTAAGTTCAGAGGCGGTAGAAGTGCTGGATCGTAAGTAAGCTGGTATTTTTTCGGCTGGAGCTTTCTGCGAAGTTTTTGAAGCATGGTCAAATCCTCTACGTAGTTCTCTTTGGGAGTGGCAAAATCAATCAGTTTAGCAAAACCACTTTCCTGCGATGCACAGCTAGCGATTTACAAAGTCAATAAATCTAGCAGATACGTGGTAGCTGCTCGCCACTGAGAAAGTCCAACACACGCTGCGAGCCTGTCTCACTTTGTAATGTCACTTGAGCGGTGGTATCATCAATAATGCTACCAATGATTTGTGCTGATTGGTGATAGCGCTGTAAGCAACTTAGTGCTGTCGTTGCTGCTGCGGCTGGCACAAACGCAACAAAACGCCCTTCATTAGCAACGTAGAGCGGATCGAGCCCGAGAATCTCACAGGCTCCTTCTACCTCTTCTTTCACCGGAATATTTGCTTTTAATTGGATATGCTTGTTGCTAGATAGAGCAAGCTCATTCAGGGTGCTGGAAAGCCCGCCTCGGGTGAGGTCACGCAAGCAGTGAACAGATACTTGGCTGAGCAAATCCAAAACTGCTGATGCGAGTGGTTCGGTGTCGCTTGTGATTGTGGTTTCAAAGGCGAATCCTTCTCGAGCAGAAAGAATCGCAACGCCGTGACGGCCGACGTCTCCACTAAGGATAATGGCATCTCCTTTTTTAATAGAGCTGGGGCCAATCGTATTGTCGTGTTCGATCACGCCAATTCCAGCAGTATTAATAAATAATCCGTCCCCCTTGCCTCGATCAACAACTTTGGTATCTCCGGTAACGATGCTAACTTGGGCTTGTTCCGCCGCTGCCTGGATAGACTGAACGATTTGCCAAAGTGTCGACATGGGCAGTCCTTCTTCGAGGATAAAACTAAGACTGAGATAGCGAGGGATGGCGCCAACCATAGCCAAATCGTTGACAGTGCCATATACCGCAAGGGAGCCAATATTTCCGCCGGGAAAAAACAGCGGTGTGACAACGTAAGAGTCGGTGGTAAAAGCAAGGCGATCGCTCGGCAAGACCAAGCTGGCTGCATCATGCTGCCACGCTGGCTCGGGCTTGAAGGTAGTCAGAAACATTTTTTCGATGAGCTGGTGCATGAGGCGACCGCCGCCACCATGAGCCAGCAATACATGAGGATACTGCTGTAGGGGAATTGGACAGCTCATAACACTATTAAATTCTTCAGCCATTTTTAAAAGGAAATGTCTTAGCACCTAAAGATATAACTTAGCGCCAAAGGTTGATAAAGTCATGAGGATGCTGGACGGATTGTTTCTCACAATTTCCTCACAGTATTGGCATAGCATAGGAGTGTAGATGTTCGTGAGAGACAGCTATGTTATTTCGACAGCTATTTGATCAAGAATCGAATACGTATACCTATTTAATTGCCGATACTGACGCTAAAGAAGCCATCCTTGTTGATTCAGTTCGAGAGCAGGTTGAGCGCGACTTGAAGCTGCTGAAAGAGCTGGGTATGACGCTGTGCTATTGCCTTGAAACCCATGTCCATGCTGATCATATTACTGGGGTTGACCATCTTCGGTCGGCGACGGGATGCTTAGGAATTGTCCCGAGCCATGCGACGGTAAGCTGCGCGGATCGATACATTGAGCATGGTGAGCTGTTGGTATTAGGAAGTATCACTGTAGAAGCGATCGCAACTCCAGGCCACACCGATAGCCATATGGCATACCGGGTCAACGGCCATCGCCTTCTCACAGGAGATGCTCTGTTCGTTCGAGGGTGCGGCCGCACAGATTTTCAGAGCGGTGATGCAGGTACGCTATACGACTCCGTTACGCAGCGACTATTCACATTGCCAGATGACACACTGGTATATCCCGCCCATGACTACCGGGGACATACCGTTTCGACGATTGGCGAAGAAAGGCAGTGGAACCCCCGCTTTAAAGGGAGAAGCCGTGAGGAATTTGTTGAGTTTATGAACAATCTGGACTTACCTAATCCTAAAAAGATAATGGAAGCTGTTCCGGCAAATGAATCATGCGGGCGATCTATGGTGATGACCTAAAGCGATCTATCTTAGGAGGAAAATATGGAACAGCAGCGACTCGCCGCCTATTTGAAGTTAATTCAGGATCTCTTAAGCTGTCCTCAAGGTGAAGAGTGGATTCATCTCAAACGTCATGAGCCTCTAGTGGATGCTCAGTTCGTACAGGTGATGGAGCAAGTGGCGTCACAGTTAGACAAGCATGGTAACCCAGAGACTGCGACTTTTCTCTATAACTGGGCTGCTAAACTGCACCATATCTTTTTCAAAGAAGTGCAGTTACCATCGCCGGAAGAAGACCTTTCTGAAGCGTATCTGCACTTTATTGAAAAGCTATTGTCTTGCCCAAATGGGTTGGAAGATGACCTTATCTTAGAGCACAAGTCACTGGTGGGTCCGGGACTGGTGCACGAGATGCGTGAGGTTGCGCGGCAGCTTAGAGCGCAAGAAGAGATTGCAACGGCCCTGTCTCTAGAAAAGTTTGCCAGCCAACTGAACCAGATGTGGATTTACGAGCATAACTTTCAGCCGCATATGCAAAAGACGCCGATAGCTGAAACACCTGCTAAGAAACCAGATTTTGAGAGAGGCCCAGTAGTGAAGATGCCAGTAGGCTCTGATATGTCTGAGCAGGTGGCTGGCCCTTCTGCCGTTGCGGTAACACCTGCGCCCGCTGACTCATTTGAACCGTTAGCCGACGAAAGCGAGGATCCCTGGAGTACTTCATCGACTGATGAAGTGGTAGCGCCTGAAGCTGTTTCTGTAGGCGAACTCGAACCGATAGCTGAACCGAAAGCCACCTCTATGCCTGAACCTATTACTGGGTCGAAAGCGATGCCGTTAGGAGAGAATGGTTCTCAGGCGGTTCTCGTTGGGCGAGACGACGCCATTGCAGAAGGATTAAAAGCGATCGCCACAGCACTACAGCAGTTGAATCAAACCCTACGCTCTGGGGATGCACCTCAGAGCGCCTTCTCACATAGAGATCGTGGCTTGGGAAAGTCAAGTAGTCCGCTAGCTCATTTGGAAGCCTTGGAACGAGCCCATAATGCCAAATGGCAGCTAACAACTGAAGAAGTTGAAAAGCTCATTGGTGTCAAGCCAAGGTGCCATGAAAAAGAAACCGTTTACCAAAGAGGCAACTGGCGCTTTATCAAAGTAGGGCAGCTAGGTAACCAAATCGCTTGGCAAGTTTCTAAAGTTCATTAATCGACTGAATAGCTAGGGACCGTCAGTACTGGACAGGGAGTATGACGCAATACATAGTTACTTGTGCCACCTAAAACTAAAAATAACTCATTCTAAAACTAAAAATAACTCATTGATTTGAGACCTGTCAGGCTGACGGATTGCAACAAGGTCTGATGCTTCACCGGAGAAATTTTAGCTTGCTAGCAGCTCTACTATCGATTTTTATCCACTGATAGCTAACAACGTTTACCAAGAGTCCGACCAGCAATAGTAGCGTCATGAGTGCTAACTGATAGCTAGGCGCAGCAATCAGCGTATCAATCACCAGATGAAGTAGGTTGAGTATGGTGTACACCACAGTCATTACGAAATGCAGCAGGCGAAAGCGTCTGGAGGTCAAAAAGACGCATCCGATGATCGCGAGTAGGGGGAGCGAGAAAAAGAGCAGCATAAACCACATGACCGCATCCACGCTCGCGAAATTATGGGTGTGGGATTCAGCCACACCCATGCCATGAAATAGGGGCATCAGGGCTAGTTGTGTATGGAACAATGTACCTAGCAAAAAGACTGTCCATAGACCTGTAATTTTGACTGTAAAACTGTTTTCAGTAAGACTGTTCATAAAAAAGACTCAGAACTTGTCTACAAGGTTGTTATCTTGAACGCTACCAGCAAAAGATAAGGAACTTATGAGTTTTTGTTCGCAGAGGTCTCTATGGCGCTAGGCGATAGCGATAGTAGGCCGCACAGGCTCCTTCAGAGGAAACCATTGGAGCACCTAGAGGATGCTCTGGCAGGCATCGCTTGCCAAATTCAGAACATTCACAGGGCTTTCTCAGCCCTTGTAATACGAGACCACTAATGCAAGCTGATTCAATGGGAGCAGGGTTGGGCTGCGACTGAAGAGAATCCGCGAACCGTAGCTGTGCGTCCAGGTGGCGATAGGGTTTGCGTAAGCCCAGACCGCTATGAGCGAGACTGCCTAGACCTCGCCACACTCGAGGAACAATCTGAAATACTTCCTGTAAAAGTTTTTGTGCAGGCTGATTTCCTTGAGGTTTAGTCGTCCTGGCGTATTGGTTTTCGACCTCAATGCGTCCAGATTCTAGCTGCTGTAAACAAAGATAGATGCCTTGCAGTAGATCGACTGGCTCAAAGCCTGTGACTACAATAGGAACGCGGTATTTTTGCGCGATCGCACCGTACTCCTCATAGCCTGTAATCGTACACACATGCCCCGCTGCTAAAAAGCCCTGCACTCGGCAATCTGGCGATGCTAAAATGGCCTCCATTGCCGGAGGCACGAGAACATGAGCGAGCAGCACCGAAAAGTTATTAATGTTCTGTTGTTTAGTCTGATAAATTGCCATCGCTGTGGCAGGGGCAGTAGTTTCAAATCCCACGGCGAAAAACACAACCTGTCTCTCCGGATGTTTGCGAGCTAAAGCCAAGGCGTCCAGGGGGGAATACACCATACGCACATCGCCGCCTTGGGCTTTGATGCTGAGTAAGTCTGTTGAGGTGCCGGGGACCCGCAACATGTCTGCGTAGGAACAGAAGATAATGTTGGGCTGGGCAGCCAAGGTTAGGGCTTGGTCGATGACGGCAGCATCTGTTACGCATACCGGGCAGCCAGGGCCGTGTATTAAGGTAATCTCATCAGATAAGAGCTGGTCTAAACCATATTTAACGATGGTGTGGGTCTGGCCACCGCAAATTTCCATCAGGGTCCAGGGCTGGGTAATGAGCGATGCGATCGCCTTCAAATAATCTTGAATGATCGCTTCATCACGATATTCACTGACATACTTCATGATTTAGAGCCAATGTAGATTCCCAGATCATGTGCAATTTTTACCCAAGGATCGGTAGCAGTCACAGGACTGGTGCACTGATGGGCTTTATGCCTTTGCTTAATTAAGGGCATGACTGAATTGAGGGGTTTGCTATCGACCTGTCCGCGCGACCACATGATTAGCTGCTGATAGTCTTCGGCCTCAATCAGTTCAACTGCTTTGCAGCCAAAGGCGGCGGCGATTAATCGATCAAAAGAGGAGGGAATGCTGCTGCGCTGAATGTGGCCTAGGGTAGTTGCCCGCGTTTCGAGTTCCTTGAGGGTGCAATATTCAGGTTGACCCGTTTGGCATAGGTGCTGTCCGTATTGCTGGATCTGTTTTGCGAGAATGTCGCCAATGTATTTCTCTTTTTCCCCGTTCTGGTTGCGGACGCCTTCGGCTACAACCACTAAGGCAAACTGGCGATCGCTCTGCCGAAGCCGCACAATTTGTTGGCAGATGCCCTTCAAAATGCTGTCGTTTAGCTGTGGCGTGAGTTCTGGAATTAAGATCACATCTGCGCCGCCTGCAATGCCTGAGCGTAGCGCCAGGTGTCCAGCATCGCGCCCCATCACCTGCACCACAATAATTCGGCTGTGACTAGCAGCGGTAAAGGTGAGGTCGTACAGGGCGCGGGTAACCGTGTCTACGGCGGTATCGAAGCCTAGCGATCGCTCAGTAAACGGCACGTCGTTATCAATGGTTTTAGGAATCGCGATCCAGTTCCAGTTTCCCTGTTGCGCTAGGTCGTTAATGATGTCGAGGCTGCCGTCACCGCCGAGGGCAATCAAGGCATCTAAGTCTAGAAGTCGATAGCCATCGAGAATCTCTTGCGCAATTTGCGGGTCACTGGGGTCTCCTTTGTTGAGGGCTCCTAATATGCTGCCGCTCAAAAACTGAAGAATATCAACGCCATGAAGTAGCCCTGGCATATCAAACCCATGTTCTTTGAGCTGTAAGTCTTGAATATTAAAGTCCCCCTGTTCTAAATCGATCAGACCTTGAGTGCCATAGGGTATACCGTATACCTCCCAGCCGCGCCGTGTCGCGCATCTGATCACAGCTCGAATTGCTGCGTTGAGACCAGGGCAGTCACCACCGCTGGTAAGGATGCCGATTTTTTTAGGCGTCGCTTTTTGGTCATCTTTGGGAGAGAGGGGTGAAAAAATCATTGATTACACAGACGCTGTACGCTGAAGCTGATAGGTCTGAATGGACTTAAGATATTGAGCCCGCTCAAAGGCACTTGGATCAGGGCAGTTGATCTGGCTCATGCTCCCTTGAAGCTGCAAAAGAGAGTCATACTCGTGCTCTTCTAACCACCTTCGTAAATCTTGATCGACCGTGAATAGGTGATCAATCCCATGACGTAAAAGAGCGCTTACCATCATGGTGACGCTGGCTCCTGACATTAATAGCTGAATCACATCTCGGGCGGTATACATGCCCCCGGTGGCGGCAAAATCTAACGGCAGCGTGCCGTACAGAATCGCGATCCACCGCAGGGGCAAACGCATATCCTGAGGGCTGCTGAGTAAGACATGAGGGGTCACTTCGAGAGTCTCTATATTAATATCCGGCTGGTAGAACCGATTAAACAGAACCAATCCATCGACTCCAGTATTGGCGAGCCGCTTAGTGAGATTAGCCAAGTTTGTAAAATAAGGGCTGATCTTAACGGCGACGGGAATATCAACGGTGTACGTCACTGTGCGCACGATATCGACATAGGTCTGTTCAATTTGTGCTGCCGTCTGCTCGGCATCGGTGGGTACTGTGTAAATATTTAGCTCTAGGGCATCGGCTCCGGCTTCTTCAATTTGCTCAGCATGTTCAGTCCACCCGTGATTGGTTGTGCCGTTCAAGCTGGCGATAATGGGAATGTCCACCATCGATTTGGCCGATTGAATATGCTCTAGGTAGGTGGTCGCGCTGACGTGAAACAGGGGGCGATTTTTAGGAACGTAGTGAAGCGCTTCAGCGTAGCTCTCAGCGCCTTGATTGCTGTAGTACTCCATCTCGACGCTATCTTTGTGCAGTTGTTCTTCAAACAAAGAATGAAGAACAATTGCCCCTGCTCCGCCATCTTCCATCTGACGCAAATGGCTGAGGCTCTCGGTGAGTGGGCCGCAGGCTCCAACCACCAGGGGCGATCGAAGATTGAGGCCGAGGTAGCTTGTAGAGAGATCCATAGTATTGAGGGGTAAGGGGTTCGAGTTATTTACGCTAGGTTTTGGTAGAGCTGCCACCTTGCTTTCACATCTTGTTTTGCTTGTTCAAGCAGTTCTTTTGCAGCTTGTGGGTGGCTGTGCGTGAGCATTTTGAAACGATTTTCTGCGTACATAGAGGCTTCGACCGGTAGCTTCGGACTACGACTGTCTACAGTCAAAGGCGGGTTGCCTTCGGTGCGTCGGCGTGGATCGTAACGGTAGAGCAACCAGCGACCCGAATTGACGATGTCCTTTTGATGGTGCATGGCGGTTGCCATATCTATTCCGTGGGCGATGCAGTGGGAATAGGCAATGATCAGCGATGGCCCCTCGTAGGATTCGGCCTCCAAAAAGGCTTTGAGTGTATGCTCGTCGCGCGCGCCCATCGCGACGCTGGCCACGTAAGCGCTGCCGTAGGTCATGGCCATTAGTCCTAAGTCCTTTTTGGCGGAGGCTTTACCGCCAGCGGCGAACTTGGCAACTGCGCCTTTAGGGGTTGCCTTAGACTGTTGACCGCCAGTGTTGGAGTACACTTCGGTGTCGAGAACAAGAATGTTGATATTGCGATCGCTACTCAGCACATGGTCCAGTCCACCATAGCCAATGTCATAGGCCCAGCCATCACCGCCCACGATCCATACGCTCTTTTTCACCAGCTGATCGACTAGGGTTAGGAATTTCTGAATGACGAGCTCTAATGCTTCAGATATCTCTGACTTGCTCCTTTCCCCTAGCATTCCTTTTAACCGGTCAACCCGCTCTCGCTGCGCTACGATATCGGCTTCATCTTTTTGCTCAGCTTGAAGAATCTCTTGAGCAATCGACAGCAGCGCAGACTCTCGGAATGGTTCGGCTGTGATGATTTGCTTTAGCAGATCGCTTGCCTGCTGAGCCTGTTGATCAATCGAGACTCTAAAACCCAGCCCAAACTCAGCATTATCTTCAAACAAAGAGTTGGACCAGGCAGGGCCGCGCCCCTCGGCGTTTTTGCCCCAAGGTGTCGTCGGCAAGTTACCGCCGTAAATGGAGGAACATCCGGTGGCATTGGCAACGAGCAGGCGATCGCCAAACAGCTGGGTGAGCAATTTGAGATAGGGCGTTTCACCACAGCCCGCACAGGCTCCAGAGAACTCAAATAAGGGCTCCTGCATCTGCTGCTGGCTAATTTTATTCAGATTCAGGGACTGCCTGTCAGGATTTGGAAGGTTCAAAAAGAAATCCCAGTTGGGTTTCTCTTGCTGACGCAGATCAACAACAGTCTCAGCAGCGCTGTCTTCGCTATCTTCGTTCTCTCCACCATCTTCGTTCTCTTCACCGGGCGTTGTTTGATACACCGGGCTCATATTGATAGCTTTGAGTCGAGGAATCGCTCTATTTTTAGCGGGACAAACATCTACACAAATGCCGCAGCCCGTGCAGTCTTCTGCCGCGACTTGTAGGGTAAATTCTTGCCCAGCCCACTCCCGAGAGGCCGTATGCTTAAAGGTGGCAGGTGCATTTTCCAGCTGCTCAGGCCCATAGACCTTGCCACGAATCACCCCATGAGGACAGGCCATAACGCATTTACCACACTGCACGCAGGTGTCTAGATCCCACACAGGAATGCTTTGGGCGATGTTGCGTTTCTCCCATTGGGCTGTGCCGGTAGGATAGGTGCCATCACACGGAAGGGCACTCACTGGAAGGGCATCTCCCTGACGCTGCATCATCAGCCCTAACACGTCTTTTACAAAAGGAGGGGCTGATTCGTCAACTGCTGAGGCCAGCGGGGGGAGTGAGTAAATTTCGGGGATTTCTGTCGGGATGGGGACCTCGTGTAGATTTTCCAGGCTTCGATCAACTGCCTGTAAGTTCATCTCGACTATTGACTGCCCTTTCTTGGTGTAGGTTTTGACGATGGATGACTTGATTGAGGCGATCGCCGCTTCCAAAGGCAAAATCTCTGAGTGAGAAAAGGACAGGGCAAAAAAACAGGTTTGCATTACGGTATTAATTCGCCCGCTCATACCGGCTTCACGGGCCACCTGATAGGCATTAATGGCATACACCTTGAGATCTTTTTGAATAATCTGCGCCTGTATTCTTGGCGGTAGCCGATGCCAGACAGCTTCGGATCCGTAGGGAGCATTCAACAACACAATCGCCCCTTTCATCGCGGGCGCTAAAATGTCTAACTGATTCAGCAGCATCCACTGATGGCAAGCGACAAAGTTGGCCTCTTCAATCAGATAGGGCGCATGGATCGACTCAGGGCCAAACCGCAGGTGAGAGGTCGTGACAGAGCCAGACTTTTTCGAGTCGTAGACAAAGTAGCCTTGGGCGTAGTTATCGGTGGTTTCTCCAATAATCTTGATCGTATTTTTATTAGCGCCAACGGTGCCGTCTGCGCCTAATCCATAAAAGACAGCGCGGATGGTGTCTTCTCTCTCAATCGACAGCTGCGGGTCGTAGGCTAGGCTTTTATAGCTGACGTCGTCGTTAATCCCAATGGTGAAGTGGTTTTTGGGCTCTAATAAGTTGTTGTGAAAGCCATCTAGCAACAGCTCATCGAAGACAGCTTTGACCATAGCTGGCGTAAACTCTTTAGAAGAGAGACCATAGCGCCCGCCTACTACGACCGGGAAGCGATTGTTTAAGGTTGTAAACCGCTGTTCTACCAGTGCTGTGAGCACATCTAAGTACAGCGGCTCTCCGGCACTCCCCGGCTCTTTTGTCCGATCTAGAACGCTGATGGCTTTAACGGTTTTGGGCAAAGCTGCCACAAATCGGTGGGCGTCAAAAGGGCGATAGAGTCTGACTTTCACAACGCCGATGTTTTCGCCTTCCTCGTTGAGGGCGTCCACTGTTGACTGCACGGTTTCGCAGCCAGAGCCCATGAGCACTACGACTCGTTCTGCGCCGGAATTGCCATAGTAATCAAAGGGCTGATATTGCCGTCCGGTGAGTTCGGAGAAGCGATCCATAGCCTGTTCGACAGTGTCTATGCAGCTATCGTAATAAGGGTTAACGGCTTCTCTCGCCTGGAAAAATACATCCGGGTTTTGAGCAGTGCCTCGAATCACGGGATGATCGGGACTGAGGGCGCGCAGACGGTGCTCGGCAATCAGTTCGTCGTCGATGAGCGATCGCAGGTCTGCTTCGGCCAGCAGCTCGATTTTTTGAATTTCATGAGAGGTGCGAAAGCCATCAAAAAAGTGAATGAAGGGCACTCGGCTCGCCAGGGAAGCGGCGGTTGCGATCGCCGCCATATCCTGAGCCTCTTGCACTGAAGCCGAACACAGCAAACCAAATCCTGTCCCCCGCGCGGCCATGACATCACTGTGATCGCCAAAGATAGAGAGTGCCTGCGCTGCAACCGAGCGAGCCGCCACATGAATCACACAGGGGGTCAGCTCTCCTGCAATCTTATATAGATTGGGCAGCATCAACAACAGCCCCTGTGACGCGGTAAAGGTAGTGGTGAGCGAACCGGTTTGCAGGGCGCCATGCAAAGCACCTGCCACGCCGCCTTCGCTTTGCATCTCTACAATAGCGGGAACAGCCCCCCACAGATTTGGCTGATTGCTAGCGGCCCAAGCATCGGCCCATTCACCTATCGGCGAAGCCGGGGTGATGGGATAAATGGCAATCACTTCGTTGAGGGCATAGGCTACTCGCGCTACAGCCTCGTTTCCATCCAGTGTGGCAAACCAAGTTTTGGACTGAGCTTCAGCAAGTGTGGCGGTTTGCATAAGAGTTCCTCAAAGAGATCGATTCTTGAGATATGAAGGCATCTCAGAGATACAGCGGCTGTATCTGACGTGTTTTAGAATAAAAGAAGAGTTTGAAGAAACTGTGAGGTGTGATTGTGCCCTGTGTAGCGGCCACCACCTTTTTGGAGCATCACAAGTTTTTCAGAATTGTGCGATTAGATTTCCTGTGACAGCATCTCAGGCCGATGTAGTACGCCTCAGCAATCTAAAACAAGGAGAAAAAGCCATGCAGTCGACGCACCCTCGCGTTCGGTTACCGTCAGTGATGTATCGGACCCTCGATGTTAACGGCCAATCGATTTTCTACCGTGAAGCAGGATCTCCCGATCAACCGACCCTTCTGCTGTTGCATGGTTTCCCCACGTCCTCGCACATGTTTCAAGCGCTGATTTCTGCTCTATCTAGCGTGGTCCACTTGGTTGCACCGGACTACCCCGGATTTGGCAACAGCGCCATGCCAACCGTCGATGAATTTGACTATACGTTCGATCACCTCACTGAGATGATTGATCAATTTACAGTCCAGCTTGGGCTGAAACGCTACAGCCTGTATTTGATGGGCTACGGGGCTTCCGTTGGGTTTCGCCTAGCGATAAAACATCCCGAACGCATTGAGTCTTTGATTATTCAAAATGGTAATGCTTACGCTGAAGGCATTAATAATGACTTTTGGGAGCCGGTTAAGGCGTACTGGAAAAACCGCAAGGCGATTGATCAAGGGCTCGATAATGACTGGTGGAAGCCGATAAAAGCGGCTTCCACCCAAACGGCGATGTCGAACGAAGAGGCACTTCGTTTTCTGCTGACCTCAGAGGCTACAAAGTGGCAGTACACTCATGGCGTTCACAATATCCATGCCGTTAATCCTGACAATTGGACGATTGATCAATCGCTACTAGATCGGCCTGGCAACGCTGAGATTCAGCTACAGCTGCTGTATGACTACCGCCGCGATCTGCCGCTGTATTCAAGCTGGCATAGCTACTTTCGCCAATATCAGCCGCGAACCCTACTCCTGTGGGGCGTGCATGACGAGATTTTGCAGCTCGAAGGGGCTTACCTCTACAGGCGAGACTTGAGCAATCTTGAGTTTCATCTTTTAGATACTGGGCATTTTGCGCTGGAGGAAGAGGGGGATTTGATCGCACAGTACATCTGCGATTTCTTAGCTGATGTGGACTGAAGGGGGCATTCGCTTCGTTTGAGGGGGGATTGAAGTATCTTTCGAAGGGATCTAGCATAAGAAGCCTAGAACCTATAAAAAGACAGCTAATAAATAAACGACCTCTACCCCCTAACGGTTGCTGAGTGATGTCGAAAACTAAAGCCCCGATCTTTTCTTTGCATCAGGCGCTAGATCGTCATCCCCTCAAAGTTTCTCCCAATATGCCTCTCAAAGCAGTCGTTGAGCTGATGAGTCAGGAGTCGAGGCACTGCCACACGGCTTTGAATGGCGGTGATGCCGATGAGCCCTTATCACCGGCGCAGCATCCTAGCTGCGTGCTAGTGATGGATGGGGAGCGGCTGAGCGGCATTCTCACTGAGAAGGATATTGTCAGGTTGATTGCAGCGGATACCCCCCTGGCTGAACGCGCCGCTGCCCATGTCATGGCCCATCCGGTGATAACGCTACCTGCCGAGGGAAATTTAGATATTTTTGCAGCCCTAAACATCATGCGCCGCCATAAAATTCACCACTTGCCGGTGGTGGATATCCAGGGCCAAGTGACTGGGCTGCTGACACCAAAGCGACTGCGCAGTCTGATGGAGCCTGCTGATTTCATGCGGTTTCGTCTGGTTCAAGAAGTGATGAATACTGAGGTCGTTCATGCGCTGCCGACCGATTCGGTGCTGCAAATCGTTCGGCAGCTGATTGAGCATCGGGTGAGCTGTGTGGTGATTGTGGCAGCGGCTGATGAGCGATCGCAAACAAGCAGAGGTCGTTCAAGAAGAGAGCCAACGGCAAGTTCGAGAGCAAGCAGCCTTGTTAGATGTGGCTACCGACGCAATTTTAGTACAAGGCATGGATGGATGCGTGTCGTTTTGGAACAAAGGCGCCGAGACACTCTACGGCTGGACCTCTGAAGAAGCAATTGAGAGAAATGCAAACCAGCTGGTCGTGCATCGAAGAAAAGTGGTTTTGCTAAACTGAAGTGCCGAATTGAGACATTGAAGGATGGAATGCCCCTTCTGTGAGCACCCTAAAGCGCATAAGCACAGCAAAACCAGCAAAGGCCATCAACGCTATCGCTGTCCTAGCTGTCAGCAGACGTTTACGGATACACTCGATACTCTATACTACCGCCGCCAACTCACCCCTGATGAGGTTGAGCATATCCTACAGGCGCACAGCGAAGGTGTCAGTCTCAGAGGGATTGCCCGGTTATCGAAGCGATCCTATAACACGGTCGTAGCCGTCATCAGAGCGACCAGTGAAAAGGCACAATTGATCCACAACGAAGAAGTCAAAGATATCGCAACAGACCAAGTGATTGCTGATGAAATGTGGTCATTTGTAAAAAAAACAGAAACAGTGTCTTCCTGAAGAGCTAACTAAAGGAGACTGCTGGATTGGACTGAGCTTGGCCCAGGAGAGCGGCCTAATCATGGGGATGCGTGTCGGTAAGCACACAGATAATTTCTTATCAGAATTGCTAGTGACTACTGAAGGCAAGACGGACTGTAAGGTGTGGTATACCGATGATTGGGGTGGCTATGAGCGAATCTTGCCATCTGAGGTTACTCACATCATTGGCAAAGAGAATACGCAACGGCTAGAGCGAACTAATGGAATTATTCGCCAGCAAACTGGGCGTTGGCACAGAAGACAGAACAAATTTGGCAAGCTTTGGGAACAGACAAAGGTGACAGCTCGATTGTCCGTCGGCTACTTCAACTGGATATGGCAGCATAGTCGTAGCCGAGACACGGCTGCTCAGCGAGCTGGATTGACCACCATACCTTGGTCATGGCATGATTTCGCAACCTATCCCACGTTTTGTTGACGCACGACC
>JBAUIB010000301.1:0-16865 GCA_049680585.1 Phormidesmis sp.
GTCCACTGAGGGACAAATTCTAGATTTCCAGTGGGATCTTCTAGTAGTAAGCCACCTACGTTATGAGTATAGGCCGCATTGCCGGGGCCGACCTGCTGCGGATCAGGGGGAGAAATGAGGATGGCGCTCTCTGCTGGCACTTCAAACACACCGTTGACAGAGGCGAGCTGGCTAGCAAGCGCCGTCTCGCTCGACGTTGGCGGTACATAGCCTACCATACGCCGATTTGTAAACAACCCGGCGGGTTCTAGCAGCGTTTGCCCGTCGGCCTGTGAAGCGGCAACTCTATTGCCAAAAGCATCTTGAGCGATCCGGTGAGTCGGCTGCAAGAACTGCGTGATGCTTAGCGTCGCACTTAGTCCGGCTTCATTGTCGTCTACGGTTGGATCAAACGTGAGATCTCCGGTGAGCAAGGTAGGCGGCACCCGAGGATTCTCAATCAAAGGAGAGAGCTGACCGGCTAGCCCAGCGCCATCACTGCCCAAGCGGACCTGAGCCGTGCTCGAATAGCGATCATACACCAGCAGTTCATGATTATTGGTGCGGGCAGCGCGGGCGTGTCCTAATCTTGTCGTTACGGTCTCTTGAAGCTCGACTTGCCCTCGCACTCTTTCTTCTTCAGAGACCTGATCGCGCTCTACCACGCTAGCGATTACCTCCGTCTCTTCTATCACATCTTGTCGTATAGCCGGATCGAGCGGGACTTCTACTACCTGAGTTTCATAGGAGATATTGCTGCGCTCTGCTAAGGTTTGCGCAGTGCCCTGCCCACCAAAGAGCTGAATATAGTCACCATCGTTAAAGTCGATATCGCCGCCATTTTGCAAATCTTCCACGACAAAGCCACCATCGCGCGCGAAGTAAATACCTGATTCGGTCGGCGCTGCTCCATCTTCTCGCACATTGAGCACGCGCAGCACAACCGTTTCATCTGCGTCATAGGTGACATCGAGCGTTGCTGTTGCTGGCAAAGGCTGGCCGTCTGAGCCAATTTTAACCTGATCCCCACTGACGAAGACCGATTCACGGCTGCGTATGGCCCCTGTAGCGTCGTATACGCTCACCTCAATCCCTTCACCGTAGGCGTGAGCCGCTGACCGATGCCCCACGCTAAACTGTGTCGTTAGTTGAAGAGACTCTGGCGATAGCGTGTGTTGAATATCATCGGCTTCTTGATTGAGCAAGCGGTTGAAAGAGTGATCGATATAGTCCACATCTGGGGTGATTTCTATCGTATTGGGAGAGCGGCCTTCAGGTGCTACTGGCTGCGCAATACCTTCGTGGGTTTCACCGAGCAGCTCACTCGGAATAGGAATACCGGAGTCATTTTCTAGCGGGCCAGTTTCAATGTTAAAGGCGTTGTGATCTACATGCACTGCGCCAGTGTCATGATCGCGGGTAGCGGTTTGAGCTAACGCTGGCTGTGTTAGCAAGCTAAGGCTACCGGTCGCTAGCAATAATACTGCGATCGCTGGGTAAGAAAGGCCCTGAATCTCATCTGTGCTCCGTTTAGCTTGCGCGAGTTTGGCTGGCTGCAACGGGCAGCTAACTGAGTGAGATTTGGCCAACTGGGAAAGACAATAACCATGCAAAAATTCCATAACAGATCTCCAGGACTAACGGTTCGCTTGAGGTAGAAGAGCACCGTCGAGGGCTGTTACCAGCTCCTACTATGAGTTATAGGGAGAGAATTTGAGCAAGCTATGAAGAACAGAACGCACAGGCAAAATAAGGTAACAAAATTTACAAAAACTCAGTGTGCATTACGTTTGTTCAACTCAATAGACGCACACAAAAAGCCTACAACCTCTTGACTGGAAGGCTGTAGGCTTCTAATAAACAATGCTTGAGGCAGTCACTAAAGAGACTTGAGGCAGTCACTAAAGAGAAAGGCTACTCGGGCTGATGCTCAAAGCGATCCAATTGGGCGGGCAGGCTTTCGGCTGAGTGCGTGCCGTAGCGGGCAAGCAGCGTAGCGCCAAAACCAAAAAGCGTCATAAAGCTTACTAGAAAACCGCCTGCGATGGGGATTAGGCTAATGATAAACAACAGCACTAGACCTATCCAGAAGTGTCGAAAATGAGCTGTCGGCTGTCGTTGTTGTAGGCGTCGGCCTAGCCAAACACAGATTACCGTCCCCCCAAAGAGGCCGGTGAGCAGCACGGCTAGATTAGCTAAGGGAATGAGAATAGAGCCGAGAGCGCTACCTGCGGTGAGCACGGTTAAAATGGCTAGCGTTGCTAGGCCACCAATGCCATAGACTAGGCTGGCAAAAGGTCTTAGCTGTACGGCAGAAGCGATTTCTTCGATATGTCCTGGAAGCAGGAGCAGGAGCAGAAGCCCCGCGATCGCAGCCACTACAAAGCCCATTAGCCAGAACGCAAGGTTCGTCAGGTATAGCGTGCCAAACACGCCAAAGCGACTGAAGATACCGCTGAACTGTTCAAGTACGGTAAATTCGCTACCGGTAACTACGGCACTTTCGGCGCGAATGACGCGGCCACCAATCGCAAAGGCATCACCCACTACTTGAGTATTGTCTTCGAGCTGGAGATTGCCGCCGACGGCAAAGGCATCGCCTTGTATTGTGACGCCTTCTTGAAGGGTCAGATCGCCGCCGATGGTGAAAGCATCATGAGCCGTTTGAGACTCCGTGAGGGTGAGATCGCCACCGACTTTAAAGATGGCTTGATCAGAGGGGCTCGCCAGTGCGGGTAATGTACTACCGCTAACCCAGAGGGCGATCGCCAGCGCTAATAAGCTAACTAACCACCATTTCAGTGGCTTCCATCTCAAAACCTGTAGAGATTGACCTTTCATGGTGTTGTCTCCTAACGCAGGGGTTTTCTTATCTGTTCACGATAGGACCCAATGATGTGAAAGTTATGAGGAAACGGTATCAGAGACAACACAATAAGCGTGCACCTGACCCATCGAGCCCAGGTTCGTCCCTGCGCTGCCAGTCTGCTCGAGTAAAGTCATCTGGAGACGGGATGCACCCGATTTGCTTCACACTGTTGACTTGACGCCAGTCAAGAATCAGCTTATGGTCATCTTTAGGCTGTGATGCCTATCACAGTTGTTTCCTCAGAACTCAATATTTCACTTAGCGCCACCGGCAGGTGTTCACAGCACCTACCGACGGCTAGGCCCCTAGATTCGCAAGCAATCCAGGCAGCTTGAGAATACTCTACTCTAGCTACCCCGACATTGCACGTCATCTTTGCGGGTAGCTATGTGTAGATTGGGTTCTGGTTTCCTCCCGAAAACAAACTAATCGGAGACCAGATCTCATGTTTATCTCTTGCGAAGGCGCTGATGCGCCCACAGGTTCATCTGCAAATCTGCCTGTCCATCCGTCAACTAATCCGCCAACCAATCCTCCGACCGATGGCCCCACGGTCGCCAGCAGCGAATGCGAGCCCGTGCGCCATCTACTCTTTGGCACCCCTCCCACCGTCCAGGCCACCATCCACCACCTATACCGTCTCAACTACGCCGAACCCAACGACTGGAGTCAGCCCATCTCTACCGGCAGAGCCAACGAAGTAATGGCGATATTAACCAAACGAGTGAGGGTAAGTTCATAAGCGATATATCCCGCTGGCTGAGCGGAGTCGAAGCCACAACCTAGCCGGACTACTCTGCGAGCAGGCAAAGCCTACGATTCTGCTCAGTCCTCGGTGATCGCTCAGCCCTCAGCTCCCTAGCGCCCCTTTTCTAAGGTGCCTCGGGTGACGCCTAGCTGATTGGAGAGATTGAGCGATCGCCATAGCTCTTGGCCGCTAATCTCTCCTGCCAAAAGCTGTTGATATGCCGTCAACGTCTGCGTCACCTGCGCCGCAGATTCATCTACAAACTCAATGCGAAAGTGACGCGCACCTTTGTCGAGCAGCCGAGAAACAAACTCTGCGCCCGTCTGCGCGCGGCCATTAAATACGGTGTTCCGACAGCCCGCATCGGCCTGCAAAACATGTTCTGTGCCAGTGCGATCGCGCAGTTTCACCGCATGCTTTTCGCAAGGCCGTCCGCAGTTGGTAAAGTCTGTTCCTTCTGACAAAAAGGCGCAAAAAACACAGTGCTCCATGTGGAACATCGGCATATGCTGATGAATGGTAATGTCAAACCAGTGGGGGGGTACAGTCTCTAATAAATTGATGAGCTGTTGCACATTGAGATCGTACGAGGCGCTTAGCCGCTCTAGACCAAACTCTCTTTTGAAGTAGTCAGCGGTGATTGGGTTGGCGACATTGAGCGAAAAGTCTCCGATACAGTGATCGCCTTTAAAGAACGTAAGCTGATCATAGTTGCGAATCAAGTATCCATCTGCGCCTGCTTTGCGCACCTGCTTGAGGATATAGTACTCGCTGGGCTTGGTGATGCGCGGTGGGGCGATAAAGAGTGTGGCAGGGCGCTTACCATTCCCCTGGCTGTTAAATTCAGCGACTTGGGCAACCATATCCCGATAGCGCACCGGATCTTCTAGCTCGCAGTAGAGGGTGCGAATGCCTGATTGGAGCGCGGCGCGTAGCTGAGGCGCACTGCGCACAAGCGCGATCAGCTGAGCTTCAAGGTCTCTTTTCTCCGGTGTCGGTAGCAGATCACGGTAAGAGGCATGAGGGTTCAGTGTCCAGGAAGTGGGACGCGATCGCATTTCTTCTAACTGCTCTATCACCGCTCGGCGCAGCTGATTGAGCGCACTGACCGGCATCATCACCTCGCCGACAAGATTGTTCTTTAGCGCTGCTAGCTCAAACGGGGTGTTGCCTAGCCGAGAAAACTGTTGGCGTAATCGCTCCGTGCTGAGCGGCTTGCTGTGGGCCGCGACTAGCCGCGTCTCGGTGACAGAATGGGCAATATGTCCCTCGGTGTCTTGAGCGGTTGCGCTGAGCCCTTCTCCTTCTGCTCCCCCTATCTCTATCGTAATCGGCCTTTTAAAGCGCGGCTGCTCGCCACTGTAGGTTTGGCGGATGGCTTTGTCGAGCTCAGGGTCACTGGTCTTCCACAGGCGATCACCCACCTTCACCCGAGCGATATCAATATCGCGCCGACCAAAGCAGACAAATGTCTCTTTTCCTCGCTGCTCCACCGCATACAGCCGTCCGCCCTGATCTGGCTTGCCACTGCCGCTATCAATCACTACGCCATCCCCTGGCTTCAGTGAAATCTGCGCCCTCAGCACCAGCCACACATCTCTGTTCTTCTCAATTCGAGTGATATCGCCGATATATGCCCCTCGCTTTTTGCCAAAGCGAGCATGCACCAGCGCTTGATTATCAATGCCCTGAAACCATCCCGTAGAGAGCCCCCGAGAGAACGCCATTTCTAACGCATAGCGCTCCGCCTCTGAGGGGCGATAAGAGGCTTCAAGCTGTTCTGCAATGGCTTTATCCAATGCCTGCCGGTAGATGCGAGTGACGTTAGCCACATATTCCGGTGTTTTCAAGCGGCCTTCTATTTTCAGGCTGCTCACCCCCGCCTGAATTAGCTCAGGGATGACCGGCAGGCCCGAGAGATCTTGAGGGCTGAGGAGATAGGCGCGATCGCCCAACTCCACTAGTTCACCATCGCTAATCAGCGCATACGTCATCCGGCAAGCCTGAGCACATTCTCCCCGATTGGCAGAGCGCCCACCCAACGACTCACTGGTTAAGCACTGCCCCGAATAGGCCACACACAGTGCCCCATGAACAAACGTTTCCAACGGCAGCGCAACATTCTGTTCTAAAATCTGCTGCTGAATTTTGTTGATCTCTTTGAGCGAGCATTCACGCGCTAGCACCACCAGATCGCAGCCCAGTCGCCTGGCAAACGCAACCCCTGCGGCTGAGGTCACCGTCATCTGCGTCGAGGCATGAATGGGAAAATCAGGTGAGAGATGGCGAATTAAACGACAAATGCCAACATCTTGCACAATCGCCGCATCGACCCCGGCGCTGATGAGGCTGCGCAGGTAGTGCGCGGCAGCTTTCAGCTCCTTGGGAAAAACCAGCGTATTCAGCGTGAGGTAGCCCTTCACCCCCCGACCGTGGAGAAACGCCATCAGCTCAGGCAGATCTTCAATGGTAAAGTTGTGCGCCCTCATCCGAGCGTTAAACCTGTCTAGGCCAAAGTAAATTGCATCGGCTCCGTTTTCGACTGCTGCCTTGGCGCAATCCCAGCTTCCCGCCGGCGCAAGGAGTTCTGGGCAGGTGGAAAAGTGAGAAGGCACAAGCAATTAAGGTCTATAGCGCAAGCTTACCCAGCCAGTGTATAGCAAACCCCTAATAATCAACACCTCCGCTAGAAGGTTAGAACCAGTCGCTTGAGTCAATGACCGTTGATCCCTAGAATTAAAAAGTATTAAGTACTGCGAACAGTTTTCGCCAGAAACATTAGGAGGAACTATGGCTGAGCGTCCAATCATCGTTGGCATTGTGGGCGATAGCGCCGCAGGTAAAACCACATTAACGCGTGGCATTGCCCAGGTGTTGGGTGAGGAGAACGTTGTCGCCATTTGCACAGATGACTATCACCGCTACGACCGCAAGCAGCGCGCTGAGATGGGCATTTCTGCACTTCACCCCGACTGTAACTACCTCGATATTATTGAGCAGCACTTGCAGGATTTGAGAAACGGCAAGTCCATCCTCAAGCCCATTTACAATCACACCAGCGGTGAATTTGATCCGCCTGAATACATCCAGCCGAAGAAATTTGTCATTGTCGAAGGGCTGCTTGGCTACTCTACCAAACCCGCTCGTGATGCCTATGACGTCAAGGTATACCTAGCTCCTCCCGAAGAGCTCCGGGCTAAGTGGAAAATCAAGCGAGACACCCGCAAGCGCGGCTATACCGATGAGCAGGTGCTAGAAGCGCTGCGTAAGCGTGAGCCTGACTCCGAAGCCTTTATTCGCCCGCAGCGGCAGTGGTCGGATGTGATTGTTTCATTCATTCCGCCTAGCGATGAAAAGGAAGACAGCAATGACCTGTTGCTCGATGTAAGGCTGGTACTACGGCCAACACTACCTCATCCTGACTTTACTCATATCCTCGATGACAAAGGAAATGACTTAGGCGATGCCATTCGCCTGATTCTAGATCGCGATATGAGCAAGCCTGTAGATGTTCTCTCTGTTGATGGTCATGCGACTGAAGAGCAGGTGCAGCAATTGGAAAAAATTCTTTGTAAAGAAGTGCCTTATCTAGGTCAGTTTTGCAGCTTAGAGGGCAATCAAGATATCGGCAAGATTGTGGGTACGACGGGCGAAACCCTTCAGAGCTATCCGCTGGCGCTAACTCAGCTATTGATTACCTATCACATGCTCAAAGCACTTGAGCGCACGAGGCTAAGGAAGTAAAGGCAAAGCGGGCAGAGCGCTGGTAAGCACCTATCAGCAGGCGTGGGGGGTCTGTTACTCAAGCAGGCTCAGCAGCGCGGCTGATTCTCCTAAAGTGACTAGGCTGTTGGCACACAGAATAGCGGAGGCCGCGACCGCCGGAACGCCGATGCCGGGCAGTGTGCTATCTCCGACCCGATAGAGTCCTTTAATGGGCGTTTTCCCACCCGGAAAGCGTCCTTCTTTTGCAGCGATCGCCGGTCCGTACGTGCCTTTATATCGGCGTAAAAATCGGCTGTGGGTGAGCGGTGTGCCGATCAGTTCTAGGGCAATGCGATCGCGCACATCTGGGATAATCCGCTCCACTGCGCGAAAGAGTGTTTCTGCTTTTTCTCTTTTCTGGCGTTCGTATTGCGGATCTTTAGAGGCCCCTTTCGCAGACCAACGCGCCCAATTTTCAAACGGTTCAAGCGTATAGGCATGGACGGTGTGATAGCCCGCTGGAGCTTGCTGGGGATCGAGCACGGTGGGAATCGAGACCATACAGGTATTGCCCGGTGCGGTGATCTCACGGTCGCTGTTATGAACAACCACGTGGTGAATGGCCATATCCTCTAGCCCTGGAGCGCGAATAGCTAGGTGCAAATGCATAAAGCTATCAACCGCGGGCGTTTCTAAAGCCTGCTGCCGGTATGCTCTGGGCAGATCTGACGGTTCGAGCAGACGCGTATAGGTATCCCAAACGGTGGCATTGGAGATGACGATGGGGGCCGTGATGCGATCGCCATTTTTCAGCAGCACTCCTTTTGCCCGCTGGTTTTCTACAATGATTTTATCGACGTGAGCGCCCAGTCTAAGCTCACCGCCCCACCGCTTCAGCCCGCGAACGAGCGCGTCTATCAGTGCGCCGCTGCCGCCTACCGGATAGTCAATCACGCTGTTGGTTCGCTCCCCAAACATAAACGCCATTTCAGGTGCGACCGTGTCCTCACAGGTCAGACCCGAGAGCAAAAAACATTCCAAGTCGAGCAGACGCTTGAGCCAGGGATCAATCGTCCCGCTCATAGAATCGGCCATTACCTCACCCATAGAGCGGTCGAGGTCTGGGAGTGTGGGCAGTAGCTGTGCGATCGCCCGAGGATATCGCTGCAACAACAGCAGTAACAATCGCCAGTCAGCTCGCAGCGCCAGCGTTGGAATCGCTTTCAGCGGCGAGTAGATCTTCAGCAGCCGGGCCTCCAGCTCAGCCAAGTCAGCCGCCGCCCCAGGGCTAAAAGCTTCTACCGCCTGACGGTACTGCTCGCCATCGCCATAGACAGGTAGCGTGCCTTCAGGAAAGTGATAGTAGCCAAACGGATCGTAAGGCACCGCTGCTAGAGTTTCGCCCAGCACCGCTAGCACCTGAGTGATCGGGTTGGCGGATCCGATCTCGCCTAGCCCACAGTAAAAAGAAGGGCCAGAGTCAAAACTCACTGGCTGTCCGTCGAGCTGGCGAGTAAACGCATGCGCTGCGCCCCCTGGCAGCGTATGGCTTTCACAGACAATTACCCGGCGACCATAGCGAGCCATCAGCGCCCCCGCGACCAAGCCCCCCAGGCCACTGCCAACCACAACCACGTCCACATGAGCATTCTTATCTGTCTTCGCAGGTTGCATTCGCTATGCGCACTGGGCCTGCATCAGCGTCCGCTCAATATCAGGTAAATAGCGCTCAACGATGATTTCTTCCTCAGCGGCGATACCCATCAGGGCCTGTAGCCGCCAGCTATTCGCAGAGCGCAGCTCATTGAGTTCATGCGCCACGATTTGTCGCTTCTGTTGCTTTTCACACTCGCTCATCGCTGCCGCCGCCTCGATCTCGACGAGTCGCTGCTGAAGCGCGTCCGATTCGCGTTCGGCAAAGGCTTGAATGGCTTCGATTTGGGCCTTCACGCCGCCCGATTTTACGACTGAGTAAACCTCCATGAGGCGGTAGTAGGCTTGCAAGTAAAGGTCATCGCCTTTAGGCAACGTGGCGTGTAAATTGCTGTAGGAGCTAGCAAGTCGCTTGCGCTTTTGCCACCATTCGAGCAGGAGCGGGATAGAGAGAGTCGTCAGGGTAGAAGAAGCTGGTAGAGGCATTGGAAGGTTTCTCAACTGAACTTAATATATCGGCTACAAAGATGCCTGCCATACAGGGAGGTTGAGACGATAATCAGAAACCAGGAAAATTTCGTATTGGTACTTATATTAGAACGCTATCTGGTTTTATAACCGTGCTCGCTCAAAGATCTTATAAATTAAAATGATCGATAAGATTGACGTCAATGTTTCGCTAAAATTCGCCGATGGTGAGCCTTTCGCGCATTGATCGCTGCCTAAAAGATAGCCCCCTCTCGCACCGGAGCAGTGCACTAGATCCACGTCTCATCCTGTTACATTTAAAGGGCCATCTCAAAGCCATGCAAAAGGCATCTCAAAATGGTACTCAAGGCAGCTTTATTCGGGTTTAACGGCATCATTATCAATGACGAAGATATTCGTCGAACCCTGAGCGAGCAGGTTTTGCTGGCTGAAAACTTGCGGCCCGACGAGGATGACTACCATCAGGTGTGCTTGGGAAGAAGCGATCGCGCCTGCCTGAAAGACCTCCTTACCCAGCGTGGTCGCAGCGTCAACGAAGCCGCCCTAGATAAGCTGCTCACTCAAGCATCAGCGACCTATCAGCGCTGGCTCGACGATCTCGAGACGCTGCCGATTTATCCAGGCTTAGAAGATTTGATCTTTCGCTGTCGCAGCGATCAAATCAAAATGGCCATTGTCACTGGCGCTGAACAGCCGCAGGTAAATGAAGTGTTGAGACGGGCCGAGCTGAGCGAACACTTTGAGGTAATTGTCACAGGTGACGATATCTCAGCAGATGGCAGCAAGCCGTCTGCTGATGGCTACCTCAAAGTCATTGAACGGCTAAATCAGATGTATGGAGAGCTGAATTTGTCTGCCGAAGAGTGCATTGCGATTGAAGATTCCTTTGCCGGGATCGAAGCCGCGCAAAGCGCTCAGATTCCGGTTGTCGGGGTGGCGCATACGTATCCTAATCACATGCTGCAACGGCGGGCGACCTGGGTCGTAGACTATTTACGAGAGATCAACTTCGACTGGATCAAAGAGAAATTTGGAGGCGAGCGGCCAGGCGACGAGAGCGCGTCTCTCTAATCAGGTTATAAACGGGGCTATAAACAACAACTAAGGCTTTACACGAAAGCTACATCACCTTTATACGAAAGCCATACCATTAAATTGAGCAGCCGTTAACGCTAACTATGATTAACCCTTCGCACAAGTATTTTATTAGCTACTCTCGGGCAGACACAAAAATTGCCACTCAACTTGCCGAGCAGCTGCGAGATCGAAAGGTCGATTTATGGATCGATCAGCTTGATATTCCGGCTGGCGATCGCTGGGACAGTGCGATTGAAAGAGCGCTACAAGTATGCTCAGGGCTAATCGTACTGCTATCTAAGACGTCTGTAAACTCTGAGAACGTGCTTGACGAAGTGTCTTACGCGCTCGAAGAAAATGAAAAAGTCATTCCAGTCCTGCTAGAACCCTGTGATATTCCCTTTCGTCTCAGACGGCTACAGTACGTCGATCTTTCAACAAGCTACGAAAAAGGATTCGAGCGCTTGCTCAGAGATGTTCGTCCGACAGAAGGCATAGCAAACGCACCGCTTGAGCCAGCTGCCGATGTGCCTTCACAACACTTGCCAGCAGCTCATGAGGTAACGACGCAAAGCAATCGGTCTTTTATTATCGGTGGCCTATCAGCAGCGGCCCTCTTCACAGCTGTCGTGGTTGGCTTTATCGCCATACCGACGGAGGATGGTGAGCGTCCATCTGAAATTGCCTCTAGTACAGATGTCCCTGAACAGTCAACTGAGGCATCCGATTCAGAGACTTTAAACGTAGCTCCTGCTAGCCCAACCGAAACGGAAACTACTGCCGAACCTCCTATTAGCACAGCGCCTGTGTATGTTGAAGCAACTGCCACTGGCGAAGCTTGGGTTAGCATCATTGCTGACGGTAATCCTATCTTTGAAGGAAAACTCAATGCCGGGGACACCCAGCTATGGGAAGCGCAGAAAAAACTCAGCGTATACTCAGGCAACGCAGGCGCGCTTGATCTAGCTGCCAACGGCGGAGAGGCTGAAGTAATGGGCGCACCGGGCCAACCCCAAGAAAAGCTCTTTCCCTAAAAACGCTTCTTCATTTCAGTGATCGGAAGATCCGGTCATGCGGCGGTCAATAACTCTGATTTTGTAATGCCTCAATGTTTTCGCATCCTCTCCCTCTGATGCACTCTTAGCTATCTATCTGGTGGGAGTAATCTTACGAAACCCTCTTGCTCAAAATGACGATCAGTTGTCAGGGCGTTCGTTAGGCTACGCTGGCGCATCAAAACAAAGCTGACTGCATCACACAAAGAGTAGGTTTTGTCTTCTCGATCAACCAAAAGTTGCATAGCTTCTTTGTGTAACTGTTCATCAACCCAGACTGTCTCAACGTCTGTGCTATCAACCAAATCAACCATAAACGCCAGCACCTCAGTTCGAGGAAAACGACGAACCAATGCAAGCGCAACTAATTCCGCTAGGACGTGGCTATGCGTCAAGAGCCTACTGCTAGCCTCATGAATTAGTCGAACCGCTTTATCGTGCTGTCGTTCATCCCTATGGAGATAGCACAGCAGGCCAGATGTATCTAGGAACACGACTAAACCCAGCCCCTAGTATTCATCTGCATAGGCTTTCGCAAGGTCGGTATCGATCTCCTGACTCTCTGCACCCGTCGCATGCCCTAGACTAACCGCACCCGCGTGCCTCCTAAACTGCCTTCGCGCCTGTTCTTGGTGCTCTGGAGATAAAGCACTACTAGCAGAATTTCCTTGTGTACTAAGGACTGTCACGATCCACTGAGGGATAGTCACACCTACAGCAGTGGCCTGTTGTTCTAGGCTTTTATACACTTCGTCACTGATTTCTAAGGTTAGTTGCTGACTCATAGGCATTAGGAAATTTCAGGCTACTTAAATTTCAGGCTACTTAATAGTTAATAGTCAGTATAGCTTTCACTGTTTCTCTTCAGCGTCATCAAAGCTGGATGATCAGAAGCCTCAGTGGTGTCAGTTTTTGACAGCTTTTTCGCTGTTTTTAAGGGCTTGCATCGCCTTTGGATCGCCGATTGTCTCAGTGATTTCAGCTTGCAGACGAGCCAGAGTGGAATCCGCTTTTGACTGAGAGAGAATGCTCTGCATGATGGTGTTGACGCCAGTTGGCCCCCAGGTGCAGCCTTGCTGTAAGTACACTTTGGCGGCTTGCCCAACGGCGTAAGTGCCATAACCAGCGGCTCCCGCTTGAGCGGTCATGGCCCCAGCGTAAGCGGTTAGGCCAGAGAAACTTTCAAATGCGCTCCAGATAGCCGCGCCACTTTTGCCAAATCCTAGAATTAAGCTAGTGCCAAACTCGCTGAGCAGCAACGTGCCTGAACTGCGGATAATCGACTGCCACAGGGCGCTGGCTTCGAAGCGGGTCATGGGAAAGCCGTAGAGCCTAGATAGCGCACGAATCATCACAATATCAGAGCCAATGCCGCCGAGCATATCGAGGATAGCAACGGGATTAAGGGCGACGGCGATCGCTTTATACTTGGCATAGGTCCAAATCAGCTCATCGGCGAACGGCTGATTGAGCGCGGTCGTCTCTTCTGCCAGATTCTGTTCTATTAGGCTGGCCTGCCGCAGGGCATTGAGTGCCACTAACGTCGGTCCGTCTTCTTGCACAATTTTAAGCAAAGCCGTTTTAAGCGGTTCTATCTGCGCAGGTGGAGACTCCCACTCTTCGCTAATACGGCCATCGGGCCACTCCACTCGTACCTGTTGCGGCGTGGGCTCAGCCGAGACCATGACAATCTCATCGACCAGCCTTGCACCTTGCGGCAGGTCAGCTTTGCTCTCGGCCTGCTGCCATAGCAACTGAAGGTTTGTCGCGATGGAGCCTCTGTCGGTATCAGGATAAAGATCTATTTTGTTGAAAACCAGCAGCAGCGGTTTGCGCGTGGCGTAGAGTTGTTGTAATGCTTCATATTCGGTTTTGGTGACATCGCCTGAAACAACAAACAAAATCAGATCGGCCTGCTGTGCGATGTCGCGAGCCATTTCACCGCGAGAGTGTCCTTCAATTTCATCTAGTCCCGGCGTATCGATCAGCTCTAGCTTAAGTGGCTCTTTGCCTTTCTCAGACGGCCCACGGTCAGACAAGCCCGAAGAATCAGACAACTGTGGCCGCCAGTACACAGAGCGCGGCCACTGCGTCACGCCATTCAGCGGCCCTGTCTCTAACACTTTCTCGCCCATCAGCGCATTGATCACCGCTGACTTTCCCCGGCTTACCAATCCAAATACAGCCACTCTCAGCAGCGAGCTGTCGAGCTTGTTCATCAGGGTCGTGAGCTGATCAATTCCCCCCTTGACCGTAGCCTGACGCGTCAGCTCTTGAGCATCTAGCCGAGTCATTTTGAGCTGTGGAATGTAGCGATCTATCGCCTCACGCAGACTAGATCGCGCCTGTTCTACTAACGGATTCAATCTGGTTTACCTACGGCGTAACGGTGGCCGATGGGGACTGAGCAGAAGCTGACGGCAACGCTGGCAAATGGTTGAGGGCTTGCTGGACAAAGGCTTGTAGGCCCAATCCTTGCTTGGTTGTTTTGAAGATGGCTTGTAGGCGATCGCCCATTTCTGAAAAGGCAAACGTTCTCTTTTCAGGTGCCAGCAAACTTTGCTCCTCGAAAAAGTCAATCAGGCTTAGGCCCACCATCCGGGTCAGGTACGCGGCGCTCACACCCTGCAGGGCCCCGCCCGCGACATAGGTCGCGACATGCGTTTTGAGCAAGCTACCCAGCGCCTGAGTAGAGAGTTCGACTAAACCCAGCTTGACCAGCATCTCAGCTAAGGTACCGGCGGCAGCTTTAGCCTGCTCCAGAGAAAATGTTTGATTGTACACAGCGCCCAGATCGGCAATGAGCTGCGCGTTGATTGCCGTAGAAGCCAACAAATCTAGGCTAGGCAAAGGGCTGGCAAAGGCGCTGCCCGCCGCGATCCACTGCATTTGCTCAACGATGGGTAGGGCGCGCGATCGCCGCTGCTCGTTTAATAAAGTCTGAGTCGCTGCCAGCAGAGTCTTAGCCTGCCTCAGCGTTGTGGTGAGCACGAGCTGCTGAGCTTCATTTTCAACCAGGTGATCGAGTCGCTCGGTGAGGGCGCTGATCTGCACTTCAGGCTGTTGTGAAAACTCTTCGACTTTGCCATTTTCTTGATGACGACGGACTTTGATTGGGTTGGGCTGAGTAGCGATCGCCCGCACGTCAATCCCCAATCCTTCCACTCGCGTTTGAATCCGCTGCAAGACCGACTGCCGGTCTAATGGCGTGAGCTGATCTTGCTTATTAAAAGCAAGCTGCACTCGGTATCCTGATTTTAGCAACGTTTGAATGCGCTGCAATTCTGACTGAGTCAGGTCAGCGGCAGTGACAAATAGCACCAAGTCAGTATCGACACTCACAGACGTGTCATCTCCGTTGACTTCTGTGAGAGAGACAACGCTGGGCTGCGTGCCGCGCCAAACTTTATCCAAGTGAGAGACTAATGTTGTTTTGCCCGTGGCCTTGTTGCCGACAACGGCAATGCTGAGCGTCTCGCGATCTGCTTGGGTGAGTAGCTGAGCGATCACCTGCTTTTGCTGCTCTATCAAGGACCAAATTGACTGCGCTTTATCTGCTTTAATGGCGTCAGGCAGTTCTTCAACAATTGTATTAGTTCGATCTTCTGCGCGGGTGAGGACTGCTTCGACAGCGGCTCTATCAACGGGGCCTAGCGCCAGAGGCGGATCGAGTTCGAGCGTGGGGGTTGTGCGTTGCTTCAGCCACCAAATGCCAGCCGAACCGAGTGCGATCGCGCCTAACATGCCCGAGCCATCGCCCAGTGCATGACCCATTGGAGAGTGGCCCACCGCATTCAGCAGCCATAGACTGGCCGACAGACCTAAACCACCAACTAAGATAGGACGCTTCAGTTTCATCAATAGTCACCGCGAGCAGCTGTAATTTCATTGTGTCGTACCTTAATTGTATAGAGGTCGGCAAAATTGGCAAAGTAGTAAGAACCGGGGCGGCTATTTAGGCAACAGAATGCCAGTGCAAGGGCCATCCAAGAAGACAGCTAAGAGGGCATTAATGAAAGACGCTGAAGAGAACCAATGGTACAGCTGGTACACATCTTTTGATCAGACCTACGGCCCGCAGAAAAGGCGGCAGTGGTATAGCTCAGTCGCCGAAGCTTATAGCTGGGCTAGGCCGCACTATCCAGATGCGCTGGTAGAAGGGGTAATTGATCAAGCGCGTCTCGCTATGCCCTCTGATTACCAAAGCTCAATCTTAGAAATTGGCTGTGGCCCTGGCATTGCTACCGCAGCCTTTGCCGCTAGAGGCATCGCTGTCCAGGGCGTAGAGCCCAGCCCTGCCGCCTGTGAACTCGCCCGCCAGCGCTGCGGGACCTACGAGGGCGTCCAGATTGCCAATGCGACCTTTGAAGAGTGGCCGCTGGGCGCGCAGACATTCGATGCAGTACTGGCAGCGACATCCTTTCACTGGGTGTCGCCAGCAGTAGCCTGTAAAAAATCAGCAGCGGCGCTTAAGCCTGACGGATCGCTGATTTTGCTATGGGCCACGCCCCCTCAGCCGAGCCCAGAAATCTGTCAGCATTTGCGCTCAGTGTACGAGCGGTACAGTTTGAGTGCATTAGGCGAAGAACAGTGTCGCACCCAATCTTACTATCAAAAAAACTTTGAGACGTTTGCACAGATCGTCAATGATTCTGGCTTTTTTCAAACCAGTTCGGTCAAGATAGAAGCCCATCACTCTATCTACAGCATCAAAAAATACTTGACGCTGCTAAGCACGCTCTCAGGCTATATCGCCTTAGAGGAGACGACTCGCACTGACTTGCTAAGTGCTTTGGGCGCGGCTTTGGCAAAGCGTCTCGATGGGAATGAACTGACCACTGAACATTGGTTTGCGGCTCAGGTTTCACCGCTGGCTAGTCGCTAGGCTTGGACGTTTGTTTAGGAGCGATCGCTACGCAGTTGCGGGACGGCGAGAGGGTCGCTCGTGTTTAGCCTCACGAGGGCGTGATTAATAGCACTTTGCGGCTTGTGGTTTCTTCTCGAAGCGTGTGGGCTGAAACCGAATTAAGGAACGTTGCAGCCGAATCGACTAATGCTGGAGGCGAATCGACTGATGCTGTAACCGAATCGACTAATGCTGCAGCTGAATCGAGTAACGTTATAACCGTAAGCTTGAGCGTTGCAGTTGAATCGACTAACGTTGCAGCGGGAAGCTTGAACGTTGTAGCTGAATCGACCAAGGGCGCTAGCAGTATCAGAATTGGAGCCCGAAGGGGCAACGCAGTCATTAAAGATTTTGATTCGGTGTTTGAACGCCTTTGGCAATTTT
>JBAUIB010000302.1:0-18799 GCA_049680585.1 Phormidesmis sp.
CCAAACTGCAACCACCAAAACCCCGATGGCGCTCTCCAGTGCGAGGCATGCTACACCCCTCTACCAGCCATAGTCGCCTGCCCTAACTGCAACGCCCCCATTCAGGCAAACGCCAGCTTTTGCGGCCAATGTGGCAGTGATCTCAGAGCCGTAACATCAGAAAGCGTGACATCAGCATCAGCCGCACCAGAGAGCGCTTCAGAAAACGCTTCAGAGTTCGATTTGGAAAACCCGCCCGCCATTGACTTGCCCGATTTGGTCGTCCCCGAGCCGCTCGTAGAGCCGGAAGCCGTCAGCAGTTCTCCAGCCGCCGAGCCAGACAATTCAGAAAGCCTACCGACCGTCGGCACTGTTAACGAGCCCCCCGAGGCATTTGTCAGCGAGCCTAGCCCCGAACCCACCCCTGCCTCCGAACCTGCCCTAGAATCCGAAGCGGCCTCTGCCCCAGAAGCGGCCCCTATTGCTGAACCCGTCGCACCCCCCCCGACTCCTCCAACACCGACACCGACGCCGCCAAACGCCGCCACCCAGCTCCAAACCCTCACCGCCCGCCTTCGCCAAGTCCAAACCAACACACCCATCGAAATCCCCAGGCAGCTATCTGTCGTAAGGATTGGGAAACCTAATGATCAAACGCCTCCCGATATTGATGTGTCTGGATTTCCAGATTCGGAAGTGGTCTCTCGAGTGCATGCCAACCTTCGCGTTGAAGGCGATGTCTATTACTTAGAAGACGTGGGCAGCTCTAACGGAACCTACATCAATGGGTTACCGCTGCCAGCAGGGAACCGCCATCGGCTGCGTCCAGGCGATCGCATTGCGTTAGGCAAAGGCGATAAGGTCAGCTTTATTTTCGAGACAGCATAGCGAGAGACACTGGCCTGGATGGACGCGCTGATTTGGCTACTGCTAGCTTTTTTGGGGTCTGCGTTTTGATTTGCTCTAGTCCTTTTCCACGTGGTGTTGCGCTGTGTCTGCCTCAAATAACGTCATTACGCTCTCTCTGCTGCACCCTGTTAACAAAGCGCCTATCCAAAGCTGGACCTTCACCGAAGAGCGAGTGGTTCGCATTGGGCGATCGCTGCGTAATGACGTCGTTCTCTACAGCGCTGTGGTGTCGCGTTACCATGCGGAACTTCGCCGTGGTGAAACCGGCTGGGAAGTTCACAATACGGGTGCCAACGGAACTTACTTAGCTGGACAGCGAATTGATCATCAGCCAGTGGAAGACGGCTTAATCATTCGCCTAGCTCGCTCCGGGCCCAATATTCAAATCAATTTCTCTGAGTCTGAGGGAATGTCCGCCGCTCAGGCACCCCCTGCCCAGCAGCAGCAAGCTGTTCAGTAACCCGTACAGTACTTGCACTCCCCTTGCGTGCTAAATTTTGAGCGGATAGAACTATTCAGCTGACGCTGGCTAACCGAGCGAAAAACTATGGCAAGGGGCGATCAGGTCTATGCAATGCGCGAGGTTATCGGCATTCCTTACGAGCACCACGGAATCGACTGTGGTGACGGCAGTGTCATTCACTACAGCAAAGTGGGCGAAGCGAATATTGCCCGCACGTCGCGCGAGACTTTTTCGAGAGGCGCTGCGGTCCATACGAAAGCGCAGCCAACGGCCTACATTCCAGATGTCGTCATCGAGCGAGCCGAGAGCCGTCTGGGTGAGCGTCAGTACGATTTATTTTTTAATAACTGCGAGCACTTTGCCAACTGGTGCAAGGCGGGCCGGGCCGAATGCATGCAGCTCAGTAACTTTGGCCTCCGCCTCGATCAGCTAAATCTGCCGCAGGTGAGCGATCTGGCCGAGCGCGCTGCCCAAAACGAGCCGCCCGAAAAGACGATGCTGCTGTTTCAAGAGGCGTTGGGAAATGTGGCGATCGCGACTCGCACCCTCTTGCCCAACTACAATCAGGCCACAACCGACGTGCTGACTTGGCACCGCGTCGCTCAACGCGCCCTGAGCAAAGGCCGCGAAGATCTGGCCCGCGCCGCCCTGTATCGCAAAGTCGCCGCTCAAAAACAGGCCGAGACTATCAAGGCGCAGCTCAGCCAGCTTTCAGACTTGCAGCTCACGCTAGAAGCGAATCAAACGCTGGTTCAAAGCCGAATGATTTAAGACGATGCCGATTCTTTGGGTGATTTTTTGCGCTGCTTATAGTGCCGACCATCCAGCCATCTCATTGCCAGCGTCGCCGTGTTGCCGTGAATGAGTAACGAGACCAGCACCGTCAGCGTGACAATGCTCCAGAGCAGGCTGATATTTTCAAAGGTGCCGTGGTTTTGAGCATAGGCCAGGTAGTAAAACGAGCCAAAGCCCCGGATGCCCAAAAAGGCGATCGCCCAGCGCTCAGATGGGGCCATCTTCAAGCCCCTTAGCGATAGCAACCCTGAGAGGGTTCGCACCCCGAGCATAAACAACAGCGCAAACAAGAGGTTACGCCAGGAAAGCAGACCGATATCTGCCTTAGCGACGAACCCCCCTAGCGATAGCAGCAATAGCCCAGAAAAGATACGCTCTAGCTGAGTGGCAAACTGATGTGGCTTTTGATGATATTCATGGCCTTTCGCTTGAAACTGGCGGGCGGCGAGCGCTGCTACAAACACCGCCAGAAAACCATAGCCGTGAAGCAGCTCAGCCACGCCATACGCCAGAAAAATACCCGCCGTGACAAACAACCCCTCTTCAGTCTGTTCGCTCACCGTCTCATCCGACAGGCAAAAAACATACTTATTCAGCAGCCAGCCAATCCCAATGCCAACCGCGACACCCATCAACACTCGATAGCTAAATTCATAGGCCGCCCAGCCCACGAGCCACGAGCCAAAGCCATCATGCTCTGATAGCTTCAAGGCTAAATAGACAAACGGAAAGGCCAATCCGTCATTCAGTCCCGCCTCAGTCGTCAGGCCAAAGCGCACCGGATCTTCGCCGCCTTCGTTAGGAGGGCCTACCTGCACGCTGTGAGCCATCACCGGATCGGTTGGGGCCAGACACGCACCCAACAAAGCAGAATCCGCCAACGACAAACCAAAAATCCAGTGGCCCAGCGCCGCCGCTCCCAAAATAGACAGCGGCATCGACACACAGAGCAGCCGAAAAGTGCTTTGCCAGGTGCGGAAGCGAAAGCTTCGATCAATCGCCAGTCCTGCCCCCGCCAGAGAAATAATCACGATAATCTCAGTGAGATACTCGGTTACCAGGGTGTGAGTTTTGTTGTTAATCGGATCGATTAGCGGCAGGCCAAAAGGTTGGCTGAACAAAAGCACCGCCATCAAGAAATAGAGTAGCGGCACATTGATAAAGCGAGCCCCGCGCAGATCGGGTAACCACGTCAGGCCCAGTAGCGCCAGACCAAATACGATGTAGAAAATTATTTTTGGGTCCATGACAAGATGATAAGGAATCCCCTAGCCTGCTGTCGTATGTCCTGAAGAACAAATTGCGGCTAACTGAGCAATACGCGCAGATCGGGTCACCGAGAATCTCATCCGAGAAAATCTCACAGCATGTCGTAGCCAAATACATTGGGATTAGCTTCATCGAGCGCAAGATCGCCCAGACCGTATTCTTGCCAGCGCTCAGTCACCAGCGCGGCCACCTCAGGATCTGATTCGAGCTGCTCGCCCCATTCATGCTCAGTTTCAGGAGAGACCTTAGTGGTGGCATCTATCCCCATTCGGCTTCCTAAGCCCAGGCGCTCATTGGCAAAGTCGAGTGAGTCAAATGGGCTGTCTGGCAAAATAAAGACATCGCGAATCGGATCGACCTTAGACGTGACCGCCCACACCACCTGACGCGGATCGCGCACATTGATGTCTTTATCAACCACAATCACAAATTTGGTATAGGTAAACTGAGGCAGCGCGGTCCAAAAGGCCATCGCCGCCCGGCGAGCTTGCCCCGGATAGGATTTATCAATCGAGATGATGGCAGCTTTGTAGCTGAGCGCTTCCATCGGCAGGAAAAAGTCAACAATCTCAGAGACTTGTTGGCGCAGTATCGGGGTGTAAATGCGGTTGAGAGCGATCGCCATCATCGCTTCTTCTTTGGGCGGGCGGCCGCTAAAAGTCGTGAGATAAATCGGTGACTTGCGGTGCGTCATGCAGTGAAAGCGCATCAGCGGCGCGTCGTCATTCACCCCGCCGTAGTAGCCCATATGATCGCCAAAGGGGCCGTCGGTCGCCGTTTCTCCCGGTGTAATCGTGCCTTCCAGCACAAATTCCGACATCGAGGGCACTTCCAAATCGACGGTTTTGCACTTGGCCAGAGCAATGCCTTTGCCGCTGTAGAGCCCAGCAAACAGCCACTCTGAGAGATCTACCGGAATCGGGGTAGCCGCCGCTAAGATAATCAGCGGATCGACGCCGATGGCGATCGCCACTTCCAAACTTTTGCCTCGCTGCGCCGCCTTACGCAAGTGTCTCGCCCCGCCTCGCACCGACAGCCACTGTACCGTCATGGTGTTTTTGCTTTGCAACTGCAAACGGTACACGCCCACATTGGGAATGCCGGTTTCGTAGTCCTTCGTAATCACCAGACCCAGCGTCACCACTTTCCCCCCGTCTTTGGGGTAGGGGCGAATCATCGGAATGCGAGTGAGATCCACATTGTCATCTAAGTGGACGACCTGCTGGCAGGCGGGTAACCAATCCCGCGAAGGCTTGGCCTTCACTACATCGAACAATACTTTGCCTAGCTCAATCGCCTGAGAGAACTTTTTTGGCGGCTTAGGCTGCTGCAGCATGCCCAGCTTTTTGCCCAGCACCTCTAGCTCTTCGGGATGGTTCATCCCCATCGCCCAGCATACCCGCTCCACCGTACCCAGCAAATTAACCACGACCGGATAGGGTGAACCTTTGACATTTTCAAATAGTACGGCTGGCCCCCCCGCTTGAAGCAACCGATTGGAAATTTCGGCAATCTCTAGGTTTGGATCTACCTGCGCTGTGACATTTCGCAACTGGCCTCGCGCGTTAACTTTTTTGAGAAAATCTCGCAGATCCTTCGCCATAGGGGAACCGGTTTAAAAGGCTCGTGTTACGTCTGGTGGGAATGTAACACTTCTCGCGGGCAATACTACCACTCCTTTAGCGCTATGCGTTCACCTTGAGGGCTGCTTTCTGGAGCTGCATCACTTCACTAATGCCTTTTTCGGCATAGTCGAGCATGGCGTTGAGCTGAGCGCGGGTAAAGCTGCCGGATTCAGCCGTGCCCTGCACCTCAATGAACGTTTGCTGGCTGTTCATCACGACGTTGAAGTCAATATCTGCGGCAAAGTCTTCGGGATAGTTGAGATCGAGAAAGGGCTCGCCTTCTAGCAATCCGACTGAGATGGCCGCGATCTGATGCTGTAGCGGGGAAACGCTGAGCTGATCGGTTTGGAGCAGATGGGCGATCGCATCTTCTAACGCCACGTAAGCGCCGGTAATCGCAGTGGTGCGGGTGCCACCATCGGCCTGCAGTACGTCTGTGTCGATGGTGATCGTGCGATCGCCCAGCGCGGCCATATTTAGCGCCGCCCGCAAGCTCCGCCCAATCAACCGCTGAATTTCTTGCGTGCGCCCCGAGAGCTTCATAAATTCACGCGACTTGCGCGTATGTGTCGCCCCCGGCAGCATTCGGTACTCAGCCGTCAGCCAGCCCTGGCCGGAATCTTTTAAAAAAGGCGGCACTCCGTTGCTCACAGAGGCTGTGCACAGCACCCGCGTATTGCCACAGCTCGCCAGCACAGAGCCAGCGGCATACTGGGTAAAGCGCCGCTCAAACGTAATTGGGCGCAGCTCATCAGGCCGTCGGTTATCAGGACGTTGCCAAGCCATAGGTCACAAGCTAGAAAAGACATCGTCAGCATCATACGTGAAAGCAGCCCTATCGCTGCTCTGATCTACCGCTGCCAAATAGCTTCTATCATCTTCGACATATAGCGTATTATTTCCGACATGACGCATCAACTACGCTATATTTAGTTGATTCATGAAACAACTTACGAACCACAGTTGTACCCATTCCGTCCTCAGTTCAGTCTTTTTCAACCGCCTTATGGTTTCACAGCTTAGAGCCTTGCCCGGTGGCCCTCTCCCAGCTGCGGTCCGGCAGCACCCGATGCTTCGCGCGATTGAAGGCACGGTGCAGGTATTCACCTCACAGCACCGCACTTTTTTTACCAATGTGATGGTGCAGGCGATGCGGGTGGCCGAGCAAGGGATGCCTGTTTTAGTGGTGCAGTTTTTAAAGGGGGGCATTAGCCAAGGCCCCGACTACCCTATGCAGATGGGGCAAAACCTTTCCTGGATCAGGTGTGCCAGCCCGCAGTGCATTAGCAGCCCCGACATTAGCGCCGATACCCAAGTAGCACTGCTTGACCTTTGGCAGCATACCCAGGCCGTTGTGGGTGAGGGTACGTATGGCCTAGTGGTCCTCGACGAGCTAAGCCTAGCAGTTGATTTTGGCCTGATTAAAGAAAACGAAGTCTTGAATTTGCTAAAAGAGCGGCCTTCTCACGTAGATGTGATTTTGACCGGCCCTCATATGCCTGAGTCTCTGTTGGCGATCGCCGATCAAATTACAGAATTCAAGCGAAATTATGTGGTGTAGAAAGAGTGGTGTGTAAGCGATCGCCCCAGCCATTCAGACATATTCAGTCGGACTCTAGCCAGTAGGAAACCCCCTCTCATGATTAAAAACGACGCCTGGATCAAAGCCTCAGCCGAACAGGGACTGATTGAGCCTTTTGAGTCGTCACTCATTCGCCGCGTGGAGCTACCCACCCATAGCCACCAGACCCCCGTGATCAGCTACGGCCTCTCCTCCTATGGCTACGACATCCGCCTCTCACCTAAAGAATTTCGCATTTTCCGCCACGTCCCCGGCACCGTCATCGACCCGAAAAACTTCAACCCTGAAAATCTCGAACCCACCGCCCTCAAGCAAGACGACAACGGTAGCTACTTCATCCTGCCAGCGCATTCTTACGGCTTAGGCGTTGCCCTAGAGCGCCTGCAAATGCCTGACAACATCACCACCATTTGCATTGGCAAAAGCACCTACGCCCGCTGCGGCATCATCGCCAATCTCACCCCCGCCGAAGCCGGATGGCGCGGCTATTTAACCCTAGAATTCTCCAATTCATCTAGCGCCGACTGCCGCATTTACGCCAACGAAGGCGTCGTGCAGCTCTTGTTTTTAGAAGGCGAACCCTGTGAAGTTAGCTACGAAACTCGCAGCGGCAAGTATCAAGATCAGCCCGAAGCTGTGACCATCGCTCGCATTTGAGATAAAGATTAGAAACTGAGTCAAGTGCTGCAAGGTAAGGCACTGTCGCTTTTATAACTTGCTGCTATTTGAACCAAGCTATAGGTGGCAATAGCTGTGATTTTCAAGATTGAGTTAGAGAAAAGAAGACGATGAGCGATGGCTTGCAGAGATTCCAGTGCTGCCTAGTGTAATGCTTTCCCCTTCACCGGCTGCGTCGCCAGTTAAACCAGTTTTCGGCCCAGTCTCGTCGCCAGTGGCCAATTTGCCATTGCGATCGCACCCCCTCCCTCATCACACCCACCACCAAATCCATCAGCGCCTGGTCCTGGCTCGCCACACAGATATCGCCCAGTGCCTGAAGCGGTCTACCCATCATTACGGTTAAAGGCTGAATTAAGCTGCCAGCACACTCACCTAGTAAATGAATGCCAACCAGCCGATGATTAACGCTCACCAATTTGCAGTAGTTGGGCAGTGGGCTCATACGGCTTAAATCGGTGCTGTTGGCCGTGCTATTTGTCCAAGTTTGAACGGCACTGCCGTAGCGCCGATAGGCTTGCTGTTCGGTAAGTCCGGCTTGGGCAAAGTGACGATAGCTTTGAGAAATTGCCTCATACGTCACCGTCCGATTCGGCAAGAACAGCGCATTCCAGATCGCGATTTCGGCCTCGTGATGAGCCAATGGTGCTGCGGCTGAGCCCCCTAGCACTGCCCCGCAAGCAAAAACGCGAGAATGCGTGCTCTGCAATCGGTGGTTGACCTTTACATAAGGGGAATGTGGGCTTTGGCGATGAACAAAGCTAGGGAGATCTAGCGCTAGTTGGCTAGGCGCGATCGCCAACACACAATCTATCTTGTCTATCTCAGCGGTCGTTTGGTTAAGGGCGACACCGGATATGAGCAGCTGCGATCGCACTAACCGCCGAATATCGTGATCCACACTGGGCAAAAACCGCGCAGCCATTAAGGTCACCCGCACGCCGACTGAGCAAAGAGCATCCGCCCACAGGATCGCCAGCGGCGAGCCACCAGCAATGCTGACAGCCGTAGGCATGGTTTTGAGATTGATCAGTGCGTCTAGGGCCGTGGGTACGGTTCCAAAGGCGGCTAAAATCGCACGGGCGCGTAGCCGTCTATGCTCGGTTGTGACGATGAGCTGGCGAGACAGCCGCTGGGGTGTTTCTAGCACTACATCAATGCCGTTTTCGCTCATGACCTCGGGTGAGAGGCTGATGGATTGGGTTTGCGCAGCGATCGCACTCCATTCTAATAAAGCGGACCAGTCAAAATATTGACCATCAGATAGACCATCAGTTGGTGGCGGCTGGGATTGAAACAAAGCGCTGACGGCCTGCTGTTGCTTGCTGTTGCCTAGCTGCTGTAGCCCCTGGAGTAAGTAGTGCTGCTGCTGCCTGCGTTCAAATAAGCTAGGCGGTTCTACCAAGGCGACCCGAGCGCCATAGCCAGCCGCTGTCATCGCCGCAGTTCGACCTTCGATAGCCCCTCCTAAGATCACCAAGTCATAGTCAGTCGGCATGCTCTGACCCGGTTTCGACGCTCTCAAGACTGGGTAGCACATCGGCGATCACTGCTAGCAGCCGTTGATTGTCGGTGATGGTTTTGACGGCAACTCTAAAATAGCGATCGCCCAACTCCGCAAAGCTCATACAGTCGCGAATGTAAATTTTATGGCGCTGGAGCAGTTGACATTGCAGCGCAGTCGCTGACATCTCACAGGCCACCAGCAAAAAGTTAGCGCAGCTCGGCAGCGCCTTGAGCCCCGGTATCTTATTCAGGCCCTCGTATAGCTGGGCATTTGCCTTTGCTAGCCAGTTCCATGTCTGCTGCTGAAAATCCGTATCCTGGATAGCTGCAACACCGGCTGCCGCTGCCAGCACGTTTACAGACCAGGGATCGCGCCACTGCTGCCAGCGCTGTAGAGTGGCGGGCTGGGCGATCGCATATCCCAACCGCACCCCCGGCATACTGTAAAACTTCGTCAGCGAGCGAATTACCACCAGATTAGGAAACTCCCCCACCCAGTCGATCACGCTCTGCTCATCGGCAGGTGCCACAAAGTCCATAAATGCTTCATCCACCACCACTAAGCCAAAGCGCGACAGCAAAGGCTTGACCTCAGCGCGACCAAGCATCATGCCAGTGGGATTGTGAGGATTGTTCAGCAACAGGCCACACCGAGTCAGATCAGACAATTCAGCCTCGAAAGCGGCCAAATCAAGCGGCTGATCTCTCAGCAGTGGAATCTTGATCGGCTGACAGCCAAACGCTTGCAGTGCCCTATCATAATCGCTAAATCCAGGCGACAGGCAAAAGCAGCCCGCCGGTAGCGCCGCCAAATCACGCGCCGCCCAGGTCAGCAGCTCAGCCGCGCCGTTTCCCGGTAGGATTGCCTCCGCAGACACCTGATGATGCTGAGCGAGTGCTTGGCGCAGCTCACCGTACGCCGTATCGGGATAAGCACCTATCAACGAAAAAGCCGCCTGGATCGCCTCACACACAGAGCGAGGCGGACCAAGCGGACTGATACTAGCTGAAAAATCGATTAGTTCAGTGGGAGCGCATCGGGCAAGCCGAGCGGCCCAAACCAAATTGCCCCCATGAACCGGTCTAGACATGAAATGAAGCCAACAGAAAAAAGCTTACTTTTTCTTACCGGCGACCATTTCTTTAAACTGCTTACCCGCAGAAAAGGCGGGCACAGTGGTGGCTGGAATAACCATCGTGTCACCAGTTTTAGGGTTGCGACCTTCACGCTCCTTACGAGCGCGGGGTTCAAACGACCCAAAGCCCACTAGCGTCACCTTTTCACCTTTAGATACGGCTTCCATAATGGACTCTACAGCCGCTGAAATCACAGCGTCAGCCTGCTTTTTGGTCACTGAAGACTTTTCTGCGACTGTATCGACGAGTTCACCTTTATTCATGCTTATCTCCTTAGCGGATGATTGGATTACGTTGAGCTAAATTACGTTGATTTGCGTTGATCTAAGTGGACTACACATTGCCCGATGGCAAAACTTAAAGTTTGTATGAGGTGGGAAAATCAGCCATCGAACAGCAACTGCTGAAACCCCTGAAACCTCATGATTTTACTGCCCCATTCTAAGGGGTACATGTGCAATCTGAACAGATAAAACCTTTAATTTGTATGGATTTCAGGGACTTTCAAGAAAGTTCATAGTTTTTCGGAGAAAATTTAAAAATTCTGACTTGACAAAAGAGCCGATATTCCGTCAAAAAATGGGAATATCGGCTCTTAATGGCGCGCTTAAGTATGGAACTACAGATAGGCAGACGGGAAGCCGTACGAATTTACAGACAGACAGCCGTATGGGCTGATAGATATGTGGTAGCGGAACTGAAACATCACCGCTCGCAACCGTTCTTCCTGCTTCTAACGGTGTCTAGAACGCCTTGTCCTCTAGCAGTTGCTGAACGTCTTCACCGGGCGTGTAGCTGTAGCCGTACACGCTTGCATCAGAGTCATCCAGTACCTGCGGGGTGAGTAGCACGATCAGCTCACGGCGCTCGTTGGTGCGGTTCGTGCTTCTAAACAATGCGCCTAGCAGGGGAATGTCGCCCAAAATAGGAATTTTAGAGCTCGAAACGCGATCCGATTCTTGAATGATGCCAGAGAGCACGAGGGTTTGCCCGTCTCTCACCCGGATTTGCCCGGATGTGAGCTGACGTTCGGCGAGCAAAATGGCTGTACCAGCATCGCCGACGTTGAAGGTATCGGTCGGCGCAGAGATAGAGGGAGCAACTGAGAGATTAACAAAGCCATTGTCGTCGATTCGCTCAATTTGCACCTGCAGGTTTAAACCCGCATCTGCTTTTTCAAAAGAGGTGGTTGTCAAAATGCCCGCGTCGGTGGTTTCTCGATCAATAGTAATATTGGTGACCACTTCTTGGGTGAGCTGCACAGCCGCCGTTTGGCCTTCTTGGACAACCAGCGTGGGGTCGGTGACGATTTTGGCCTGACCGTTAGTGACAACGGCCTGCAATTGGCTCAGGAAGCGGGCTGCAATCCCAATGGGCGTAGATCCGGCGATGCCAGCAATGCCCTGACCGACCTGTGAAGCATTCAAGTTACTCGATGCTGGGGTGAGATCGCCAAAGTTGATAATGCCTAAGCCGCCGGTTTGAACCACGCTGGTATTGCCTGCGCCAAACGAAAAGCTGGTGCCGAAAGCATCTAGCGCATTCAGGTTGACATCAATCACTCGCAGATTGACGGCCACCTGACGACGGCGCAGATCGAGCTGCACAATTTGCGCGGTGGCAATTTCAATTTGGCGCGGCGTACCAATCAGGGTAATCGCATTCGTACGCTCATCGCCGATGATTTGCAGTCCCCGCAGCAGCGGGTCAGAATCTTCAAAGTCGGCTCGCTGATTTTCGATGCGAGACTCGGTGGTAGTTTGGCTCTCACTGATATCAGTGCCTTCACCGACTTCGACGGCATTGACGCTAGTGACCAACCGCTCTCTAGAAACGGCGCTCTCAGCTCCCATCGATACCAAAAAATTAACCGCGTTGCCAACGTCTATCTGATTGAGTCTGACGCTGCGAACCAAGACGTTGCGGGCGCTGTTTGACAACCGGGGTCCGACAAAAATAGTGCGACCCACCTTGTTAGCTTCTAGGCCGGAGAGCTGTAGGACGTAGTTAAAGACGTTCTGCACCGGCTCATTTTCGATATCTAGCGAGACTTTCATATCGACGCCTTCTGAAGCTTCGGCGGCATCTGAAAACGCTAGGTTGAGCCCGGCGGCGCGAGCTAATAAGGACAGCACCTCACGGGCAGAGGCATCGCGCAGAACCAAGCGGGGGACTCGCTCAGCGGTTTCCAAGTCGATTACGTCTAGGGTGGAGTCGATATCAGATATGGAGAGATCGCCGACTGGGGGCGCGATCGCACGCGGTAAAAAAGGCGGCGCTCCGTTCAGCCGCGGCGAGCCCACTGGCTCACCGTCAATGATCACTTCTGGATTTGGGATGAGGATATCGGGTATGTCCTCATCTTGCTGGGCGAGCTGGATAGTGCCTTCAGCCGTTGGCGTGGCCTGCGCAGACTCAACCGCTGCGATCGCAGCGTCAACCGTAACAAACGGGCCAGCCAGCGCAGCTAGTGTCCCTCCAACCATGAGGCTTTTAAAAGTAAGACGGCGTTTCACAGGGCACTCCTTGAGTCAAAACTAGCGATGAATGGAAATTGAACCGGCGAAAAATCAGGAATCTTGAGATTGAGTAGTTTGGTAAACCCAATAGTCCATTAACCCAATGGACCGTTGAGCTTATCCGCCTGCTGCGGGAACGGCTTCGGAGACGGCTTCGGGCAGCACCACCTCCGGTGGCACATCGGCATCGGCGGTGGGTATCAGCGCTTCTATTTGAAACGATGTGGTGATCGGTGTTTTGGGCTGTGCGACGACCTGGCCACTTTCCCCAATCACCGTTTCAGCCACCGCTGTCCCGCTGGTCAGGCTAAAGTCACGCACCAGCAGCAGCGGCTCAAGGCGCTCTAAGTTGCGCAAAATAACTTGCGTCTGAGCATAGTCGCCAGAAAAATTAATGGAATAAACTTCACGTTTGAGTTTGCCATTGACGCCTTCACCTAAAGAGCTGTCTGCGACAACCGCTTTTTCGCCCGGTGTGAACGTTTTGAGCTGCGCTTCGACCAAAATCGGCGGAATGCCCCGGTCGATCACCTGGCTGCGGATGCCGCTAAGCGAGGCATTAGTGCTCTCTATCCGCTGGTTGATATCTAGCAGCAGCGTATCCATCGTCTTTTCGCTGGCAAATAGAGAATAGACATTGCGACGTCGCTGCATCGCAGTCTCTAGCTCTGCCTCCACTTTGGCGATGTTTTCGAGCTGCTGCGCTTGAGAGACGAGCTGTGCTTCTTTGGTCACAATCTCCTGTTTCAGCGTTGCATTGCGTTCGGCGACAGGCTGCACCACTTTGACAAAGCCATAGCCCGCGACGGCAACGCCCACAACGGCAATCAATGCTCCTAATATGGTGGGCGATAACTCTACTCCAAAAATCACCGGGTTAACCGGTTCGTCTACAAACGCAGCATCACTGGGCGAAATAAAATCTCCGACGGCAGCCATTATTCAATTGCTCCTGTGGCTTGAAGGGCACGAATGCGAGCAGCAAGTCCGGTCGCTTCCTGCTGACGGTTGAGTTCATCTAGCAGCGCGGTTGCCGGCAGGCTCTTGATATCACTGGTTAGGGTGTAGGTCACAAGCGCCAAGGGTTCGCCGTCTTCTGACTCTCCCGGACACCGGCCAGGGACCGTCTGTCCCAGTGCAGCATTGACAATGTTGATCGATTCGGCCTCTAGGAAGGGGGAACTTTTAAGGGTTAGCAAAAAGTCGTTGACATCGTTAAATGAGCAGGCATTGCCGCTGAGCTCTAGGCCGCCTGCAACGGAGCCGCCTTCAGCAGGGGCAGTTTGCACCAGGCGCGAAATTTGAGTGCGACTAGGAATGCGGCCCTGCACGTCGCGGACAATGGCGGACCAAGGCCGAATGCGCTCAAAAACACCCGCTAATGCTTGAATTTCAGTCTCGATAGCTTGCGTTTGCTGGCGGATGGTGTCTACTTTGGCAAGCTTTTGCTGAAGTTCGCTGAGCTGAGAGTCAAGCTGCGAATTTTGAGCGATCAGGCCCTTTTGCTGGTGTTGCAAGATCATCCAGTAGCCACCGACGCTGGCAATTGCAGCGATCGCCACCCCCAAACCAATCAGCAAGGGCGTTTTTTGCGCAGGTGCCGTCCGATTAACCGCGACAATCGCTTCCACCGGGCGCTCAGCGCGATCATTTAAAAAGTTAATATCAATGCCGTACATGGGCCAAACCTTCCTCTACACTTCTCCTTTAAACGTCTCTGTGAACCTTGGCCTATAGCTCTCTTAGCCCTAATCCCAGCACGGTCGCCAGTCCCGCTCGCTGCGGCTCATCCACCATGTCATCCATCTCAATTGCCAGTGCATCTATCGGATCAACGACGCTAGTGGGCAGGTGTAGGCGCTGCGAAAAGAACTCAGCCAGGTTGCCCACCGCACTGCCCGGTCCGGCCAAGAGCAGCTGCGCGACCTCCATGTCTTCTCCCTGGTTGAGATAAAAATCAATCGAGCGACGCAGCTCATCAGAAAGTTCACTCACCACGCGCAAAATGGCCGTCACGCCTGGGTTGCCCCCTTTCCCGGATTTATCCATCGGTCCGGCAGGGATAGACAGCCCGGCTAGCAAATCCGCATTGCGAGAGGGCGGCAGATTCATCGCTCGGCACAAAGCGCTTTGAATTTGGGCGGTGCCCAGCGGTACGGTGCGAGAAAAGTGAGGAATGCCATCCACCACAATCGAGATTTCGGTGCTCTCACACTGAATATCGACAATGGCGACGGCTTCTTGGGAGGTAAACTGCCGGAGCTGCTCGCGCACGGTCCGAATCAAGGCAAAGCTGCTGGTTTCTAACACGTTTAGACTGACGCCTGCCTGCGCGAAGGTTTCGGTATAGCTATCGGTAATGTCTTTTTTGACGGCGACCAGCAGCACCTGCACTTTTTCGATGCCATCTTCATCGACAAAAAAGCCAAGCTTTTGATAGTCCACATCGGCCTCATCGCGAGGGAAAGGCAGATACAGGCTGGCTTCTTGATTGAGCACCATTTCGCGCAGTTCATTGTCATCTAGCTCTGCGGGCACCGGGATCACCCGCGTAACGGCCCGGCCAGGCACCGCCGTTGTGGCTCGGTTCGCTTTGATCTTGTGCTCCGCGAGTGTGGATTGAATGATTTCAGCCATTGTGGGGCTATCAACAATTTGCCCTTCTTCGAAGACGCCTTGAGGCACGTCAGCCGTGGCCAGGGTTTGCAGCTTCAGCTTTTGTCCCTGCTTCTTTAAAAGGGCGATATTAAGGCGCTCGGGTGTAAGCTCAATGCCGACCCCCGGTGATTTTCGAGAAAGTAGAGACTTTAGTCTGTTCACGACTATGCTTGCCCAATAAATAGTGACGGCGACAACCCGAATGCCAGATCTAAAGTGAACTGTGCGCTCACTTTAAAGGCCCGGCAGATGCCCTAAAGTGCATCAGAACATCTGCTATAGACTGCCCAGAGTTCAACAAGAAAAATACATTTAATTTATAGAAAGCTCGGTGTTCCTGCGATGGCTATAGACCGCGTCTTTGCCGTAGCAAATAGGCTGGGTCAAGTATCCTCTCAGTGGTTTTACGGGCAGGCGAGGGCGATCGCTAGCCCAGCATAAAGTGGCGGTAAAGCCAGCGGCCAAGTTGATTGCTGACCTTGATCAGTGCTTCTATGGGTTCTTCTGTTTGTAAGTTCTTCTGTTTGTAAGTTCTTTTGGCTATGCAGTTTGCCCGCAGTCAGCCGCGATGTAACAATCCTGCTTGATGCCTATCTGTGCTCAAATACTCTGTGCTCAATTGCGAGCTGGTGAAGGCTTCAGTAGGCTGGAAGGATTAATGAGCAGCCTTCCAGCCGACGAGGGCGATCGCTACGACACTCGCATCCGTCTGGTCAAAATAGCCATTACCTCATGGCCCCTGCCGGTAGAAATGGGCTGACTCCAGTCATTGGCCTCGGCGTAGCCTAGCTTATGCAGATGGTGAATGGTGGCGCGAACCGATTGCAGAGTGCCAAAGATCGTGTGGCGCACGGGTTCGGCATGACTCTGATGGCCACTCCCGCTCCCGTCTGGCGGCAGTGAACAGAATGCAGAAGCGTTAACAGCAGAATTTGCAACAGAATCTGTGGACGCTTGAGCGCCCGCAATGCAAGAGATAAACATGAGATCTGGTCTCCGATTTGTTCTTGTTTACGTTTTCGGTAGGAAACCAGAACTCAAATCGTCCTTAGCTGTGTCCGCAGAAGGTGTGGTGAAAATCGGGGCAGCTAAGGTACGCTTATCCTTAGCCCACGGGATTCTCGGGTAATCCTCCGGGTCAGCCGTCGGTATGGTGGTGGTACACCTGCCGATGGCGCTGAAGACAAAATGAGTTCTGAAAGACAGATCGTGATAGGCATCACAACCTTAGTTATTGAAGATAGGCTGATTTTTGGCGCGAGTCAAGAGAGGGTTGGAAGTGGGAGGGTGGATTTGTGCGATCGCGAGAAAGCATTAAAGTGTAGCGTGCAGAGTGTAGCGTGCTCTAGTCTTTAGGACATTGAGGCTGTCAATCTTTTGAAGTAACTGATCGAGCTGTGCTTGTTCTGCTTCAGAGAGCTGATTTTCGGTATTGCGGGTTAGAAAATCATCTAGCCGCGCTTGAGTGACTTGAGAAAGGGCTGTTTCTGAAAGGGCCGTAAGTTCTTCATTGCTCAAACCTACGAGGAGTTCTGAATTCTGTGTGGTGGAGGTCAGCTGCCGATAGGTGTCCAGATCTAGCAATACACCGACTCGCGTGCCTGATTCATTAGTGATGTACTGAACGCTCTGAGACATGGCTGAATTTCTGCACTGCTTACAGCAATTCTACCGCACCTAAGTCTTAGCCAGCTCTTTGGCGAAGCGTAGGAAATTCTTTAGTAGCGTGGTTTATCGCCAGGATTTGATGCCGACGTGCTTGAAAGCTTTTAGAAGCCTGCCGCTATGCCAGGGTTATGATAGCCAATAAGTCAGCTAGCCTCTGAAAACTTAAGCATGTCCAACGACGCCGTCACCGTATTTTTCTCCTATTCTCACAAGGACAAAACGCTTCGCGATGAGCTGGCGAAGCATTTGCAAGCTTTGAAGCTGAGTGACGTCATTGCTGATTGGCACGATGGTGAAATCTTGCCGGGCGATGAGTGGAACCGGGAAATACAAAAGAACCTAAACTCAGCGCAGATTATTTTGCTGCTGATCAGTTCAGATTTTATCGGCTCTCGCTACTGCCGAGATATAGAGATTAAGCGAGCGATGGAGCGGCATGAGGCCGGAGAGGCGCGAGTAATCCCGATTATTTTGCGGCGCTGCTTTTGGCGTGTGACTCCGTTTGGGAAGCTCCAAGCGCTGCCGAAGAATGGGACGCCAGTAATGGACGCTGGTAATTGGCCAACTTGGGATGATGCGTTTTTTAGCATCACTGAAGGAATCTACAAAGTCGCAAACAGCTTTTCGCAACACGGGATGGAAAAGCCCGTGCAAGCAGTTATAGCTGAAACGCCACCATTATTAGAGGACTCGACTGGCAATACACAAGCACAGTACAGAGCGCAAGTACGGGAGTATCTAGTTGATCATCAGCTTACGGTTTTTCATCAGGTGCGGCTGGATTTGCTGCGTAAGCAGTTGAAGTTAGCGGCGTCGGAGGCGCAGCGGATTGTAGCGGAGGAACTAGCGCCACTAGAGCAGAACCGAGAGAGCTATCGGGAGGCCCTAAGCCAGTTTGTAGAGGCAGGGCATAATCCTCAAGATGACGAAGTTCAAAAAGCGCTGAGACAGATCAGACTAGACCTACAACTGACTGACTCTGAAGCGACGGAGATCGAGCAGCCGATATTAACAGCGGCAGAATATAAGTTTGAAATACTCGGCTCGGAGCGTGGGATTGACTACAGCAGGCTGCGCAATATACTTGAATCCAAGGACTGGCAGGCTGCGGACGAAGAAACTTATGAGGTCATGATTCGAGCGGTGGGAAAGGAGTCGGGTAACTATTTCTCTGCCGACGAGCTGCTGAACTTTCCCGGCGGAGATTTACTGATTATTGATCGGCTGTGGGTGAAGTACAGTCAAGGACAGTTTGGATTTAGCGTGCAAAAGGAAATTTACGTCGAGTGTGGAGGTAAGCTAGACGGCATTTACCCAGGTGATGAAATCTGGGAAGCGTTCAGTGAAAAAGTTGGCTGGCGTACGAAAGGGAGCTGGATTAGCTACTCGAATGTCACTTTTGATAAATCAGCACCGAAAGGACACCTCCCAATTCATCTCCCGAGTTGGTTAGAGTCGAGAGGTATATTTAGTTGGCAAAGTGGTGATTATGCCTTGTTTTTTCTCGCCTTCTCGTACTAATACTTGTGAAGTTTGAGTCGGGTATCCACTTAAGCAAGGACAAAAAGTGATTGCCAAAGCTGTATCAATAAGCACGTCAAACAAAAATCTCTGTGGCAAAGCCCAAAGCCATGTATCGTCACCCTAACAAGTTCAAACTATAGGAACGATTCTCCCGTGCAACTGATAAAGTCCAGTAGGTGGATGAGCGATGCGGCGATAGTCTAGCCCACGACCGGCCTATATCCGCTAAGACTACCCCTGTCAAGGTGAGCGTTTGCACTAACGAGATAACGAATTTACGAGGGTTCCAGGTGTATATCGGTGGTTCACAGAAAAACTCTGCTTGCCGAGCCAAGGCATTTTGCAGATTGGCAAATGCAACTTAGGATCGAGGATTGAATTAGAGAGCCAGAATAGTTATTCGTTATAGACTGGATCTGCCGTCATCATAGTGGCTTTTAAGATGCGCCAGATTCAGCCTTACCCATCAGCAATAGAACAGCAAATG
>JBAUIB010000303.1:0-17537 GCA_049680585.1 Phormidesmis sp.
ATTGAGACGCAGCCAGTGATGAGTGAGGGCGATCGCACTCAGGCCGTGCAAAACAGCATCCCCGCCTACGATAAAGGCGTCACCCTGCCGATGTGGGCGGCGAAGCTGATGGGCGTAGTGATCGAAAAAATTGGCCCCAAAGGCTTAGAATACGCCCGCTTTTCCATCGATTCGCACTTCACGCGCAACTATCTCTACACTCGGCGCAACCATCCCGAGAAGCTAGAAGCGCACGTGCCTGAATTTGCCAAGCGAATTGTCAGCCAGTACAAGCTACCTGAAAAGTGAAAGCTTTGCTAATCGATTTTGGCTGATTACAGACTCAGATAAATGCTAAACGGCTTCAGTCATTCGGCCCATCTCAACGCTGACGCTGTCAAATCGACTATCGTTAGGGCGATAAGAGAGAATCTCCATTCCTATTGGCTCGTTTGTAGTACCGTCTTTAATCAAAAGGACGCCATCACCTAGCTCGGTGGCTACTTGATCCTTACGGGGCGGTTGCCAGAAAACAGTAAGCAGCTCCATTTCTGGTTCGTAGTAAATTTTCACCTGCGCCAAAGTGTTTCTCCCTCTTTAATTGCGTCAGTTTGATAGGCTGTGATTAGAAAGCCCTCACTATTGAGTCGCTTTGCCACAGCAACTGCCCATCGCCTCTCTTCAAGGGTACGGTAAAATAGTAGTACATTCGGATCTCTACTACTCCGACGGATTTCGTCAGGATCAGCCAAACACTGTCTGATTTCTATTTCTAGCTCCGTGAGATCAGGATGCTTGACAACAAGCTTTTCCCAGTAATCGTCAGATGTTCGTACGTGGAAATTGAGCGGCGTGAGGATTTCAAATCTATTCACTATGAGCAGTTGTTATTAGAATTAGTATTGAAAAAATAGTGTAGAGCCCAAGGGGTATCACTCCGTTAGAGCGCAGCCTCGCCGCTAGCGATGTGCGTCTGAACGTTGGTCATATTCTACCGATCACTGTTTCAAAGCTTATTTACAGAGTTCCTCTCCTCCCTTCTCAAGACAAAAAAGAAGGGCTGTTGTAGCGCTTTGCAATCCATCAGACCCAGTACGGTATTTTCGTCTATTTTTCTGAAAACGTCGTTAATAGGCAGGTGGTCGTAACTCATGGTGGCGCTGGTCTGGCCACGATACTCCATCATCCGTAGCCGGGCCTGACTTTTTTCTGTTTTTAGCAGTGAGCTGACTATATTTAACAGAGGTTTGACGGCCTCGCTTTTGAGCGTGGGAAAGCGTAGAGCGATCACCATCATCCCTGGGATAGGAACGGCTTTGAAGATCTGGCCATTGCTATCTGACAATAAAAGTGGGTGAACGTGCTCTGGCGTAATGAATTCTTTGCCATACCAGTTAGCGACTTCTAACCAGCCATCTAACGGATGGTCTGTATGGAGACCAAAGCCTTGCCATCGGCCCATCATAGCGTCTAAATCTACAGAGGCTAACTGATCAAACAGAGTGAGCGCTTCAGCTGTTGTTGTTTTCTCTGATTGCAGGAGCGCATTAATTTTCTTAGCAGTGAGCATTCGCTTTTTGTCCGTTACATTGCTAGTTGGACAACAGTTCATCCGGGCCATTGTGGTGAAATGGAGTTTTTGCAGCGGATGAATTGGGATAGGCCGGTGAGAGATATGGGTCCGGAGATCCATATCGGTCTGTTTTGAGAGAAACGACGGCGATGATTTTACCGTCGCGCTTGAGGATGCCCCAGGAGCTAGGAAGGGTATTGTCTAAGACTTTGCCAGCTAGCGGTTGTTCTATGGTGGGTAGGTTGCCAGCGAAGAGCTGTTCTATCGCCTGGGATTCTTGTTCGTTAGGAAAGGTGGTGTAGAGTTCGGGAGAGAGAATGGTTTTGCCAGCGTTATTAGAGCGAATGCTGTTGCTATCGATACTGGCATATTTGTAAGGGGCTTGATTGGCAGGTACTAGTACGGTGGTTAGCGGCGTGTGAGAGAAAGAGGTTTTGATGGCGTTGAATAATTTAGCTGTATTGCCTAGCTGCCCTTGTTCGGCCAAGGTGTTGTTTTCTAAGCCTTCTAGCAGCGGGGGGGTAAAGAGTGGCAAAACTTGTGACATGGATTGATTCATGTCGGCTTGGGTCTGATAAAAGTTTTCCGAGGCTAGTTGGGTGGCTGCTCGTTCACGAAAGTGGTTGGTAATTTGCAGTCCGCCAATGGTGAGCGCGATCGCAAATGTCCCAATCACGATGCCTCTGCGCACCCGCCTCTTCAGCCGCGCAGAGACGCCGTAATCGGGCAGGCTCGCTCGGCTAGCATTGGCCTCCGCCATCAGCGCCAAGCTCAGCAGCAAATTCATCACAACCAGCACAAAGGCAATAATGCCCGCCGCTACCAGCAGCGCCCGAATCAATAGGCTCCAGGCATCGGGCAAAATATCCCACATCAAAAACTCATCAATGACCCACAGGACGATGCCAAAGCAGGCCAGCGTCAGCAGAAAAACGGCTAGGTTGGTCACCAGCCGCAAGAGAAATCGATGATTCATGGGGGCGCTTGCCAATAACAGCTAGAGATCACAATTCTAGATGCTACAGGTCGCCACCCATCGATTCCAGATCTTAGAGCTCAGGTCGCTCTAGAAGACAGAACAATGTGAGGGCTACAGTGCACGATAAAGTCGCTGCCGAAAATCCGTCGCTGCCGAGTAGCTGAATAGGAAAATAGAGGCAGATCGCTGTGGCTGCGCAAAACCCGGTGGGCTGGCTCAAGAAAAGAAAGAAGTCTTGAGCTTTTGCCAACCATTCGAGTAACTTTAAAAACCGGCTGAGTATTGTCATGGCGATTGCATCAGCTAACGGGCGTCAGGATCTGTTCGAAGACATCGCTGATAACGGCTTTAGGGACTTTGCCGACCCAGGTTTTGAGGGGCTGGTGGCCTGCATCTATTAGCGTAAACTGAGGAACACCCGAAACGCCATAGTCAGCGATCTGAGTGGCCCATTGAGGGTTGTCAATATCTAGCATGACAAAGTTAATTTGCTCACCGTAGCGCCAGTGGAGCTTTTCTACGGTAGCGGACATGCTTTGACAGGTTGTACACCAGTCAGCATAGAATTCGATGAAGGTGGGTTTTTGGGAGGCGATCGCCATTTCATAAGGCACCACATCAGCGGCCATTACCTTCAGTGTCATCAGGCCGGACAGCGGCGTCATACTGACGGCGGTAGCGGCAGGTCGAGTCAGCCAAAGGGTCAGCCATATCGCCAGTAGCGTAGCGACCAACACGCCCCAAATTTGCCACAGGCTACCGCGTTTTGCTGCTGTAAAAAACATGTTCTCTCGTCCTGCCGTTAGCGATAGAAATAGACTAAAAAGATGTGAAATCCCAGCATTAGGCTAAAAACGCTCACCAGTAAAATATGAGTTTGCAGCCAAATAGAGCGCATACTACGCACCAGATAACCCTTGCCAATAGAGCCCTTACCAATCTCATCTGCCTGACCGTCAACAAGTTTCGGCCCACTCAAGCTGAAGACTTTCCGCGAAGATTCTAGAACACCCGTTTCAGCGACCACGCCAACAAGCGCTGTGAGGGTCACACCAAAAAATACCCACAGCAGCACCGCGTTGAAATTGAGACCGTTGGCTCCAATGGTGTGCAGTAAAACAAAGCCCAGCAAGGCAACACCTGTGAAGATATGCAGCGATCGCCACAGCATGACCGCACCCGGCAGCTTTAGCTTCAGCGGCCATGAGCGACTGCGCTTTCTGGCGCTCAGCATTAGTTCAATGCCCACGAGGACCAGCGCGGCGTATCCAGTACCTTGTTTGTACGCTTCACCGCGCAAAAACTGGTGCAGATCAAGGGAGCGATCGCGCAGCACATCGAGATAGAACGGACTCAGTGCAAACGGCACCAGCAGCGCTGCGCACACTAGCGTCAGAATAATTAAGGTAGAAAATCGAGGTTTCATTGTTCCTTGTAGCTTTCTACTCCAGTAAAAACTTAAATTGACTAGGAACTTGTAGCGAAAGCAACCAATCTCCTCTGAATTAGAGGCTCCTAAATCGGACAACTGTTGAAATAGGGCAGCATTGGGCAATGCAGGGTGATACGCCGCATTGCCCAACCGCTAAATTGCGATAGAACAGCTTAACCAGGCATACTGTCTACCGGAAGATTGATGATCACACCGCCCATCACATCATCCATTTCGAATACCTTATCGGGGTAGCGCTCTAGGTGAATAGGATGGGTATTGTGGCAGGTAACGCAGGCTTCGGCGACCGCTTTATCGGGGTACATCGCTGAGTAGTATGCCTGCTCACCAACTTCCTGATAGCCTTTGACAGGTTCACCAGTCTCAATCATTTCCACGACCGACGTCTGTTCAAATTCACCTTTGGGGGCATGGTTGTCGTTGAGATTCCAAGGGGAAATCAGGCTGTAGGTGAAGTATCCAGATTCGTTAGCAATTTCTGAGCCTAGGCGAAACATTTGGGCAGGCAGCGGAATGCCGTCCGTCTGCTGCCACCCCTCGGTCGATTCGACGTTGAGAACGCCTGTGTCTTTGGCCTTACCTTCCAGGGTTTTAACACGGTTGACGACGTGCTGAGTATAGGCCGTTCTGTCGGCGGCTAGCACGGTGTGGATGTAGTCGGCGACCAGATCAGGGGCGATCGCAGGTCCTGTTGCTGTTGCCGTTGTCCCGCCTCCGCCGCTACAGGCAACGGCGGTAAAGCAAATAGCCGCGGCTGTGGCAAATAGCGCCAGTGTTTTTGCACGAACTCTGGCGAAAATATGTTGAAACCAATTGGGCTTAACCATTGTTGTCAATCTCCTAAGATTCTTTATCTATATATTTCTGCCGGAGGGTTTATTCACCTTCTGCGGCAGAGGCATTGCCCGACCTGCGCTTTTCAGCGGCTTCCATGAGATCAAAGGTCTCAAGCGAAAGCGTAGGCGGTCGGTCAAAATCGGCTTCGACGAGGGCATCGTCGAAAATACTGTTGTAGCTGTACTCCATGCCGTGACAGTTCATACAGACTTCGCCCACCATGCGATCGCGGGGCAAAAGCGTGTAGGTATTGTTGTGGTTTACCTGCACGAGGGTGGTGCCGTCCGCTTTTGAGTGGGCCGTGCGTGGCAGATGGCAGGTGGCACAGGTGACTGCTTCAGGGCTGGGGCGCGGCAGTTCTGAGCTGGCTGACTGGCTAGCTAACACAGTCTGCCAATGCTCAGAGTTTTTGTAGTTCAGCGAGTGGTTGTCGTTGTGGCAGCTCAGGCAAGACTCTACGGCCGCCTGCATCGTGTTTACCGTATGGACGTCGTGACAGGTATTGCAGTTCATCTGCTTGTCTAACGCTTCCGCTTTCATCGGGATTTGAGCCATTGCGGGAGTCAATGGAGACTGTTCTTCCAGCAGCCTGATGCCGTGCTTGCCGAGCAAAAACGTGTCCACAGCGTTTTCGTGGCAGGACTGACAGCTTTCGTGAGTGGGGTTAGCGACAAAGGCGTTGGTTTCGCTATCTTGATGGCAGCTAGTGCAGTTGACGTTGTTCAAGGCGTGGGCACTGGTTTGCCACTCCTGGTTGATTGCCTGTAGGTCTTGCTCGGTGGCGGCGACGGCAGGTGCGATCGCCTCAACACCCCAAATACCATTACCCAACAGACCGCTAGAAACAACGCCAAAAAGCACTGTCGAAAAAATAGCGAGACAAATCGGCAAAAACCGCCTGAGGGATCTGTTAATCATGCACCCTCCCCCCAGAACTCTGCCTTTAAGTCAGGGCTAGGGGCGGTCTCTCGCTCTGTTGTGACGACTCTATCTGGCAGCTTTTGGACGGGTAGCATCGCTGGCTGACCCATATTCTGTCGCAAAAAGCCCGTCGAGATGGTGCGCTGATCGTGATAGTTGTGACAGCCTGCCGTCCAACAGCCGTCAGGCGCAAATCCCTCATGGCTTTTGAGCTGGGTGACTGTCAGCTCCTCGTGGCAGACCATACAGAGATCAGGCTGCAAATGCACGCCTCGACCAAACATTTGCACATGCTCATTGTGACAGGCGGTACAGGTGAGCACATCAATATTCTCTCGGTAGGCTGCCCAGCGAGGGTCGCGAAATTTTTTGACGCCGTGTACATCTTCGGCGAGTTCAGCTTCGTGACAACGGTTGCAGGTTTCGTTAGTGACTGGCGTAAACCCCTCGTGGCAAGAAGCGCAGGACGCTTCAAAGAGATGATGGCCCTCAGAGGTTTCTCCCGGTAAAAAGATATTTTGCTTCTCTAGGGGAAAGGCCGCCATTAGCGCGATCGCCAACGTGACCGTCAACAAAATAGTGACAGCTCTGAGACCAAATTTTTCTCGCCAAAATAAGCTGCGGCCAGAACGAGTCGCCATGAGATGCGTGATACTAAAGAAGAACCAAAAGCAGAATCAGCAGAGCGACAGAGCCGCCACCGATGATTCCAGCCGCCGCCTTGTTGCTGATCCCGTCAGGTGACTCAATCGCCGCCGAGGCGGTTGTCCCAGTAGGCATCGCTGTCGGCGCTGTCGGCGGTACCGTCGGCTCAAGCTGAATATCTTGCTTGGCATAGTCTGCGCCATCCAGCATCAGCTCAGTAATCGCGCCGTAGGCATCCGTCCAAGCGGCCTTTAGCGCTGGCGTCCAAGCCTCGCCCGCGTACTGACCCAACGTTTTTAGCAGACTGTTGCCCACCAGCGGATAGTGCTCAGGCAGGGCGCCGTATTTCACATGGCGTGCACCTAAGCCTTTGAGAGACTTTTCTAGAACCTCCGGGCGACGCAAGTTTTCAACTACCATTACCAGTGCGCCCTTCAACATTTGCTGCTGCTTGCCCATTTCTGTATGCTCAAACAGGGGTTTGGCCGCTGGGTAGTCAGTAAAGAGATTATTATAGAAGCTAGCAACAAATGCATCAGCCTGTGGCTTAACCAGCTCAAAGCTCTGCTCTAACAGTTCAACTTTGAGCCCGGCTTCCTCGGCCGGGGGAGATATGGGCGGTACCGCTTGCAGCGCAATTTCTTCGGAAGTGTAGTCAGCGCCTGCCAGCATTAGCTCAGCGATCGCGCCATAAGCATCTGTCCAGGCTTTTGCTACGTCCGGTGTCCAAGCCGAACCAGCATATTGTCCCAGTGTCTTGAGCAGACTGTTGCCTACTAGTGGATAATGTGCAGGCAATGCGCCGTATTTCACATGGCGAGCCCCCAACCCTTTTAGAGCGCTAGTTAGAACCTCTGGCTTTCTCAGATTGCTGACAACCATGACCAGCGAACCCTTTAGCATCTGCGCCTGCTTGGCCATATCGGTATGTTCAAACAGGGGCTTAGCGGCCGGGTAGTCGGTGAACAAGTTGTCATAAAAGCTGACAACGAACTCGTCAGCCTTGGGTTTGACAAGCTCAAAACTTTGTTCCAAAAGCTCTACGTTAAGAGACATATCCTTAAGTTGTTACTCCATCAAACAATAAAAACAGTCATCAAAAAAAGAGATATGCAGCCATAGCCCTTCTCAAGAACTTTAGTGATCCGGCTTGCAAGAAACCACGTTGAGGCTAACTCAAGCGTTCTCATACTCATTGAGCTGAGTCCGGTTCTGTTGATTGTCAGTCAAGCCCAAAAGATTTCTGAACAAAAGGGAAAATCGCAACTGTCATCCGTTTGTATACGGATTTCACATTCAAACCCTAGAGGGACGCTGCGGCCTTTTTTGTGCTCACAGCTACAGATTTGAAACAGGATATCCGATTTCTGCTGAGGTGCGATGCAACAACTGCATCACATAGATCAAATGTCTTCTATCGGGAGCTCAATCGAGAGAGAACAGCTTGGGTACCAAAAAAATCTTTTTGGCGTCATTCGTTAATCGATTTATCAAAATGCGTTTTCAGAATAATTAAGTAGGATTTTGCTACTTTTGATACAAAAGACAACTTCGAATTGTCGCAACTATTAAAGAAGTCGGTAGGTAAAGTGAAAACTGTTCGTGTGATGTCGTCTATGACAACCAAGCTGCCTCAATTTTTGGGTTCTATCAAGCTAGCAGTGCCTTTGCTGATTGCGATCGCCACTATCTTGATCGGAGCCACCTTCTACGAGTCCGAGGTAGGTTCTACAGTCGTACAGCAAGAGATTTACAAGAGCCCCTGGTTTGGCGCACTGATGTTTTTGTTGGCGCTGAACCTAGGAATTTCTACTTTGTCGCGATATCCGTGGCGAGGTGCTCGTCGAATTGGCTTTGCCATCACCCATTGGGGCCTAGTGGTCATCATTGCCGGGTCGGCGGCAGTGATTCACCTGAGCGTAGAAGGGATGCTGCTGGCTCGTACGGATGCGGGCGCAGTCAGCACGCTGCGCGTAGACGGCGATTTGTTGGAAGTGGCGATGCCAGGCCAAGACATACAGCAAGCCTCTCTCTTTATTAAGTCGGACAGCCAGGTTGTTCCCGATCAAGTCGGCGGTCTCTCGCTGCTAGGCTATAGCGATCGCACGATTAAAACTGTTCACTTTGAAGAAGAGGGTTCGACCGATACGCCCGTTGACAGTCCGCCCGTTGACAATCCAGCGGTGCGTCTGGTGTTGAAGAGCGATCGCATGGGTCAAACGCTAGAGAGATGGCTAGCCGTTGCTCCCGCTGCCTACGGGCAAATGAACATTGGTCCGGCTGAGCTACAAATTGCCAAAGCCGACACGCAGCAGGCACTGGCTAAGTCGCTAAGCGCACCCAGTGAGAAGCCTGCCTCAGCTCGCTGGGGCCTTTTACAGCTGGACTGGATGGGCCTATCTCAGTCGATAGATGCAGCGGCGAATCTAAACAAGCCTGTGGCGCTAACGGCTAACGGTGAAGTACTGACGCTCGAAGTGAAGGGCTTTTGGCCTGATTTTCGGTTGGATGGCGATCGCCTACCGACCACGGCCTCAGCCCAACTGCGCAACCCGGCTATACAGCTAAGCGTTACTAACAGAGAATCATCGGAGAACTGGTTCGTATTTGGCAATTCTGACTTCGAGCCCGTTCGCACTCAAATTACGGGTGAGCCGATTGCCGTTGATGTCAGCTATTCGATCCGAAAAAACAGCGATCCTGCCGCCTTTTTTCGCGTCGTTGTTGATGCCCAAGGAGAGCTTCACTACGCGGCCAAATCTTCTAAAGGCTTTAAATCTGGCCCTTTATATGTCGGAGACTCAGTGACGCCTGGATGGGCCGATTTTCAAATTACGCTGGCGCAATATCTCCCCCACGCCCAGGTGAAACGTGAGATTGTACCGCTGCCAAAAGACGCTCCCAGCGCACAAGAAGGCGAGCCCGCGCTGCTCGTTGCCGTCGGCCAATCAGAACCAGCGTGGGTGCCTTGGGGTGAGCCAACGACCCTTAACAGTGAGCAGGGGGATGTGTTTGTTGCCTTTAGCCCTAAGCTGTTGCCATTACCCTTTAGTCTCAAGCTCAATGACTTTATTGTCGAGCGTAACGAGGGCAGTGAATCTGTTGCGATGTGGACCAGCGACATTTCTTTGATAGATCCCCATAAGGGGGAATGGGTAAACCGACGGGTGTGGATGAATCATCCCACTTGGTTTGAAGGGTGGAAAATTGCTCAGGCATCTTGGAATCCAGGAGATTTGCGTCAGTCTACGCTACAGGTGAAGCGAGAGCCCTGGTGGGTAACCGGCCTGACCTGGCTAGGGTCGCTGATGGTGACGGTTGGGGTGGCCACAATGTTTTATGGACGCTCGGTTGCGAAGAAGTTTAAAACGGTAGCCGATTTATTGGGGACAGAGGAGAGGGAGACAGCAGAAAGAGCGGCTGCACCGATTCCGCTGTTCAGTGCGTTCTTTGGCCGTTAATCGCTCATACCTGATCGCTCACACCGTTCCTATTCATACAGTTCTTATCCATACAATCCTCATCTATACAGTCACCGCGCGAACATGAAATCTATCAAATTTGCGATTGGATTATGTCTGGGGCTATTGCTGATAGCCTTACCGTTCAGTCAGTTTCAGCCCTCTTCGCTAGCACCTCTAGAGACAATGGTGGTGCAAGAAGGCGGGCGGAAAAAGCCGCTTGATACGATCGCTCAAGAAACCGTCGCCAAAATTCATGGCGCGACCACCTATCGGCATGGGGCGATCACAGAAGGATCAATGGAGACTTTCCTCTCGCTGTGGCTGAACAACCGAGATTGGAATGAAGAGCCTTTTGTCCTCTTTAGCTACCGTCCGCTAAAAGAGAGCGTGGGCCTCGACCCTGAGAAAAAGCATTTTACCTTTCAATCGTTGATGGCTAATCAGGCGCTGGGCGATGTGGTTAGAGAGGCTCATCGTAAAGACAGTAGCGGAGAAACCCTCAGCCGCGATGAGCGCGAAGCAATCGCGCTAGAAGATCGTCTAACGCTGATGGTCGGCACGGTAAATGACGATGCGATCGCCATTGTGCCGCACCCGAGCGATGTAAAAGGGAAATGGATCGGCATCAACGAGGCGCGATCGCTGTATCCGGCTGAGGCGGTTGCACCGCTGCTAGCTAGCTTCGTCATGCTGAAGCAAACCGTCCTTTCCAGCACCGATCATCTGCCGCTGGTCGCGCCGTTGGCAAGCTCTCTCCATACCGGGTTACGAGAATTGAGCCCGGCGGTTTATCCAGTAGTCGGGGCAATGCGGCAAGAAGTGTTCTTCAATCACTTTCATCCCTTTGCTAAAGCTTGGCAGCTCTATGGCCTAGCGTTTGTGGTGATGCTGGTAGTGCTTTGGGTGAAGCCTTTAGAGAATCTGTACTGGGGCGCGATGGGTCTGTTTGTGGCGGGCGTTGCAGTGCAGAGCTATGGCTTTTGGCTAAGAATGCAAATCGCTGGGCGACCGCCAGTGACGAACATGTATGAGTCGGTTGTTTGGGTAGGCTTTGGAATTTCAGCGATCGCCCTGGCATTTGAGCTGATCTACCGGGCCAAGTACTATCTGCTAGCAGCCGCGCCGCTGTCGGTAATGTGTTTAATCTTGGCTGATAGTCTGCCGGCAGTGCTAGACCCGAGCATTTCACCGCTGGTGCCAGTGCTTAGGGACAACTTTTGGCTGAGCATTCATGTGCCGACCATTGCACTAAGCTATGCCAGCTTTGCCTTGGCCTTGGGAATTGGCCATGTGGCCCTCGGCAGCTATCTGTTTTCACCGCAGGCAAAATCCAGAATTCAGCTCCTTAGTCAGCTTAACTACAATGTATTGCAAGTTGGGGTATTGCTACTCACCGCTGGGATTATTTTGGGCGGCATTTGGGCGCACTTTTCTTGGGGCCGCTTTTGGGGTTGGGATCCCAAAGAGACGTGGGCTTTGATCGCGCTGCTTTGCTACTTGGTGCCGCTACACGGGCGGCTGGTCGGCTGGATTGGTAATTTTGGTATTAGCGTCGCCAGCGTCGTTGCCTTTAATGCAGTGCTGATGGCTTGGTACGGTGTAAACTTTGTTCTGGGCACTGGTTTGCATAGCTATGGGTTTGGTACTGGGGGATCTGAGTGGATGATTGCCGGAATAGTGGGTGCAGATTTACTCTTTGTGCTGGTGAGCGCAGCTCGTTACAAGGGCTGGTTTGCGAGCACCGATCTGCCGGAATCTAGTACGCCAAATTCTGCGCTACCCTAACGTGAGGGTGCTTGAACCTTATATCGACTGAACCTTAATAAGAGGAAAGTAAACGCTTATGAAACGTCGTGAGTTTGTCAACTGTGTGGGACTAGGGTTGTTGGCGACCTCTCTGCCAGTGGCGATCGCTGCCTGCTCGCCGAGTGAAACCGCCGAAACCGAAACGCCTGAAGACGCTGCCAGTACTGACACGGCTGAAGCCCCGCCAGAGAGTGCGACCGAAGTTGACAGCAGCGTGCGGGAAGATGGCTTCGCAGCACTGGGCACCGTTGAGGAGCTTGACAGTGAGGGCTTTCTTGCCTCGAAAACCTTTGTCGCTGGGCCAGTAATTGTCGTTCGCGATCCGATTGATGCAGAAGCTGTGGTGGCACTAAGTTCTATGTGTACTCACCAAGGCTGCACAGTTGCCTGGGCAGAAACTGAATTTGCCTGCCCTTGCCACGGCTCCAAGTTCAGCGCCGATGGCAGCGTTACTAACGGCCCGGCAACCGAACCGTTAGCTATATACGAAGCGAAAATCGACGGCGATCTCGTTTTGGTCAAAGCCGCATAGGGTGGCCACCGTCGGATGCCTCTGCACATCCGTTGGCCAAGGCTATAAATCTTCGCACAGCATCTCAGGCAGGCGGGCGATTGTCCGTTGAAATACGCTGGGATCGTCTAGCCCTCGCGATACGACTAGCGATCCTTGAATCGCAACCACTGCGGTTTCTGCTCGCTGCTGGGCCAGCACTGGTGCTAAACCTGCCTCGCATAGGACTGTAGCGATCGCATCTATCAACGCTTGTAGCTTCCCCTTCACCTGATCGTGAAAAATATCTGACGAGCCGCTTGCTGTTAGCGTTCCTAACAAACAAGGGGCTCGTCCCGATTCGTATAGTTCGCTGAGGCGATCGCACATTTGCTGCAGCCGATCCGACACATCCCCCTCGGCTACCAGTACCTGCAGAACGTAAGCTTGAAACCACTGCCCGCTGTAGGTTAAAGCAGCCTCAACCATCTCGGCTTTGCCACCCGGAAAATGATGGTACAAGCTGGCTTTCCCAAGGCCGGTAGCGATCGCAATTTTTGACAGACTGACACCTTCGTAGCCATAGTCACGAAAAAGCTGAAACAAAACGGGCAAGTAGGTTTCACGGGCCATAGAGAACACGATAAAGCTGACTGACAAAGTTTTTAGCATCAACCCATTGACAGCCTAACCGAATGATCAGTACAGTTAATGTACCAATCATTCGGTACATTTTACAAAGGCAACCTCAATATGGCGATCACACAAGGCGCTCATCACATCGGGCTCACCGTTCCAGATATAGCAGCCACCCGTGATTTTTTTGTGGACGTACTGGAATTCAAGCAAGTGGGCGAGGTCCCTAGCTACCCAGCTGTTTTTCTGACAGATGGCACGCTTGTGCTCACCCTCTGGCAAGCAGTTGACCCGGCAACGGCCACCTCGTTTGATCGTAAAAACACTGTTGGACTCCATCACTTCGCACTGAAAGTAGAGAATCTCGCTACGCTCCAGTCTCTCCATCAAACGCTGGTTAACACGGCCGGGGTCGACATTGAATTTGCACCTGAGCCGATGGGAAAAGGGCCCAGTCAGCATATGATGTTTTCTATTCCGGGTGGCATCCGCATGGAAATTGCGGCTGCATAAAACTTAGGATGCTCCTAAAAAGAGAGAAAATCTCATGGTAAATCCAGGCTGGACTAACCCCGAATCTCCTTTTCATAAAGGCGAGCTGGCTATTCAAGCGCATGTAGGGGCTAAAGAGAGAATAGACCAGCAAGGGCGGCGGATGATTCGAGCGTATCTAACTGACCAGCACCGCCAGTTCTTCGCTCAGCTTTCCTACGTGATTATTGGTGCTGTGGATAGCTCAGGCTCTCCTTGGGCCTCTATTCTGACCGGCGATCCGGGTTTTCTCTCCTCTCCAGATGACCATACGCTGCGGGTTTGTGTGCTGCCTGCTATAGGCGATCCGCTAGCGGCCATTCTCGCATCTTCTGGAGGAAAAACTGACATCGGCGTTCTGGGCATTGAGCTACAAAGCCGTCGTCGCAATCGGCTAAATGGAGTCATCAGCTCTGTCGATGCCAGCAGTTTTGAGATTCGGGTCAGCCAGAGCTTTGGCAACTGCCCTCAATATATTCAAGCTCGCCAGGCTTACCCTGCTAAAACTGACCCAGCAGTCGCGCAGGCAGTTGAGAATATGGTGACATTCTCACCCTCAGCGCAAGCCATAATTTCAGCGTCAGATACGTTTTTTATTGCGACGGCCTATCAAGCCAAATCAGCGGGCGCTGCTAGCGGTGTCGATGTCTCTCATCGCGGCGGCAAGCCCGGCTTTGTGCAGATAGAGGACAACACGCTAACGATTCCCGACTTTGCTGGAAACAACCACTTCAATACCCTAGGAAACATCGTTCTCAATCCTCGTGTGGGGCTGTTGTTTATAGATTTCGATGGCGGTGACTTGCTGCACCTCACTGGGACAGCTGAGATTATTTGGGAAGGCCCGGAGGTAGAGACTTACAAAGGGGCTCAGCGACTGTTGCGCTTTCATCTAACTCAGGGCTATTGGATAAAAGAGAGACTCTCTCTGCGCTGGTCTGATCCAGAGCTCTCGCCCTTTCTGTAGAGCTAGCGATACGGAACGAGCGCCCAAGCAAAAATCAGCCGGTATAGCAGTCGCCACATAGATTTAGACACTTGAGAGTCGATTGGCAGTTGACTTTGGCCTTTTCGATGTTCAGACCAAAGTGGCAACTGCTATACTTTCTCCTCAGCCGATATGTTTTTCGAGGAAGGCGAGCGATCGCATCCAAGCCTTCTCTTTTGCAGCCGGATCGTAGCTATCGCCGGTCTCATTGCCAAACGCATGCTCAGCCGGGTACCGGTAAAAATCATAATCGACCTCATCTTCAGTGAGTTTGGCCTCTAACTGATTCACCTGCGCTATGGGGAAGAAGCTGTCTTTTTCACCGAAGTGCCCTTGCAGCGGAATATCGATGTCGCCCGGATCGCCTGCGCCCTCAGGCGGTAGTCCGTACCAGCTAATAGCCGCATCCACTTCTGGCAAGTGAATTGCCGAGAGCATCGTTAGCACACCTCCCATACAGAAACCCATTACAGCTACATCAGGACTTGCCTTTTGCAGATACTGCGCAGCCCCGCGAATATCTTGCTGAGTCGCATCTTCAAAATCCAGCGTCTCCATCTTGTGCTGAGCTTCTGCGGCTTCGAGGGTAACCTCGCCTTTATACAAATCAGGAACCAGCACGCGGTAGCCTTCGGCTATCAGCTCATCGGCGACACCTTTTATCTGTTCGTTGAGTCCCCACCACTCTTGGATGACAACTATGCCAGGAGCCTGTGAATCCCCCTCAGGCTCACCGTAATAGCCTGAGCAGCTTTTTCCGTCAGGGCGCTGAAAGGTAATCAGTTCAGTCATGTTCGAGTCTTCAGTTGAATCTTTCTAATTTGCAGATCGTGTAGTGGCGGACGCAGCTTATCAGGGCACAAATATTTCTTGTGCCCTGATAGCTGAAGCTTGTTAATGATCAAGCGGTGCCTATTTCAAATGCGTTAGCTTAAGTGAGTATCCATCGAAATATCAGCATTCAATAGCCTAGAGATAGGACAATTCTCTTTAGCCTTATTGGCCGCTTTCTCAAAGGCAACTTTGTCTGCGCTGGGCAGCTTAGCAGTCACATCTAGATGGATTTGGGTGACTTCAGGCGCATTGCCCTCAGTGCTGAGCGTCACTTTTGCCACCGTCTGAATGCTGTCGGGAGTAATGCCCTCATCCCCTAAAAAGTCGGTCGTTGCCATCGTAAAGCAGGCAGCATGAGCAGCGGCAATCAGCTCCTCAGGATTGGTGCCAGGATTTTCTTCGAATCGGGTGCCGTAGGTATACACTGACTCTTTTAGAACGCCGCTTTCGGTGGTAATTTTGCCCTCGCCCTCTTTGACGCTGCCCTGCCAAACAACTGTTGATTGACTATCCATAATGAATCTCCTTTTTCAAAACTACTGTGGAAAAAACTAGTGAAACAAATTTTAGAAAAACCTTTTTACAGCCCGTCTAGCGTTTGTCACGCAGCGCTTATTGTCTTGCGCTTATTGTCTTGTGCTCAACCACTAGCGACTTCTGATGACTGCAACATTCGCGCTACAACGCTAGCCTAATGCAATTTTGCGTATACGAGTTTACGCACTAGGCCCTCTCCTTATTACAGCAGTCAATGAACAACGTGTTATCCTTCGTCGGAGTGATTTGTCCGATTTGGTAAGGGGGATCTATTTGCCAAATTGCCCAAGACTTCACACGAGTGCCATATGCCCGTCACCCCTTCGTCAAACTCGTCAATTACACTGTGAGTATTCTTCACGTTACTTACCGCGACTCATGAGAGACCACCACTCCGATCCAGTCCCTGGCAATCGCCTGCGACCCCATCAGACAGCGTCCAAACCTGGGGCCATTGGCAAACGGGCCGCCGCTTCTCTGGCCCTTGTGCTGCTAGGGGCGGGCGGTGCAACGGCCGCCGCTTATCACGTATGGGGGAATGACCGCAGCCCAGAAACTGCGGCGATTTCTCAGCCTGCTCAGCCCAATTACCAGACTCAGCCAGTTAGCCTCGCGCTGCCCGCAGAAGGCAGCTCTATCGCTGAAGTGGTTCAGGCAGTAGGGCCAGCGGTGGTACGGATTAATGCCTCTCGCACTGTTTCAGCTCAGGGCTCGCAGATTCCAGAAGAGTTTCGTCAGTTCTTTGGCAATCAATTGCCGAACAACATGCCCCGAGAAAGAACGCAAAGCGGCGTGGGTTCGGGCTTTATTGTGAGTGAAGACGGGCGGGTATTGACCAATGCCCATGTGGTAGACGGGGCCGATACCGTACAGGTGACGCTCAAAGACGGGCGTAGCCTTGAAGGCAAGGTGCTTGGCAGCGATCCAGTAACGGACGTAGCGGTGATCGATCTCAATGCAAACAATTTGCCAACGGTCGCCGTCAGTGAAGCTGAGCTGCTGCCGGGTGAGACTGCGATCGCGATCGGCAACCCTCTCGGACTCGACAACACCGTAACCGTAGGCATCGTCAGCGCCACCGGGCGAACCAGCGGCCAAGTTGGCGTTCCCGACAAGCGCGTAGACTTTATCCAGACAGATGCGGCCATCAATCCTGGCAACTCAGGCGGCCCCTTGCTAAATGCCAACGGTGAAGTCATCGGCATGAACACTGCGATCATCAGCGGCGCACAGGGCTTAGGCTTTGCCATTCCAATGGAAGCAGTGCAGCGTATCTCTAATCAGCTAGTTGCAAACGGTAAAATCGAGCATCCCTTCATCGGCATTCAGATGGTGGATCTGACGCCCGAAGTCCGCAACTCACTGAATGAAAATCCTAATAGCGAGTTTACAGTAGAGGCAGACAGTGGCGTGCTGATTGCTGAAGTGGTGCCAGAGTCACCTGCCGCGCGAGCAGGTCTGCGCTCGGGCGATGTCGTCCGACAGGTCAACGGCGAAGCCATCACCGATGGTCAAGGCGTGCAAAATGCGGTAGAAGCGAATGGTCTAGACAAAGATTTGCGCCTAGAGATTGAGCGCAATGGCCAAAGCCAAATCATCTCACTTCGGCCTGCACCGCTGCCCGCCCAAGGATAATTTTGCATTCCCGTGTATCCGCCTGACTCTCTTTTCGTCGGCGTCTCTTTTGATTAGAGGCTCCGGCGATTCTTTTCGGTCATACCGTGCCTTTCGGCATTTTAGCTTTGGCCACTCTGCTGGTCACTCTGCGTAGAATCAACCCAGTCTACGTAGGCAGTGCCTTCTTCGTTGACCGTTAGCTCCTCACGGCGCAATGTTTCCTGCATTCTGACCGTATCCTGTACGG
>JBAUIB010000304.1:0-7614 GCA_049680585.1 Phormidesmis sp.
GCTTGCCCCAGCAGCGTCAGCGACTAACAGAGCTAACCAGCCGTATAGACGGCCTGAAAGCCACCGCGCAAAAACGCGATCAGGCGCAGGAAGACCTCAAACAGCGCGAGCGAATTAAGCGGTTTATCAACTATGCTCGCAAGGTATATAAAGCCGCTGGACCGCGCATTACGGAGCGGTATGTTCACAATATTTCGAGAGAGGCAGACCGGCTGTTTCGAGAGCTGCTAGGCCGGACAAATGTTGCCCTGACCTGGAGCGCCGAGTATGAGATTACGGTCCAAGAAGGGGCTCACGCTCGGCGGTTTATTAACCTCTCGGGGGGAGAGCAAATGTGTGCGGCTCTAGCAGTCAGACTAGCGCTGCTCAAGGTGTTAGCTGATATTGATGTGGCCTTTTTCGATGAGCCGACGACCAATATGGATAGAGCGCGGCGGGCAAGCTTAGCGGAGGCGATCGCCCGCATCAAATCGTTCAAACAGCTTTTTGTGATCAGCCACGACGACACGTTTGAACAGGTCACAGAAACCACCATCACCGTAACCCGCGAAAGCTAGCAAAACCTGCTCACTAAGCAGCAGATACAGGCTGACGATAATCGGTATCAGCGTTCTGAGACGAGGTCGCTACAGGCTGAGTAACGGACTTTTTAGAAGCGGGTTGAGCATCAAAGCCAGCCTGAGCACCCAAGGCAAATGCAACTAGCCAGCCAACAATCAGCAGAGCGAGGACAACAGCCATTTGAAAAGATTCCTTAATGTCTAATGGGATCGGTGTCTAACGAGATTGGTAGAGAAACGCTGTGCGGCCCAGACGTTTAGCCCAGTTGTTTGGCCCACTGGAAGAGCGCATCAAACTCTACATTAAGTAATGTAACGGACTCGTTGAGCAAGTGTCAACCGAAAAGTCAATAAGTATAAATACTTTGTCTCATCTCTCTATAGATGAAGCACGGACAAATAGCTGATTTAGGACGCTCGGTTCAGCTGACGTAGAATTTCTAAGCTGCGCACTGAGTAATCTGCATAGGCTCGCCAAGGAAAAGCCCCTTGAGGGTCTAAATAGACTGCAGTTGCATTGGCATTGCGGCCCGCGATGAGATCGAACTTGTGATCGCCTGTCATCACCGTATCGGTAGGCGTCGCTGACCAGGCCGATAGCAGCTTAAGGATGCCATCGGGCTGAGGTTTGGGCAGGCAGCAGGTGCGTCCGAGAATATCGTCAGGATGAAAAAAATCAGCTAATCCACAGGCTGCAAGTGTTTCATGCGCCATGTCTTTGGTATTGCGAGTCAGGATGCCGATGCGCTTCCCCTGACTGCGCAAATCCTCTAATAGCGCGGCTGCTCTGGGCTGAGGAGTAGCTTTGCGAGCGATATCTAGCTCAATGTCAGCTAGCTGCTTGTGGCACCGAGCGGCGTCATCAGGCGAAAGGCGATCTAGCGCTTCGAGTATCGGTTCATCGGCGGGCAGGCCCAGCGTCCGGCTAATGGCCGGGAAGTCATGGAGGCTCTCGGTGAGCGTCCCGTCCATATCAAAAATCCAGCAGGTGCGCTCGTGAAGTGAAGCCATAGATAGAACGTATTCAAGGGCCAGATAGGCAGCAAGGTGACAGCTTCAGGATAATCTACAACAATGGTTATCAAGAACGGATATCAAGCAATACGTACAACGCTATATGATCGGTAGCGGCTTATTTTCTTGATGCTCACTTTCCCCGACGATCACCGAACGACGCTGACAAACAACTATGACTACGATTAACGACAACTATCTCAAGCTCAAAGCGGGCTATCTTTTTCCTGAAATTGGCCGCCGGGTGAAGGCATACACTGAGGCAAATCCTGATGCGCCAGTGATCAAGCTAGGCATTGGGGATGTGACTGAGCCGCTGCCAGAAGCTTGTCGCACAGCAATGATTAAAGCGGTAGAGGAAATGGGCGATCGCGCGTCCTTTCGAGGCTATGGCCCTGAGCAAGGCTACTTATGGCTGCGTGAAAAAGTGGCTCAGCAAGACTTCCAAGCTCGCGGCTGTGATGTGGACGCCTCCGAAATCTTCATCTCAGATGGTTCTAAGTGTGACTGCGGCAACATCCTAGATATTTTCGGCAATGACAATAGTATTGCCGTAACCGATCCGGTGTATCCGGTGTATGTAGACACTAATGTGATGGCAGGCCACACGGGCGACGCCGACGACAGCGGAAAGTATGAGGGCATCACCTACTTGCCGATCAGCGCTGATAACAACTTTGCAGCCGAGATTCCCACCGAAAAAGTTGACCTGATCTATCTGTGCTCGCCCAACAACCCCACGGGCGCAACCATGAGCAAAGATCAGCTCAAAGCCTGGGTGGACTATGCCCGCAAAAATGGCTCCATTATTTTGTTCGATGCGGCCTACGAGTCGTTTATTACCGACGACTCGATTCCTCACTCTATCTATGAAATTGAAGGGGCGAGAGACTGTGCGATTGAATTTCGCTCCTTTTCTAAAAACGCAGGCTTCACCGGAACGCGCTGCGCCCTTACGGTGGTACCTAAGTCACTCACAGGCAAAGCGAAAGACGGCTCCGAGGTAGAGATTTGGAAGCTGTGGAATCGTCGCCAGTCTACAAAGTTCAACGGCGTCTCTTACGTGGTGCAGCGAGCCGCAGAAGCTGTGTATTCTGAAGCGGGACAGCAACAAACTAAAGAGCTGGTGAGCTTTTATCTAGAGAATGCGCGGATTATTCGCGAAAAGCTGACTGCAGCGGGCATTAAAGTCTACGGCGGTGTAAACGCACCTTATGTGTGGGTAAAGACACCTGATGGGCTGACGAGCTGGGACTTTTTCGATAAGCTGCTGAACGCCTGCAACATTGTCGGCACGCCAGGCTCAGGCTTTGGCGCAGCAGGTGAAGGCTATTTTAGGATCTCAGCATTTAACAGCCGAGAGAATGTTGAGGAAGCAATGCAGCGAATTACGAACAAGTTTAAATCGTAAAAATTCTAGGCAAGGTCAGTCGGTTGCTGGCCTCGCCCCTCTCTATATGAGTCTTTATCATCAGCGGGGAAAGCAGATTCTTTTCTCAGTCAATCTACTGCTCTACTTTGTAGCCAAACTCAGCCAAATGAGTCCGCGACTGTCGCCAGCGGGCCTGCACCCGGACAAATATTTCTAGATACACTTTACCTGCCACTAGCTTCTGCATTTGCTCACGGGCGGCGGTGCTGATGGCTTTCATCATCAGACCACCTTTGCCAATCAGGATGCCTTTTTGGGATTTTCGCTCGACGTTGACAGTGGCGAGGATGCGGGTGATGTTGTTGTCTTCTTCTACCTTGTCGATGGCGATCGCCACTGAATGCGGTACCTCTTCGCGCGTATGCAGTAGCACCTGCTCGCGAATCAGCTCACCCATAATGAAGCGCTCAGGCTGATCGGTCACCAGATCAGGCGGATAGTAGTAGGGACCAGGTTCCAGCTTAGAGATGAGCGTCTCCTGCAAAGGCGCTAGTCCTTCGCCAGTGAGTGCCGAAAATCTGACGACGTCCCAGCCATGCTCGGCGGCAAGGGTTTCGTAGCTCGATTTGATGTCAGCCGCTTTGCGTCCGTTTTCTGGCAGCTGGTCTGTTTTGTTGATGCCTAAGATGACCGGGCACTCGCTCTGCGCCACCAGATTAGCCACGAACAGATCGCCTTTGCCAGCGACGGCGGTCGCCTCTACGACAAATAGAACCACATCGACTGAGTTGATCGCCACGCGAGCATTTTGCACCAGCACTTTACCGAGTTCATGATGCGGCTTATGAATACCCGGCGTATCGACAAAAATCATCTGGGCTTGAGGCGTTGTTAAAATGCCCTGCAAGCGATTGCGAGTGGTTTGAGCGATTGGCGAGGTAATCGCAATTTTCTGGCCGATCAGATAGTTCATCAACGTGGACTTGCCGACATTGGGTCGGCCTACGATGCTGATAAATCCAGAACGAAAATCAGGGGCGGCTGTAGGAATCAGCCCCTCAGAAAGATTGGGTTTACCCTTGATTTCAACGGCTGCTGAATTGTCTAAAGGAACAATGGGTTGCGGCTTTACCGAGATCTCTTTTGCAACCGGGCTACTTTCAGGCGCAGGGGCTACTTTACTTTTTAGCTTGGGCTTAGGGATAGAAGACACCATAGGCTTTTGCTTAACACCTCTGTATTGCGGCGCTGCAAATTTGGCTGATGGGTTACGAGGGTGCTTTTTTTTACCTTTTGAAGAAGGGGCGGGATTGCTGGTCGCTTCGTGCCACGGATTCTGCCGGTTACTGCTCATGGCGTTAGGTTCCCGTCACATGAACGACCACTTCGCGGGTATGAGGGCGATCACGATGCTCCCACAAGTAAATGCCCTGCCACGTTCCGAGTGCTAAGCGCCCCTCTACCACTGGGATTTGCTCAGAGGTATGGGTCAGCGCCGTACGGATGTGAGCGGGCATATCGTCTGGGCCTTCAGCGCCGTGGCGGTAGTGATTGCCTTCAGGGACCAGCTTGGCAAAAAAGGTTTCCATATCAGCGAGAACATCTGGATCGGCGTTTTCTTGGATGATCAGACTCGCTGAAGTATGGCGAACGAAAATAGAGCAAAGCCCCGTGCGAACGCCCGAAGCGGCAACGGCGTCTTGCACCTTGTGGGTAAATCGCCCTAAAGACTTGCCTCGCGTACCGAGCTTGAGTACTCGCTGATAGTGAACTGGGTTGGAAGTCGCCACCATAAGCTGACAGTTGATCGAAATAACGATTGCGGTATCTCGTCAGTCTAGCTCACTAGAGATAGCAGCAGATCAACTGATTCGGTGAGTTGATTTGGCGGATTGATTCAGTGAGAGGGACCAGCGCAGGGCCGAAACTGTCAGAAGCTACTTAAGATGGTCTACGATGGCGGATGCGATTTTGGTCTGACCCGTTTTGTCTAGCTTTTGAGACTTGCGCGGCGATCGCAGCGCTTCTGTCAAAAACGACCAGTCACCACTAAAGAAATCCTCAGCCTCTACAATCCGATGCAAGGCATGGTCCTGAATGCCCTCTATCAAAATTTCGGCTTCGGCAAATCCCTCACGGGTCAGCGTAATCACGCCTTTGTCTAGCAGGCAGGCTTCGGCAAAGGTGCTGTACCCAGGTTTGGAGATAATGCGATCGCACATAATCATCCAATCGACCGGCCGCATTTTGCGATCACCCACTTTATACAAATTTGGCAGGTCAGGCGCATGGCGATCAAAGGTAATAAACTGCCAGTCCGGAAAGTTAGCTAGCGCCTTGTAGGGAATGGCCGACAAGCCTAACCCACCAAAGGTCAAAAGGACCGTTCGCTCGGGCGGAATGTCACGCTTCAATAGCGCTCGTAGCTCATCCTCACTATAGGCAGGCGTTCCCCCAGTTAGGCCCACATCCGTAATGTTGGGCGAGGCTGACATGGATTCGTGAAACGGCAGGCGAAAGGTGCGATCGCTCTGGCCAAAACACTCGCCAATCCAATCAACGATGGCTGCAAACTCACTGCCCCAAGGCCGATAGATAAAATCCCAGCCAAAGTTCCCCATCATCCAGCAAGGTACCTCTGCAGCGCGGGCAATTTTTCCCATCAGGGGAGGCATATCGGCCAGTACCAAATCGACCTTTTGCGCCTGCAAAAACGCCGCCTCTTGTTCGATCAAACGATCTTGCTGAGCATGGATAAACTGCATCTTCTGCAAAGTAGCAGCTTTATCCATCGTCAGACTGTCGCTTTGCAGCACGCCCACATCAAAGCTAACCGGGCGGTGAACGTATTCCTCACTGAGGTAGCTGTCGAGCAGCCAACTTGGAGCCTGCGTCGCCATAATCAGCTCCAACGGTAGCCCTGCCGCTTGAGCGCGCTGCCGAACTTCTGTCGCGACCGAAGCAGCACGGGTGGCATGGCCGAAGCCGTGGTTTGTCACCGCGATATAGAGCGTAGGCATAGGTATTCGTAAGCGTTTTGCTCAGCGATAACGTCTGTCATGCTGCTTGAGAAGCTTCACATCGGCTGAAAGCTGTGTAAAGCAAGAGGCAACGTGAGCTGCAAAGCAAGAAGCATCCTTGACTTTGCGAGACAAGTAGAAATATTCCAAAACAAAAATGTTTATTAAGAATTATCTATAGAGATATATAGTAGCAGCCTTTCACAGCTATATTCTCGGCGGCTACTCATTGACCTGTTTAGATAACGATGGTTCTGAGCATAGCCGATAGAAAAGAACTCACAAAAAAGGGCTCACCACTCATGGCGAACCCTTCTTGGATTTATAAAGGCTTTGTGTTTATCAAGGCAGTTGAGAAACAGCAATTTAGAGGCTACAGCTGTGGTACAAAGCGCTCTTTGTCGGGCACGGTTGTATACTCGCTGACAATCCGACGAAACTCATCGCCATCAATCGATTCTTTCTCGATGAGCAGATCAACCACCCGGTCGATCACATCGCGATTTTCTCGAATGATATTGCAGGCATTTTCGTAGCACTTCTGAACGATTTCGCGAACAGCCGCGTCGATGCGAGAAGCAATTTCTTCCGAGTACTCAGAGCGGTTCCAGTTACCGCCTAAGAAAACTTCACCCTGCTCATTTTCGAGTGCGAGCTGGCCAAGATCAGACATGCCGAACTTGGTCACCATTTGGCGGGCCATGCCAGTCACCTGCTGCAAATCATTGCCAGCCCCAGTCGTAATCTCCGAGTCACCGAAAATAACGTCTTCTGCTGCCCGTCCGCCTAGAGCACCAGCAATGCGAGCTTTGAGCTGCGCCCGCGAAATCAGCATTTGATCTTCACTCGGAGTAAACCAGGTGAGCCCTTGCGCCTGTCCACGAGGAATCAGCGTTACTTTTTGCACCGGATCGTGATCTTTGACCAGCGTACCGATGATGGCGTGGCCGACCTCATGGTAGGCAATCAATCGCTTACTCTTACCATCGGTGAGCGGTGTCCCTTCCATACCGGCGACTACGCGGTCAATCGCATCGTCGATTTCTAGCATGGTGACCGCTTCTTTGCGGCGGCGAGCGGTGAGAATAGCCGCTTCGTTGAGCAGGTTTGCTAAGTCGGCACCGGTAAACCCAGGTGTCCGGCGGGCAATCGCATCCAAAGAAATATCGTCAGCGACTTTCTTGTTGCGAGCGTGGACTTCTAGCACTTCACGGCGACCTTTGATATCGGGCGGATCGACCGACACCTGACGGTCAAAGCGGCCAGGGCGCAATAGAGCTGAATCCAACACGTCAGCTCGGTTAGTCGCGGCGATCACGATAATGCCGGTATTGCCTTCAAAGCCATCCATTTCGGTGAGCAGCTGATTGAGCGTTTGCTCCCGCTCGTCGTTGCCCCCACCAATACCGGCCCCGCGAGAGCGGCCGACCGCATCAATCTCATCGATAAAGATGATGCAAGGCGCGTTTTCTTTGGCTTTTTTGAACAGGTCGCGGACGCGGGAGGCACCGACACCGACGAACATCTCAACAAATTCTGAGCCGGAGATGGAGAAGAATGGCGTGCCGGCTTCTCCCGCGATCGCTTTAGCCAACAAAGTCTTACCTGTTCCTGGCGGACCGACTAGCAACACCCCTTTAGGAATGCG
>JBAUIB010000305.1:0-1558 GCA_049680585.1 Phormidesmis sp.
CTATAAAGAAGCGCCAATGTAGGTGTCGCGACAGCAGAATAGAAGGCAAAAAAAGACACTGGATGGCAACCCAACAGCAAAAAGGGAAAGCCATCCGTGTCCAATCAAATTATCCAACGTTATCAAACCCGCGTGTATATGAATGCGAGAGAAACGGGCGCTACGCAGGTGGAAGCCGCTGCGGTAGCGGAAATATCGAGGCGAACTGGCCAAAGAATAGAGTCTGGGTCGTATCATCCAAACCGAGGTCGCCCGCGAGACTGGCGCACGAGTCCCGACCCGCTAGCAGCGGTGTGGGAGAGTGAACTAGAACCGATGCTGCACAAAGAGCCGAGGCTAAAGCCGACGACGCTGTTCGAGTATCTACAAGAGCAGTATCCAGGCGAATATCCCCAAGTGCTGCGTACGGTGCAACGGCGGGTGCAGATGTGGAAAGCGGTACACGGGCCAGCGCCAGAAGTAATGTTCGAGCTGCACCACGAGCCAGGACTGATGGGGCTCTCAGACTTCACCGAACTTAAAGGCGTGGAGATCACCATCAGCGGCAAACCGTTTGAGCACCTGATCTACCACTACCGCTTGGCCTACAGCGGCTGGCAGTACGCCCAAGTGATACAAGGCGGCGAAAGCTTCATTGCGCTATCAGAAGGACTACAAAATGCGCTTCAAGCAAGCGGTGGCGCACCGAAGCAACACCGAACCGATAGTTTGAGCGCGGCCTATCGTAATTTGCGAGGGGCACGGCGCAAGAAATTGACTGAGTACTACCAGGAACTATGCGACCACTACCGATTAGAGCCGACGAGAAATAACAAAGGCATTGCCCACGAAAACGGCGGCATAGAAAGTCCTCACGGCCATCTCAAGAACCGCATCACACAGGCGTTGTACATGCGTGGCCACAACGACTTTGAGAGTGTAGCAGCCTATCAACAGTTCATTGAAGTGTCGGTCGATAAGCTCAACAAGCGAAGTGCTAAGAAGTTTACAGAAGAGAAAAAGTATCTGCAACCGCTGCCTAAATATCGCGCCTGCGATTACGAAGTGCTGACCGCTCGAGTCAGCCGCTACAGCACGGTTGAAGTGCGCTGTGTGCTCTACACGGTGCCGTCTCGATTGATTGGCAGGCAACTAGAGCTGCGTCTCTATCATGACCGCATTGAAGGCTATCTGGGCAATCAAATTGTGGTTGAACTGCCTCGATTGCGAGCAAGTTCCAAAGGCAAACGCCGCGCCAGATGTATCAACTATCGGCATGTGATAGAGATCCTATAGCCTCAATGCCCTCGTCACCATCTAACTGCTTATCTTGAAATACCATAATTCAGTACCTATTTTGAGACAGTATCGTGATTGCTGTTTTGGGCTTACGGATACTCTACTGTTTCAGCCTCAAGGTTTATTGAGACAGCGTGAGCTTTCCAACGTTGATGCAATGTGTCAGCGACTGACCGCTGGCGCAAGGCTTTCAGGCGTGTCAACTCATCTACATTAGCCCAGATAATCCAATACTTAGGATATTGATTATCGATCTGTCGAGCTTTAAGCAGACCTCGCC
>JBAUIB010000306.1:0-1531 GCA_049680585.1 Phormidesmis sp.
CAAAACCCTGATAATTACTGGGTACTTACGTGGATTTCTAAAACAACTCATCAGATCCTAAGCGCTAGGACGCTAGATTAACAGGAGGATATCCACTTTGCATGAGATCTATCAATGCCTATTCATACCCCCTTCATACCCGCTTTACATATCCCGCAGGGCGATCGCGCATAGATACCTATAGATAGGCACGCACTGAGCGCGGAAAATACAATCATGACTGCAACTTCTCCACCGTGAATGAAAATGCCCACTGAAAAAGCTTTAGTACTCGTAGCCGGTGCCACAGGCGGTGTCGGTCAACTGGCGGTCGCCCGTCTGATTACAGCAGGATACCGAGTGCGGGTACTCACGCGCAGCGCCGAGAAAGCCCGCACGCTGTTCGCTGACAAGGTAGAAGTCGCGGTCGGTGATATTACGAAACCCGACACGCTCAATGCGGCTACAAATGAGATTACCCATTTAATCTGTGCTACGGGCACAACCGCGCTGCCATCTGATCGCTGGGACTTTAAGATTGATTTGGGAAGCAACCCCTTAGAGTTAGCAACAAACTGGGCCAAAATTTACCTAGACGCGGAGTTTCGCAATGCGAATGCTCGCAATACGCCAGAGGCCGTCGATGCTTTGGGCGTGAGCAATCTACTGAGCGCTGTGCCCAGAGACTTGCAGCGATTTGTATTTGTCTCGTCGTGCGGCGTGTCTCGCAAAGACCAGTTTCCCTATAGTCTGCTGAATGCCTATGGTGTGCTAGATGCAAAGGCGAAAGGCGAAACGGCGATTTTGCGCTCGGGGTTGCCCTACACGATTATTCGCCCTGGTCAGCTGATCGATGGTCCCTACACCTCGCGTGATTTTAATACGCTAGTAGAGGCGAGTACCGGCGGCAAACTCGGTGTGGTGGTAGAAACGGGCGATACGCTCAATGGGCAGACCAGCCGAATTGACTTAGCGGCGGCATGCGTAGCTGCATTGGAAATTGAGGCGGCGGAGAATAAGGCGTTTGAGATGATTAGCACCGGCGATCGCCCCGATAAAATAGACTGGGCGACCTTGTTTCTGGCAGCTTGAGAATTCACAATCAGTCAAAAAATGTGGAAAGGCACAGCGTAGTCTTGCAGAGTAGTCCGACTGGGCTGTGGCTTCGACTCCGCTCAGCCAGCGAGAGATATCGGGTATCGGCCTTTTGCGCCAAACACATGCCTACTGTGCCTTTAGACGTGTTCCCATAGAGTCTACGTATGGCTATATGAGAAAATTCACGCCCAGCCAAAGCAACAGAAGTGAGCCAAAAACGCCGAGCCAAAGCTTAAACCGAATATCCATCTAAAAATTCTAACGCTATAAAAGTTATCGCTTCAATCCTATCGAGAAACGGATGGCTTTAGCGTATTGATGACGACGATCTTGACGATTGATAGCTTTCAGCCTGCAGGCGAAACATTTCCTCATAGCGGCCTTGTTTTGCCATGAGCTGCTCGTGACTGCCGATCTCGATAATTTCGCCATTTTCAAGCACGACGATGCGATC